>DATMSA010000014.1:0-16597 GCA_035565675.1 Capillimicrobium sp. | reverse complement strand
CGAGCTGGCGGTCGGCACGCTCGACGGCGGCGTGACGTGGTCGACCTCGGTGCCGGTCGGCTCGGCCGGGCTCGTCGACGAGCACGTCCGCGGCGACCCGCCCAGCGCCGCCGAGCTCGCGGCGCTGCGGACCGCGGCGGCCACGGCGTTCGCGTCGGTGCGCCCGCCGCCGGCCGACCTCGCGCTCGCCGTGGGCGGCAGCGCCACCACGATGCACCGCCTGTGCGGGGCGGTGCTCGACGAGGCCGCCCTGGACGCCGCGCTGGGCGCCGTCACCGCCGGGCCGTGCGAGGAGGTCGCCCGCCGTCACGCCCTCGACGCCGAGCGCGTGCGCCTGCTCCCGGGCGGGCTCGTCGTGCTCGAGCAGGCCACCAGGATCCTCGGGGCGCCCCTGGCGGTCTCGCGCGGCGGCCTGCGAGAGGGCATCATCCTGTCGGCGATCGACCAGGAGCGCTGACGCGGTGGCCAAGGCACGCGAGGTGGAGGGACTGGAGGCGGGGGACGCGTTCGGCGTCGCCGCCGGCAAGGTCGTGGCCGTGCGGGCGCGCGAGCTGTTCGACCACCAGGAGGGCGTGCTCGACACGAGCGACATCGAGCGCGTCCACGCGATGCGCGTCGCCAGCCGGCGGCTGCGGGCGGTCCTGGAGATCTTCGCGCCCGCGTTCCCGGGCAAGGAGCTGAAGCCGATCCTGCGCGACGTCGAGCGCCTGGCCGACGCGCTCGGCGCCCGCCGCGACCCCGACGTGCAGATCGCGCACTTCGAGCGGCTGCGGGCGGCGCTGCCCGAGGCCGACCGCCCCGGGGTCGACGAGATCCTCGAGCGGCTGCGCGGCGAGCAGGCGGCCGGCAACGAGCGGCTGGCCGCCGCGCTGGAGGAGGCGCGCGAGAGCCGGCTCGACGAGCGGCTGGCGGCGCTGGCCGCGGGGGTGGCGGCGTGAAGCCGCGGCGCGTCAAGCGGCTGCATCCCGACCAGCGCCTCGACGACGCGATGGAGCGCATCGTCGCGGTCCGCCTGCGCGAGCTGTGCGCGTTCATGCCCAAGGCGGCCGACCCCGCCGAGGTGCAGGCCCTCCACGACATGCGCATCGCGGCCAAGCGCCTGCGCTACGTGCTGGAGCTGACCCACTTCTGCTTCGGCCCGTACGCGGCCAAGGCGGCCAGGCGGGCCAAGGAGCTGCAGGACCTGATCGGCGAGATCCACGACTGCGACGTCACGCTGCCGCGGGTGCTGGCGATCCAGGCGGAGCTGCGCGAGCAGGACGCCGCCGCGCTCGTGGAGCGGGCCGGCGACGCGCCCGACCTCGACCCGGCGCTGTCGGGCGACGCGCCGCACGCCGACGCCTACCGCGGCCTGGAGACCGTGGCGACGCACCTGCGCGCGCGCCGCCAGCTCCTGCACGCCCGCTTCCTCGATCTGTGGACCCGGCTGCAGCGCGAGGGCTTCCGCGCCAGGCTGGAGCACGCGATCACCGAGCGGCCCGAGCCGGACGCCGTTTTCACCAGTCCTTCACACCCCGCCGAGTAGCATCGCTGGGGTCGAGGATGACGGCACCCGATCCCTCCACCGAGCAGCATCCGATCTCCGCCGTCTCCACCGCGGAGCTCGACGTGCAGGCGCTGGTGGCCGAGCCGCCGGGCGAGCCGACCGACGCGGAGCTGTTCTTCAACCGCGAGCTGTCCTGGGTCGACTTCAACGCGCGGGTGCTCGAGCTGGCCGAGGACCCGTCGGTGCCGCTCATGGAGCGGCTGAAGTTCGCCGCGATCTACTCGTCCAACCTCGACGAGTTCTTCATGATCCGCGTCGCCGGCCTGCACGACCAGGTCGACGCGGGCGTGAACAAGCGCCTCTACGACGGGCGCACGTCGAGCGAGACGATCGACGCGCTGCGTGAGCAGCTCCTCGACCACGAGGCGCGCCACACCCGCTGCGTCACCGAGGAGCTGCTGCCCGCGCTGGCCGAGCACGGCGTCCGGATCGTCGACCACGACGAGGTCTCTGAGGCGCAGCGGCGGGAGCTGGCCGAGCGCTACCAGCGCCAGATCTTCCCGGTGCTGACGCCGCTGGCCGTCGGCCTGGGCCGCCCGTTCCCCTACATCTCCAACCTGTCGCTGAGCCTCGCCGTGCTCGTGCGCGACCCGGTCACCGGCCACCGCACGTTCGCGCGCGTGAAGGTGCCCAAGGAGATGCTGCCGCGGTTCGTCGAGGTGTCGCGCCAGCCGGGCGAGGACCGCACGTTCGTGCCGCTGGAGCAGGTGATCGCCGCCAACCTCGACCGGCTGTTCCCGGGCATGCAGATCATCGACCACGCGGTGTTCCGGGTCACGCGAGACGCCGACTTCGAGGTGTCCGACGAGGCCGACGACCTGCTGCGCGCGGTCGAGGCCGAGCTGCGCCGCCGCCGCTTCGGCGAGGTCGTGCGCGTCGAGGTCGAGGCGGGGATGGACCGCGACCTGCGCGACTACCTGATGCAGGCGCTCGAGGTCGAGGAGCGCCAGGTCTACGACATCGCCGGGCCGCTGGACTGCCAGGACCTGTGGCAGCTCATCGGGCTGGAGGGCTTCGACGAGCTGCGCGACCCGCCGTGGACGCCGGTCACCCAGCCGCGGCTGCAGGACGACGACGGCGAGCCGGCCGACATGTTCGCGGTCATCCGCGCCGGCGACGTGCTCGTCCACCACCCGTACGACTCGTTCTCGACCTCGGTGGAGCGGTTCGTCGAGCAGGCCGTCTCCGACCCCGACGTGCTCGCGATCAAGATGACCGTGTACCGCACGAGCGACGACACGCCGCTCGTCCCGGCGCTGATCCGCGCGACCGAGCGCGGCAAGCAGGCGGTGTGCCTGGTGGAGCTGAAGGCCCGCTTCGACGAGCGCGCCAACATCGGCTGGGCGCGGGCGCTGGAGCAGGCGGGCGTGCACGTCGTGTACGGCCACCCGGCGCTGAAGACGCACGCCAAGGCGATCCTGATCGTCCGCCGCGAGGGCGACGGCGTGCGCCACTACGTGCACGTCGGGACCGGCAACTACCACCCCAAGACCGCCCGCCTGTACACGGACTTCGGGCTGTTCACGTGCGACCCGGAGATCGGCGCCGACGTCGCCGACATGTTCAACTTCCTCACCGGCTACGCGCGGCCGCGCCGCTACCGGCGGGTGCTCGTCGCGCCGGCGCACCTGCGCGACGGGATCATCGAGGAGATCGACCGCACGATCGCCGCGGTCGAGGCGGGCGGGGAGGGGCGCATCCGGATGAAGATGAACTCGCTCGTGGACCGGCGCTGCATCCGGGCGCTGTACCGGGCCTCGCAGGCGGGCGTGCCGATCGAGCTGAACATCCGCGGGATCTGCTGTCTGCGCCCGGGGGTCGAGGGCATGTCGGAGAACATCCGCGTGGTGTCGATCGTCGGCCGCTTCCTGGAGCACTCGCGCGTGTACGCGTTCGAGCGCGACGGCGAGCAGCGTGTCCTCATCGGCTCCGCCGACCTGATGCCGCGCAATCTCGACACGCGCGTCGAGCTCGTCGCCCCGGTCGACGACGAGCGCCTGCGCGACGACCTCCTCGACACCCTCGAGCGCTGCTTCGCCGACGACACGAACGCGTGGGAGCTCGGCGCCGACGGGACCTGGACGCGCCGCACCCCGGTCGGCCCGGAGCCCCGCAACGTGCAGCGCGAGCTGATGCTGGGGCACGCGGCCCGGGCGGCCGAGACGGCCTGACCGCGGCGCCCGCGCCGCCCACAGGTCCGACCAGCGCTTCGAACCCGGCCGAAGTGGCAATGTTGCACCCATGAGCGCGAACCTCGCCACGATCCTCACGCAGACCGCCTCCGAGCACGGCGACCAGATCGCCATGAAGCTCGACGACGTCGAGGTCAACTACGCGGTGCTGAACGAGGGGAGCGCCCGCGTCGCCGGGATGCTGGCGGCCAAGGGCGTCGGCCCCGGCGACCGCGTCGGGGTCATGCTGCCCAACGTCCCGTACTTCGCGCTCTGCTACTACGGGGTCCTGCGCCTCGGGGCGATCGTCGTGCCGATGAACGTCCTCCTGAAGGGCCGCGAGGTCGGCTACTACCTGCGCGACTCGGGCGCCAAGGCGATCTTCGCCTGGCACGACTTCGGCGAGGCCGCGGAGGCGGGGGCGACCGAGGCGGGCAGCGAGCTCCTCCTCGTCAAGCCGGGCGAGTTCGAGCAGCAGGTCATGGCCGCCGAGCCGATCCGCGAGGTCGCCGACCGCGCCGGCGACGAGACCGCGGTGATCCTCTACACGTCGGGCACGACCGGGACGCCGAAGGGCGCCGAGCTGACCCACGACAACCTGCGCCGCAACGCCGAGGTCGCGCGCGGGCTGTTCGACATCGGCCCCGGCGACGTCATCCTGGGCGCGCTGCCGCTGTTCCACTCGTTCGGGCAGACGTGCGCGCTGAACGCGTGCGTCTCCGGCGGGGCGACGCTCACGCTCCTGCCGCGCTTCGACGCGACGAAGGCCCTGGAGATCCTCCAACGCGACGGCGTCACGGTCTTCGAGGGCGTCCCGACCATGTACGCCGCGCTGCTGCACCACCCCGAGCGCGACCGCTACGACGTGTCGAAGCTGAAGGTGTGCGCATCCGGCGGCGCCGCGCTGCCCGTCGAGGTCCTGCGCGGCTTCGACGAGGCGTTCGACTGCAAGGTGCTCGAGGGCTACGGGCTGAGCGAGACCTCGCCGGTCGCCTCGTTCAACCATCCCGACCGCGAGCGCAAGCCGGGCTCGATCGGCACGCCGATCGCGGGCGTCGAGATGAAGGTCGTCGACGACCAGGACAACGACCTGCCGGCCGGGGAGGTCGGCGAGATCGTCATCCGGGGCCACAACGTCATGAAGGGCTACTGGCAGCGACCCGACGCCACCGCCGAGGTCATGCGCGGCGGCTGGTTCCACACCGGCGACATGGCCCGCGTCGACGAGGACGGGTACTTCTTCATCGTCGACCGCAAGAAGGACATGATCATCCGCGGCGGCTACAACGTGTACCCGCGCGAGGTCGAGGAGGTCCTCTACGAGCACCCGGCGGTGCGCGAGGCGGCGGTCGTGGGCATCCCGCACCCGGAGTGGGGCGAGGAGGTCGGCGCGGCGGTCGCGCTGAAGGAGGGCGCCCAGGTGACGGCCGAGCAGCTGCGCGACCACGTCAAGGAGCAGGTCGCCGCCTACAAGTACCCGCGCGAGATCTGGTTCGTCGACGAGCTGCCCAAGGGGCCGACCGGCAAGATCCTCAAGCGGGAGATCGCACCCCCCGCCGAGGTCCGCGAGGGATAGGGCGCGCCCGGGCCCGGACGGCCGATCTGCTCTTATCTGCATCTGACGCCCGGGTATCTACCTTCGAGGCAGGCAGATGGCAGACCGGCTGTGGACCACTCCAGAACCCGAGGACGAGCTCGCCGGCTGGCGGCCTGAGCGGCCCGAGCCCGCGCGCCCCGCCGACGATCCCGGGTCCCGGGACGCCGAGCCGACGCGCGAGCTGCCGCCGCTGACGCGGGCCTCCGAGGCGCCGACCGAGCCCATCGACGTCGTCTCGGCCGCCGCCCGCGTCCGGGGGGTGCTCCCACCCGACGAGGCGGACGAGCCGGCGGGCAGGCGCCGGCGCCGCCGCCGGACCGATCCGGCGGCCGCCGCCCCGGCGGCGGCCGCCGCGTCGGTCCACGAGGCGCCGACCGAGCCGCAGGGCCCGCTCGACGTCACCGAGGCCGCGCGCCGCGTGCGAGACCGCCGGGCCGCCGCCTCGGGCGGCGACGGCGGCTCGCCGTTCTCGGCCCGGTCGCGGCCCGCGCCGGCCGTCGCGCCCCCGCCCGCTCGCCGCACGTGGCTGGCGCCGTTCCTGAGCGCGCTCGTCGGGGCGCTGGCCGTCGTCGTCGTGTTCCTGCTGCTGTTCCGCGGCGGCGGCGACGGCTCGCCCGATCCGCTGCCCGCGACCGCCGGCCCCGGCGGCGGGCAGGCCAACGTCCGCGCGATCTACGCCCGCGCGAGCCACTCGGTCGTCTCGGTCGTGGCGCGCATGTCGAGCGGCCGTGCGACCGGCACCGGCTTCCTGGTCGGCGCGCGCGACACGATCGTCACCAACGCGCACGTCGTCGGCACCGCGCGCGAGGTGCAGGTGCGCTTCGGCGACGACGGCCGCCTGCTGGACGCCGAGGTCCTCGGGCGCGACGTCTCCACCGATCTCGCCGTGCTGCGCGTCGACCCCGGCCTGCACACCGGCAACCCGCTGCCGCTGGCCGACTCCGACGACGTCCGCGTCGGCGATGCGGTCGTCGCGATCGGCAACCCGTTCGGCCTGGACCGCACCGCGACCGCCGGCATCGTCTCCGCCACCGACCGCCACATCTCCGCGCCCAACGGCTTCGACATCGACGACGTCATCCAGACCGACGCCCCGATCAACCCCGGCAACTCCGGCGGCCCGCTGCTGGACGCGCGCGGCCGGGTGATCGGCGTCAACTCGCAGATCGCCACGTCCGGCGGGGGTGGCGGCAACGTCGGCATCGGGTTCGCGGTGCCGTCCAACACGCTGCGCGACGTCGTGCCCCAGCTCGAGCAGGGCAAGCGCATCCGGCGCGCCTACCTCGGCGTGTCCACCACCACCGGCGACCGCGGCGCCCGCGTCGCCGAGGTGACGCCCAGCGGGCCCGCCGACACCGGCGGCATCCGCGTCGGCGACGACATCATCCGCGTCGGCGGCCGCGCCGTGAACGACTCCGACGACCTCGGCAGCGTCGTGCAGGAGTTCGAGCCGGGCGACGAGGTCGAGGTCGAGGTCGTCCGCAACGGGGTGGAGCGCACGATCGATGTCCGACTCGGGACGCGACCCGGCGGCTAGCCCATGCACTTCGTCGATCCGCTGTTCCTGCTGGCGCTCGTGGCGCTCGGCGCGGGCGTCGTCGCCTACGTGGCGGTCGCCGTGCGCCGCCGCCGGCGCGGCACCGCGTTCGCCAACCCCGCGCTGATCCCCAACGTGGCGCCCAGCTCGCCGCGCTGGCGCCGCCACCTGCCGCTGGCGATCTACGCGCTGGCGCTGGCCGCGCTGCTGATCGCGATCGCCAAGCCGACGACGACGGTCGCGGTGCCCGACGAGCGCGCCTCGATCATGCTCGTCACCGACGTGTCGGGCTCGATGACCGCGACCGACGTCGCGCCCAACCGCATGCGCGCCGCGCGCGGGGCGGCCCGGCGGTTCGTCGAGGACGTGCCCGAGCGCATCCGCGTCGGCGTCATGGCCTTCAACCAGCGCCCGCACACGCTGCAGCGCCCGACGCGCGACCGCGCCGAGGTGATGCAGGCGCTGAACCGCATGCGCCCCAGCGGCGGCACCGCCACCGGCGAGGCGCTGAAGGCGGCGCTGCAGGTGCTGCGCCCGCCGCTGGAGGAGGGCGAGGAGCCGGCGCCCGCCGCGATCGTGCTCCTGTCCGACGGCGAGTCGGTCACCGGCCGCGACCCGGTCGCCGTGGCCCGCGAGGCGGCCGACGCGCGCGTCCCGATCTACACGGTCGCGCTGGGCACCGACTCCGGCACGATCGAGGTCCGCCGCCGCGACGGGACGACCGTCACCGAGCCCGTCCCGCCGGATCCCGAGACGCTGCGCGAGATCGCCGAGATCTCCGGCGGCGCCGCGTTCACCGCCGCCGCCTCCGACGAGCTCGGCGCCGTGTACGAGCGGCTCGGCTCGCAGCTCGGCACCCGCGAGGAGGAGCGCCAGATCACCGTGTGGTTCGTCGGCGGCGCGCTCGCGCTGCTGGGGCTCGGCGCCGCGGTCTCGCTGACGACGATGGGGCGGGTGATCTGAGGCCGTGAGCCTGACCGACCCGATCTGGCTCGTCGCGCTCGCCGCGATCCCGCTGCTGGCCCTGCTGCAGCTCCTGGCCGCGCGCCGGCGCCGCCGCCATGCGGTCCGCTTCCCGGCGCTCGGGCTGCTGGCCGCGGTCGCGCCCCGGGGCAGCGCCGCCTGGCGCCGCTGGCTGCCGGCCGTGCTGGTCCTCGCCGCGCTGGCCGGCATGGCCGTCGCGATGGCCCGCCCGGAGCGGACGGTCGCGGTGCCGATCGAGAAGGCGGCGGTGATGCTCGTCACCGACACCTCGAACTCGATGATCGCCGACGACGTCGACCCGGACCGCCTGACCGCGGCCAAGAACGCGGCGCAGACGTTCATCGACGAGCTGCCCGACGGGCTGGAGCTCGGCGCGGTCGCCTACTCGACCGGCCCCTACGACGTGGTCGAGCCGACGACCGACCACGACGAGGTGCGCGAGATGGTCGACGCGCTGTCGCCCGACGGCGCGACCGCCACCGGCGACGCGCTCCAAGCGGCCCTGGAGGCGCTGCGCGAGCACCGCGGCCAGGACGGGCGCCGCGCGCCCGCGGCGATCGTGCTGCTCTCCGACGGCCAGACGACGGCCGGCAGCGACCCGATCGAGGCGGCCGAGGAGGCCAAGCGCATGCGCGTGCCGATCTACACGGTCGCGCTCGGGACACCCGACGGGACGATCCCCGGCCCGGGCGGCTCCACCGTCCCGGTGCCGCCCGACCCGGTGACGCTCGAGCGGATCGCGCGGATCACCGGCGGCCAGGCGTTCAACGTCGACGACGCCGCCGCGCTGGACGCCGTCTACAGCCGGCTGGGCTCCCAGATCGGCTCCAAGCGCGAGACGCGCGAGATGACCGCCGGCTTCGCGGCGATCGGCGCGATCCTGCTGGCCGCGGGCCTCGTCGCCGCCGTCCGCTTCCAGCCGCGCTTCCCGTAGCGCTCAGCCGGCGACGGTCACGGTCAGCGAGCCGCCCAGGACCTCCTGGCGGCCGGCCGTCGCGACCGGGCGCCATCGCGGCCAGGCGCTGCCGGCGATCAGCAGCACCAGCCGCCGGCCGGCCTCGAGCTGGATGCACACGTCGCCGAGCTCGACGGTCGCCTCGGACGCGTCGACCGGGAGCCGTGCGACCGCCTCGGCCAGGTTGTCCCAGCGGCCGTCGGCGGCCTCGACGGCCAGCGTCACGACCCAGTCGCGCACCGGCCCTCCCTCCGCGGCGACGTCCAGCCGCGCGCGGACCGGGCCGGCGAGCAGCGTGTCCTGCGCGAGCGGCGCCAGCGGGACGGCGAGCACGTCGTCGCGCGCGGCCAGCGCCCGCTGGTCGCGGATCCCGTACCCGGCGTCGACCGCCCACAGGCGCAGCGCGCGGCCGCCGAGCGCCGGCACCGGAGAGGCCGGATCGGCGGGGAACGCGCCGCCGTGGGGGAGCGGCAGCTCGCGCTCCCGCGCGCCTGTGGGCGGCCAGGTCTCCAGCTCCCACCAGCGCCGCGCGTTGAGCACGTAGGCGGTCACCGGCGGCAGCGGGGGCTCGCGGTCGTCGAGGACCGCGTCGTAGAAGTCACACATCCGCGCGGTCAGGCCGAACTCGTCGGCGTTCGCGGCGAAGCCGACGTTGCGCTCGCCCACGAGGTGGACGACGTCGACCTCGTGTGCCCACGGCCCGACGATCAGCCGGTCCCACGGATGGCGGGAGGCGGCGTGGGCGGCGAGCGTCGCGCCGACGAACACGTCGTACCAGCCGCCGATCGACAGCACCGGCACGGCGATCTCGTCGCGGCGGGCGCGCACGTCGCGCGCCGCCCAGTAGGCCTCGTCGGGCGGGTCGCGGAACCACGGCTCGGCCCACGGCGCCAGCGCCACCAGCTCGTCGACCGCCGTGTAGGCGCGCTCGACGTCGTCCATCCAGCGCTGCTGCGGCGGCAGCAGCCCGGCGGCGATCCACGACGTCAGGATCCCGAGCTCGAGCACGTCGCCGCGCAGCGACCAGCCATCGCCGTAGCGGTCGCTGGAGATCGCCGGCGCGATCGCCCGCAGCGCCGGGGGCGCGCCGACGGCGGCCAGCCACTGGGTCGCGCCGACGTACGAGTAGCCGGCCATGACGACCCGCCCGTCGCACCACGGCTGGGCGGCGACCCAGGCGACGGCGTCGACGCCGTCGGGCTCCTCCGCCGTCCACGGCTCCAGCGTCCCCTCCGACGTGCCGGTGCCGCGCACGTCCTGGACGACGATCCGGTAGCCGCGGTCCAGCGCGACGCGCGGGTCGAGGAACCCGCACGGCAGGGCGGCCTCCTTGCCGTACGGGGTCCGCCACAGGATCGCCGGGCCCGGCGGGGCGCCCTCGGGCGCCCACACGTCGGCGCGCAGCGCGACGCCGTCGCGCGCACGCATCGCGACGTCGCGCTCGATGCGCACCGGCGCGGCGCTCATCGCCGCGCCAGCGCCACCGCCAGGATGATGATCGCGCCGCGCACGATCTGCTGCTGGCTGTACTCGAGGCCCATGAGGATCAGGCCGTTGTTGATGAGGCCCATCAGCAGCGCGCCGGTGACCGCGCCGACGACGGAGCCCTTACCGCCGAACAGCGACGTGCCGCCGAGGATCGCGGCCGCGATGACCGACAGCTCGTCGCCCTCGCCCCACTCGAAGCGCCCCGACTGGAAGCGCCCCGCGTAGAGCATGCCGGCCAGGCCGGCCACGCCGCCCGACAGCAGCAGCACCGCGAACTTGATGCGCCGCGTGTTGACGCCGCTGAACGCGGCCGCGGACTCGTTGCCGCCGGTGGCCAGCACGCGCCGACCGAACGGCGTGCGCCGCAGCGCGATGTGCCCGATGATCAGCGCGGCCACCATCCAGAAGATCAGGACGGGGATCCCGAGGATCGTGCCCGTGCCGAAGATCGTCGTGAACGTCTCGTTGGAGATCGGCTGGGGCGCGGTGTCGCTGATCCACATCGCCACGCCGTGGGCGATCCCGAGCATGCCGAGGGTCACCAGGAACGACGGGATCCGCACCACGGTCGTCAACGCGCCGCTGATCGCGCCGCAGACGAGGCCGGTGCCCAGGCCGACGACGATCGCGCCGACGAGCCCGATGTCCCCGATCACCATCGCGGTCGTCACCGACGACAGGCCGGCGACCGAGCCCACCGACAGGTCGATCTCGGCGGTCGAGATGACGAACGTCATCGCCACCGCCATCACCGCGATGATCGCGCTCTGGCGGGCGATGTTCAGCAGGTTGGTCTTGTTCAGGAACCCGTCGTCGGACAGCGTGATCGCGAAGATCGCGAACAGCACGATGAAGCCGATGTAGACGACGTACTCGCGCCAGTCGAAGCGGCGGGCGCGCGCGGCGCGCACGGTCCCCGGGGTGGCGGTCTCGGCGGCCATCAGGCGACCGCCGGGGTCGTGGTGTCCTGGAGCATGTGGTGCAGTTCCTTGTCGTCGGCGATCTCGGCCCGGGCGAGCACGCGCTGCACGCGTCCGGCGCGCAGCAGCAGGAGGCGGTCGCTCACCGCCAGGAGCTCGGGCAGCTCTGAGGAGAAGAGGAGGATCGCGTTGCCGGCGTCGGCCAGCTCGCGGATCATCTCGACGATCTCGACCTTGGCGCCGATGTCGACGCCGGCGGTCGGCTCGTCCATGATGAGGACGTCGGGCTCGGTCGCCAGCCACTTGGCCAGCACGACCTTCTGCTGGTTGCCGCCCGACAGCAGGCGCGCGGGCGCCTGGATCGACGGCGCCGCGATGCGCAGGCGCTCCATGTAGCGGCGCACGAGGTCGTTGCCGCGGCGGTCCTGGACCATCCCGCGGCGCGTGAAGGTCCCCAGCACCGGCAGCAGCACGTTGTCGCGCAGGCTGTGGGCGAGCACGAGCCCCTGCACGCGCCGGTCCTCGGGCACGAGCGCCAGGCCCGACGCGATCGCGTCGTGCGGGCGGCGGATCGTGCGCTCCTGGCCGTGGACGCGGATCGTCCCGGCCGTCGCGCGGCGCACGCCGAACAGCGTGGTGGCCAGCTCGGTGCGCCCGCTGCCCAGGAGGCCCGCGACGCCGAGCACCTCGCCGGCGCGCACCTCGAACGAGAGGTCCTGCAGCGGGTCGGCGGTGAGCCCCTCCACCTGCAGCAGCGGCTCGCCCGGCGCGCGCTTGGGCGGGCGCCAGCGGAAGCCGTCGCTGATCGAGCGGCCGACGATGTGCTCGATCGTCGTCTCGAGGGTCAGCGCGGAGGCGTCCTCGGTGATCACGAGCCTGCCGTCGCGCAGCACCGTCACGCGGTCGACGATCTCGAAGATCTCCTCCATGCGGTGCGAGATGTAGACGATCGCGATCCCGCGGTCGCGGAGGCGGCGGATCAGCGCGAAGAGGTTCTCGGTCTCGGCGCGCGCCAGCGACGACGTGGGCTCGTCCATGACGAGCACGCGCGCGTCCTGCGACAGCGCCTTGGCGATCTCGGTGAGCTGCCAGTAGGCGGTGGGCAGCGTGGAGACGGGCCGCGTCACGTCGAGGTCGATCTCGAGCTCCTCGAAGAGGGCGCGGGCGCGGCGCTCGGTCTCGCGGTCGTCGATCAGGCCGGCGCGGGTGCGCGCCTCCCGATCGAGGAAGACGTTCTGGGCCACCGTCAGCGTCGGCACCAGGCTGAACTCCTGGAAGATCATCGCGATGCGCGCGTCGGGCGCCACCTCGATGGTGCCGGCGTCGGGGGTGTAGATCCCGAGCAGGATCTTCATGAGCGTCGACTTGCCGGCGCCGTTCTCGCCCATGAGGCCGTGGACCTCGCCGGGGCGCAGGTCGAGATCGACGCCGGACAGCACCGTGGTGCCGTCGAACGACTTGCCGACCCCGCGCATCCGCACGACGGGGGCGGCCTCCTCGGCGCCCGCGCGAACGCGGGCGCCGAGGTCCTGACGCGGAGGGCCGTCAGCCATTGGCCGCCGCGGTGAGCTCCTCGGGCGGGGCCGAGTGGTAGACCTGCTCCCAGGCCTCCAGGACGTTGTCCTGGGACACCGGCAGCGGCGGCAGCACGACGTACGGCGGGGCCTCCTTGCCCAGCAGCGCGTAGCCGGCCAGGGTGGCCTCGGCGACGCCCTGGTCGTACGGGAGCTGCGCGCCCAGGCCCTTGATCAGCCCGCCGGAGGCGATGTCGATCGCCACGTTGAGGCCGAGGTCGACCGTCGTGATCGGCTGCGACGTGCCGTTGGCGCTCACGGCCTGCTTGGCGCCCTCCGCCGGGATGTCGAACCAGGCGAAAATGCCCTTCAGGTCGGGGTGCTTGGTCAGCATCGCCGACGCGGCCTTCTCGGAGTCGCCGGCCCAGTCGGGCGCGTTGATGCCCTGGTCCTCGACGATCTCCATGTCGGGGTAGTTCTCGGCCAGCGTGTCCTGGAACGCCTGCCAGCGCTGCTCGGTGGCGTAGTTGCTGGCGTCGGCGTAGTGCAGCGCGCCGACCTCGCCCTCGCACTCGATCGCCTTGGCGAGCAGGTGCGCGGCGGCCACGCCGTTGCCGTAGTTGTCGGCCGACACGACGGAGACGTAGTCCTCGCCGGGCTTCATGTCCTTGGCCGGCGTGTCGAGGAACACCAGCTTGGCGCCCTGCTCGACGGCCTTCGAGTACGCCGACGCGGTCGCGGTCGGGTCGATCGGGATCGACAGGATCACGTCGGGCTTCTTGGCCATCACGGTCTCGAGGTCGTTGACCTGCTTGTCGGCCTTGCCGTCGGCCTGCGTGACGGCGACCACCTCGACGCCCATCTTCTCGAATTGCTCGCGAGCACCCGCCACCTGGGCGTTCGTCCAGTCGTTGCCGCCGAAGTGCATGACCAGCGCGGCGGTGGCGTTCATGCCCTTGATCTTCTCGAGCTCCTCGTCGGTGAGCTCGAGCTCGGACGCCGGCACGGCCTCCTCGCCGTACGGCCCCTTGCTGGCGACCTTGCCGCTCGCCAGGTCGGCGAGCTTCTGGTCGACGGTGGCGCAGCCGTTGTCGGCGGCGGCCTCGGCGGTCGTCGCCGCCCCCGTCGCGGCGGCCGTCTCGCCGCCGTCGTCGTCACTGCTGCCGCACGCCGTGAGCGTGAGCCCCGCTGCGACGAGCAGCGCGGCCAGCAGCCTCCTGTGTCCCTTCACGATGTCCTGCTCCTCTCGGTGTGTCGCACGATGCACGTTCCTTCCTTGGGGGTCGCCCGGTCCGGGCCGCTCATGACGCCATGACGTCCTCCTGAAGCCGCGCGAGGGCATGCGCCTGCTCGCGGGTGGCGGGGTAGAGGTCCCGGTACAGGTCGTAGAGGCGCTCGTAGACGCCCGCGTGCTCGGGCCGCGGGCGCACCTCGTGGTCGGGCTGCGCCCAGCCGGCGCCGCCCGCGTCGACGAGCCCGACCGCGGACGCGGCCAGCAGGGCCGCGCCGTAGGAGGCGCCGACGGTCTCGCGCGGGACCTCCTGGGCCATGCCCGTGACGTCGGAGACCACCTGCGGCCACAGGCCGCCGCGCGTGCCGCCGCCGACGGCGACGATGCGCTGCGGGCGCGCGCCGATCTCGTCGAGCACGTCGAGGTGGTGGCGAACCGCGTAGCCCGTGGCCTCGAGCATCGCCCGGTACAGGTGGCCGCGGCCGTGGCGGAGGGTCAGGCCGGCGACGACGCCGCGGGCGTCGGGGTCGAACAGCGGGCTGCGCTCGCCGAGGAAGTAGGGGAGGACGACGAGCCCGTCGCTGCCGGGCGGGACGGCGGCCGCCTCCGTGAGGAGCTCGTCGTAGCCGGCGGCGCCCGTGAGGTCGCGCACCCAGGTGGTCAGCGCGCCCGACGTGGCCATGCCGCCGGCGAGGCTGAACGTGCCGGGCAGCACCCCGGCGGTGCACCACAGGCGCTCGTCGGGCCGTGGCGCGTCGGCCGTCGCGACGAGGAACATCGTGGTGCCGTACATGAGCATCAGGTCGCCGGGCGCGCGGACGCCGGCGCTGAGCGCCTCGGCCCACGCGTCGACGGTGCCGGCCGCGACCGGGGTGCCGGCGGGGATGCCGGTCTCGCGCTCGCCGCGCTCGTCGACGACGCCGGCGACCTCGCCGGGCCACAGCAGGCGCGGCAGCTCGACGCCGGGCGCGATCTCGGCCGCCCACGGCTCGATCCAGGCGCCGGCGCGCAGGTCGTAGAGCGGATCCCACTGGCTGGCGGTGTGGTGGTCGAGCACGTACTCGCCGGTCAGGCGCAGGACCGCGAACGAGCTGGCGGTCGTGACGCGGCGGGTGGACGCCCACACCTCGGGCTCGTGGCGCACGAGCCAGGCGATCTTGGGGCCGACGGCCTGGGTGGTCAGGCGCGAGCCGCCGCGGGCGACGATCTCGTCGGCGCCGTAGCGCTGCTCGAGCTCGGCGATCTCGGCGACCGCGCGCGTGTCGACCCCGTAGAGGATCGCGGGGCGGAGCGGGCGGCCGCCCTCGTCGGTCGGCAGCAGGCACGGGCCCAGGCCGCTGACGCAGACCGCGGCCGGCCGCGGCTCGGTGGCCAGCAGCTCGTCGCAGACGGCGCGGATGCCCGCCCACCAGTCGGCGTCGGCGTCCTGCTCGACCCAGCCGGGACGCGGCATCGACGTGCGCAGGGTGAAGCTCGCCCGCGCGCGGATCGTGCCGTCGTCGTCGCAGACCACGCCCTTGACGGACGAGGTCCCGACGTCGATCCCGAGCAGCCGCTCAGCCATCGGAGCGGGCGCCTCCGAGGCGGTCGAGGTCGACGTCCAGCAGGCGGCAGATCGTGGCCAGCTCGGCCTCGACGTCGCCGGGGACCGCGTGCACGTGGTTGGCGCCGAAGCGGCCGAGGATCTCCTCGACGGAGGCGTCCAGGCGCGCCCACGCGTGCGGCCAGGTGGGGCTGGAGGCCTGCTGGAGGCGCGTGGAGGTGGCCTCGTCGAGCGTCACGAGCTCGCCGCGGGCGACCTGCATGCGGTAGCGGCCGTCCAGGCGCGTCAGGCGCGCGAAGGTGGCCTCGGTGGGGGCCGCGACGTGGTGGACCGAGGCGCCGCCCGCCGGGAAGTAGAAGTCCGACGGGAAGAGCTGGACGTGGCGCAGGTTCTCGGCAGGATCCTCGCTGTGCGCGGCGTACCAGGTCGCGTGCTGACCGGAGTTGCACAGATCCCACACGTCGTTCTCGGCGTCGTAGTGGCGCACGTCGGCGAACAGGACGGGGGTTCCGGTGAGTCCCTTCAGCAGTTGCATCGTCAGCGCGCCATCCATGTCGGCCTCGGTCGCGCAGACGTGCGGCGCCTTCGGCCCCTCCCAGTCGTAGGGGTCGTTGAGGAAGGCCTCTGTGACGTCCATCGTCGCGAAGTTGGCGGTCAGCTCGGGCTGCGCCTTGATGCCGGTGAAGTCCAGGCCCCACTCGTCGATCAGCTCGCGCATCGCGTGGTAGGAGCGGATCTGGCGCTCCAGCAGCTCCGGGGTGAGGCGGTCGCCGTCGTAGTGGATCGTGCCGACGTGGCGCTCGAGCCACTCGCGGCCGGCGCGGACGCGGGCGTCGTCGACGAGCGCGCTGCGGCGCACGATCTCCCACTGGTCGATCTCCTCGACGTCGACGCCGAACGTGCGGCGCCACTGGTCGGTGTTGGCGACCGCGGTGTTCATGCCCATCGAGCGCCCGCCGATGCGGCCGAAGGTCGAGCCGCGCAGCGCGCCGACGGCGCCGGCGGCGCGGACGAAGCGCAGCAGCTTGTCGCGGACGGCCGGGTCGGTGGGGTCGCCGTACGCGCGCTCGTGGCGGCGCCCGACCTGGTCGAGCGCGCCGCCGGCGGCGAG
>DATMSA010000013.1:0-36399 GCA_035565675.1 Capillimicrobium sp. | reverse complement strand
CCGACGACCTGCACGTCGGCGATGTCGGGGTGGGTGTGCAGGAACTCCTCGATCTCGCGCGGGTAGATGTTCTCGCCGCCGCGGATGACCATGTCCTTGATGCGGCCGGTGATCGCGCAGTAGCCGTCGGCGTCCATCGTCGCCAGGTCGCCGGTGTGCATCCAGCCGGCCGCGTCGATCGCCTGGGCGGTGCGCTCGGCGTCCTCCCAGTAGCCGAGCATCACGCTGTAGCCGCGCGTGCACAGCTCGCCGGGCTCGCCCCGCTCCACCACGCGGCCGCTGCCGGGGTCGACGACCTTCACCTCGACGTGCGGTCCCACCCGCCCGACGGTCCCGACCCGGCGCTCCAGCGAGTCGTCGGTGCGCGTCTGGGTGGAGACCGGCGACGTCTCGGTCATGCCGTAGCAGATGGAGACCTCGCTCATGTGCATCTCGTCCATGACCCGCCGCATCACGTGCTCGGGGCACGGCGAGCCGGCCATGATCCCGGTGCGCAGCGACGTCAGGTCGTAGGTCTCGAAGCCCGGGGTCTCCAGCATCCCGATGAACATCGTCGGGACCCCGTAGAGCGAGGTGCAGCGCTCGCCCGCGACGACCTGCAACGTCGTGGCGGGCTCGAACGACGGCGCCGGGATCACGATGCACGCCCCGTGCGTCGTGCAGCCGAGGTTGCCCATCACCATGCCGAAGCAGTGGTAGAAGGGCACCGGCAGGCAGACGACGTCGCGCTCGGCGTACCCCAGCAGCTCGGCGACGAAGAAGCCGTTGTTGAGGATGTTGTGGTGGCTGAGCGTCGCGCCCTTCGGGAAGCCGGTCGTGCCGCTCGTGTACTGGATGTTGATCGGGTCGTCGGCGTCGAGCGTCGCCGCGCGGGCGGCGAGGGCGCCGGCGTCGATCGGAGCGCCGGCCAGCTCCTCCCACGCGGGGTCGCCGAGGAACACCGCCGGGCAGGCGTCGACCTCCGCCGCCATCGCCCGGTAGTCGCTGGTCTTGAACGCGGGCGCGGCGATCAGCAGGCGCGTCCCCGACTGGCGCAGCGCGTACTCGAGCTCGTGCGTCCGGTACGCCGGGTTGACGTTGACGAGGATCGCCCCGATCCGCGCCGTCGCGAACTGCACGAGCACCCACTCGACGCAGTTGGGCGCCCAGATGCCGACGCGGTCGCCGCGCTCGACGCCCGCCGCCAGCAGCCCGGACGCGAGCGCGTCGACGCGCGCGCTCAGCTCGGCGTAGATCCAGCGGACGCCCTCGCCGGGTGAGACGAGCGCGGGACGGTCGCCGAAGCGGGCGACGGTCCGGCCGAGGTTTGCGCCGATCGTCTCGCCCAGCAGCGGGACGTCGGAGGCGCCGTGGGCGTAGGCGAGGGCGGTCATGCGGCGATCATCTCCGCGCCCGCGGGCGCGGTCAACGCCGCCGGGGCGTCAGGTGCCGATGAAGCGCTGCTTGGCCGGGTCCTCGACCTCCACGTGGTCGGGGCGGTCGAAGCGCGGATCGTCGGCCTCGGTCTCGCTCGCCGGCTCCTCGGCGCTCGTGCTCGTCTCGCGCACCCACAGCCCGGTCCGCGCGGCGACGAACGCGCCGGCGGCGATCAGGAGGGCGACGACGATCACGAACGTCAGGAAGATGAGGGGTGGGGCCATGCGCGCCCGCTACCCGGCCCGGGTCGCCCGAAACGCAACCGCAACCTTGGGGTCACGTGCACGACACGGCCGCTTGGGATCGTCGCGGCCATGAGCACGACCGTGGAGGCGCCGCGCGTGAGCCGGTCGACGCGCCGCGGCCGCTGGATCGACGAGTGGGACCCGGAGAACGAGCGCTTCTGGGAGACGACGGGGCGGCGCATCGCCCGCCGCAACCTGGCGTTCTCGATCTTCGCCGAGAACCTCGGGTTCAGCATCTGGGTGCTGTGGACGATCGTCGTCATCAACCTGGCCAACATCGGCATCGAGATGTCGCTGTCGGAGCTGTTCTGGCTGACGGCGGTGCCGAACCTGATCGGGGCCACGCTGCGGATCCCGTACACGTTCGCGGTCCCGCGCTTCGGCGGCCGCGCCTGGACGACGTTCAGCGCGTCGCTGCTGCTGATCCCCGCGCTGGCGCTGGCGATCGTCGTCCCCAGCGGCTGGCTGGCCGATCAGGGCCACGCGACCCAGTTCTGGGTGCTGCTCGCCTGCGCGGCCACCGCCGGCGTGGGCGGCGGCAACTTCTCGTCGTCGATGGCGAACATCTCGTTCTTCTATCCCGAGCGCCACAAGGGCTTCGCGCTGGGCCTGAACGCGGCGGGCGGCAACCTCGGCGTCGCGACCGCCCAGCTCCTCGTCCCGCTCGTGCTGATCGTGGGCGTGCCGGCCGCAGCCGTGAAGATGCCCGTCCACGACGTGAACATGGCCTACGCCGGGCTGATGTGGATCCCGTTCATCGCGATCGCCGCGCTCGGCGCCTGGCTGCGGATGGACAGCCTCACGCAGGCGCGCGCGGACACGCGCTCGTACGCGCGGGCGGTCCGCGAGCCGCAGACGTGGGTGATGTCGATCCTCTACATCGGCACGTTCGGCTCGTTCATCGGCTACTCGTTCGCGCTGCCGCTGGTGATCAAGAACACGTTCCCGGAGTTCCTGGCCGGCCACCCGTTCATCGCCACGTACCTGGCCGGCCTGGGGTTCGTCGGCGCGCTGGTCGGCTCCGTCGCCCGGCCGCTGGGCGGTTGGCTGGCCGACCGCTTCGGCGGCGCGCGCATCACGCTCGTGACGTTCGCCGGCATGGCGCTCCTCACGCTCGTCGCGATCGTCGGCGTGAAGGAGCGCAGCTTCCCGCTGTTCTTCGGCTCCTTCATGGCGATCTTCCTGCTGTCGGGCATGGGCAACGGCTCGACGTACCGGATGATCCCGTCGATCTTCACGGCGCTCGGCCGCCGGGAGGCGCGCGAGCGCGGCCTGGACCCGGAGGAGACGGCGCTGCGCTTCAAGCGCCAGGCGGCGGCCGTGATCGGGATCGCGGGGGCGGTCGGCGCCTTCGGCGGCTTCCTGATCCAGGTGGCGCTGCGCCAGGCGAGCCTCGGCGCCGCGTCGCCCGACTGGTCGGTGCCGGCGCTGTGGGTGTTCTGCGGCTCCTACGTCGTGTTCGCCGCCATGACGTGGTTCTTCTACCTGCGCCGCAGCTTCGCCGTCGGCCGGGTGCCGAGCCTGGGGCACGCGTCGGTCTGAGCCGCCGGCGTCAGCCGGTCAGCGCGTCGAGGGTCGCGCTCGCGCGGCCCTCGGCGATCGCCCGCCGCGCCAGCGCGGCGCCCTCGATCGCGTCGCCGACGACCCCGGCGGCGAGCAGGCGCAGGCCGGTGTTGAGCTCGACCGTCCACGCGGCCGTCCCGTTCTCCTCGCCGGACAGCACCGCGCGGGTGAGGCGCGCGGACGCGTCCGCGTCGGCGTCGCCGGCGAGCTGCTCGCCGAGGCGCTCGGGTAGGTCCAGGCGCCCGCGCGCGTCGAACGCGCTCGGGCGGCCGGGCCGCGCGACGTCGGACCCCTCGATCCCGCGCACCGCGATCGCCGCCTCGGCGTCCATCGCGTCCAGGGCGCCGAGCAGCCGGTCGGTGTAGCCGCTGTGCGTGTGGCCGACGACGAACCGGCGCGCGCCGGCCCAGTCGACGAGCTTCTCGGCCGAGTGCAGCGGCCCGCGCAGGCCGATCTCGTCGCGCAGCCGCGCCAGCCGCGACCAGCCCGGCAGCGACTCGCCCGCGTGCACGAGCGCGACGCGGCTGCGCGCGAGCATCGCCGCCGACGCCTCGGGCCCGGGCCGCGCGTCCCCGCCCAGCGCGCCGAGCACCTCCGCGGGCGTGAGCCCGTGCTTGGGGCCGAGCCGGTCGCCGCACGACACGACGACCACCGCCCCGCAGGCCGCCGCCGCGACCGCCGCCGCGAGCGACAGGTGCGGCGCCTCGGCCACGCCGTCGAACGCGCCCGCGCAGGCCACGACCGGCCCCGCGCCGTCGGCCTCGATCGGCAGCGCCGCGTCGCGCAGCGCCTGCGCCATCCCGCCCAGCTCCGACGCGGCCTCGCCCTTCACCCGCAGCGCCAGCAGGAACGCGCCCGCCTGCGCGTCGGACACCTCGCCGGCCAGCAGCGCGCGGGTGGCGTCGCGGGCCTCGTCGAACGTGAGGTCGCGCGAGCCGCGCGGGCCGGTGCCGACGGCCTTGACGATCCCCTTGAAGCCCTCGTAGCGCGTACGCATCACGCGTCGAAGCGGTAGCCGACGGAGCGCACCGTCCGGATGCGCGCGGCGTGCTCCTGCCCGAGCTTGGCCCGGACGCGGCGCACGTGGACGTCGACGGTCCGCGCGCCGCCGTAGTAGTCGTAGCCCCACACGGCGCTGAGCAGGGCCTCCCGGGAGAACACGCGGCCCGGGTGGGTCATGAGGAACTTGAGCAGCTCGTACTCCATGTGCGTGAAGTCGATGGGGACGCCGTCGATGGTCACCTGGTAGGTGGCGAGGTTCAGCTCGAGGTCGCCGGTGCGGACCACGTCGCCGGGCTCGATGCCGTGGGTGGTCGCGCGGGCGCGCGCGATGCGGGCGCGCAGCTCCGCGGCGGTGAACGGGCGCACGATCAGCTCGTGGCCGTCGAGGACCTCGCCGGTCTCGAGGCCCTCCTGGTCGATCGTCACCAGGCACGGCACCGCGCAGAGCAGCTCGTCGTCGCGCAGGCGCGCGCACACGTCGGCCCAGTCGTCGCCGGCGAGCACGGCCAGCGCCGGCTGGCGAGCGTCGGGCCGGGGCCGCAGCGCCCCGTTGGCCTCGACGCGGTGCGGGGTGAAGCCGAGTTCGGCCAGGAGCCGTGCGGTCTCCGAGGCGGCGGGTGAGGCGGGCGCGTAGATCCAGGCCTCGCTCATCTACAACAGGCGCAGCAGACGCCGGCGCTCGAACTCGGTGACGGCCCGCCGGTAGTCGCCCCACTCGCGGCGCTTGTTGGCCACGATCCAGTCGCACATGCGGTCGCCAAGCGTCTCGCGCGCGAGCTCGGACGCGTCGAAGCGGTCGGTCGCCTCGCGCAACGACTCGGGCAGGGGCGGCCCCTCGCCCTCGGGCGGGAGGTTGTAGCCGCGCTCGATGCCGCGCAGCCCGGCGGCGAGCACGAGCGCGAACGTCAGGTACGGGTTGCAGCTCGGGTCGGGCTGACGCAGCTCGACCCGCGCGGCCTCCGGGCGGCGGGCGACGGGGACGCGGGCGAGCGCGGCGCGGCCGTGGCGCGCCCAGGTGACGTGCTCGGGCGCCTCGTCGCCGGAGACCAGGCGCTTGTAGGAGTTCACCCACTGGTTCGTCACCGCGCACAGCTCGCCGGCATGGGCGAGCACGCCGGCCAGGAACGCCTGCCCGAGCTCCGACAGCGGGTCGCCGGCGAACAGGTTCTCGTCGCCGCGGAACAGCGACAGGTGCAGGTGCATCCCGCTGCCGGGCACGTCCTCCAGCGGCTTGGGCATGAACGTCGCGTACACGCCCAGCTCCCCGGCGACCTCCTTGACCGTGAGGCGGAACGTCGTCACCGCGTCGGCCATCGAGAGCGCGTCGGTGTGGTGCAGGTCGATCTCGTGCTGGGAGGGCGCCACCTCGTGGTGGGACGCCTTCACCGGGATCGACATGCCCTCGACGTGCTCGATCGTGCGCCGCCGGAACGAGCTGCCGACGTCGAGCGGCGTGAGGTCGTAGTAGGCGCCGTCGTCGAGGGGCACGGGCGGCCCGTCGCCCTCGGGGACCGCGAACAGGAAGAACTCGATCTCGGCGCCGACCTGGAACGTGTAGCCGAGGTCGGCGGCGACGCCGAGCATCCGCCGCAGCGCCTGGCGCGAGTCGGCCGCGAACGGCGTCCCGTCGGGCAGCCGCAGGTCGCAGAACATCCGCCCGACGACCGCGTCGGTGCGCCAGGGCAGCAGCTGGAACGTCGTCGGGTCCGGGTGGGCGACGACGTCGCGCTCGTGCCCGCGCACGCCGCCCTCCAGCGAGGACCCGTCCAGGCTGACGCCGTCCTCCAGCGCGGCCTCCAGCTCCGAGGCCGGGATCGCGATGCTCTTGAGGATCCCGAGGACGTCGACGAACCACAGGCGCACGAAGCGCACCCGGCGTTCCTCGACGATGCGCAGGACGTAGTCGGCATGGGACGTCATGGGACAGCGGGTCCACGGTGTCACGCCCTCCCGTCCGTGTCTTTCGCCCACCGGTCGAAGAGCGACTGTCCGCGCGGTCGAACCTGTTCATCGAGCCGTAACACGACGGTCCAGCAGGGGAAACCGGCGCCCCGCACCATGCCCGGCGATGGCCGAGACCCGCACGCTGTGCCCCTACTGCGGCGTCGGCTGCGGGCTGCTGGTCGACCACGAGGGCGGCAGGGTCGCGGCCGTGCACGGCGACCCGCTTCACCCGACCAACCGGGGGCGCACGTGCCGCAAGCCGCTGGAGCTGCCGGCGGCCGTCCACGCCGCCGACCGGGCGACGATGCCGCTCGTGCGCGAGGACCGCGCCGGCCGCTTCGCGCCCGCGACGTGGGACGACGCGCTCGGCGGGATCGCGCGCCGCCTGGCCGGCTACCGGCCCGACGAGATCGCCTTCTACATCTCCGGCCAGCTCCTCACCGAGGACTACTACGCGGTCAACAAGCTCGCCAAGGGCTTCCTGCAGACCAACAACGTCGACTCCAACTCGCGGCTGTGCATGTCGAGCGCGGTCGCCGGCTACACGGGCGCGTTCGGCTTCGACGGCCCGCCGCCCGCCTACGCCGACCTGGACCTGGCCGACTGCCTGCTGCTGCTCGGCACGAACACGGCCTCGTGCCATCCGATCGCGTGGTCGCGCATCCGCGACCGCCAGGCGTCGGGCGGCTTCGTGATCGTCGCCGACCCGCGCCCGACGCCGACCGCGCGCGCGGCCGACCTGCACCTGCCGGTGCGGCCCGGCACCGACCTCGCGCTGCTGAACGCGATGCTGCACGTCGTCGACGCCGAGGGCCTGACCGACGCCGCGTTCGTCGCGTCGGCCACGACCGGCTGGGAGGAGGCGATCGCGGTCGCGCGCGAGTGGACGCCCGAGCGGGCGGCCGCGGTGTGCGGGGTGGAGGCGGACGCGATCGTCCAGGCCGCCACGCGCTTCGCCGGCGCGGGCGCGGCGATGGCGCTGTGGTCGATGGGCGCCAACCAGTCCGCGGTCGGCACGCTGAAGAACCGCGCGCTGATCAACCTGTGCCTGGCGGCGGGGCAGATCGGCCGGCCCGGCAGCGGGCCGCTGTCGCTGACCGGCCAGCCCAACGCGATGGGCGGCCGCGAGACCGGCGGCCTCGCCCACCTGCTGCCCGGCTACCGGCGGGTCGACGACCCCGCCGACCGCGCCGCGATGGAGGCGCACTGGGGGTGTCCGCCGATCGCGCCCGAGCCGGGCCTCGCCGCCGTCGAGCTGTTCGACGCGATCGCGGGCGGGCGGGTGAAGGCGGTGTGGATCGTCGCCACCAACCCGCTCGTCTCGCTGCCCGACGCCGATCGCGCGCGGGCGGCGCTTCGGCGCGCCGAGCTGGTGGTGGTCCAGGACGCCTTCCACCCGACCGAGACGTCCGCGCTCGCGCACGTCGTCCTGCCGGCGGCCGCGTGGCCGGAGAAGACCGGGACGATGACGAGCAGCGAGCGGCGCGTCGGGCTCGTCGAGCGGGCGGTCGACCCGCCCGGCTCGGCCCGCCCCGACTGGGAGATCTTCGCCGGCCTGGGCCGCGCGCTCGGCCACGCCGGCGCGTTCGCCTGGCCCGACGCGGCCGCCGTCTTCGACGAGTTCGCGGCCTGCACCGCCGGGCGTCCCTGCGACGTCAGCGGCCTCAGCCACGAGCGGCTGCGCGTGGAGGGCTCGCGGCAGTGGCCGTGCCCGGCCGGCTCGGAGGGCACCCGCCGCCTGTACGCCGACCGCCGCTTCCCGACGCCCGACCGCCGCGCCCGCTTCGCGCCGACGCCGCACGACGGCCCGGCCGAGGCCCCGGACGCGGAGCACCCGCTGCTGCTGACGACCGGCCGGGTCGCCGAGCACTGGCACACGCTGACGCGCACCGGCAAGTCGGCGGCGCTGCGGGCGGCTGCGCCCGAGCCGTTCGTGGAGCTGCACCCCGACGACGCGCCCGGCGTGCGCGACGGCGACCTCGTGCGCGTCGCGTCGCGGCGGGGCGCCGTGCGGCTGCGCGCGCGCCTCGTCCCCGAGCTCCCGCGCGGCACCGCGTTCGCCCCGTTCCACTGGGGCGCGCTGCACGCGCCGGCCGGCGCGGGCCAGCTCAACGCGGTCACCCACGGCACGGTCGACCCGACGTCGAAGCAGCCGGAGCTGAAGGCGGTCGCGGTGCGCGTCGAGCGCGCCGGCAGCCCGGTGCGCCGCCCGGCGCAACCGCGGCGGCTCGTCGTCGTCGGCACCGGCATGGCCGGCCAGGCGGTGGTCGAGGAGGCGATGCGCCGCCGCGACGGCTGGCGGATCACGATGCTGGGCGAGGAGCCCGGCCCGGCCTACAACCGCGTCCTCGTCTCCAAGCTGCTGGCCGGCACGTGCGGGCCGGGCGACCTCGTCATCAGGCCGGCCGCCTGGTTCGCCGAGCACGGCATCGACCTGCGCGGCGGCTGCCCGGCGACCGCGATCGACCTCGCGGCGCGGACGGTCACCGACGCCGGCGGCGAGCGCCACGGCTACGACGCGCTCGTGGTCGCCACCGGCTCGCGGCCGCTGCTGCCGCCGATCCCGGGCATCGGCGCGCCGCACGTCCTCGCGTTCCGCACCCCGCGCGACGTCGACGCCCTCCACGCCGCCGGGCCCCGCCGCGCGGTGGTCGTGGGCGGCGGCCTGCTGGGCCTGGAGGCGGCGGCCGGCCTGCACGCGCGCGGCGCGCGCGTCACCGTGATCGACGTCGCCGACCGGCTGATGCCCCGCCAGCTCGACGCGGCCGCCGGCGCGATGCTGCGCCGCGCCGTCGAGCGGCTGGGCCTGGAGGTCGAGGTGGGCGTCGCCCCGGTCGCCGTCGCCCGCGACGGCGTGCTCCTGGACGACGGCCGGCACCTGGCCGCCGACCTGGTCGTGTGCGCCGCCGGCGTGCGGCCCGAGACCGCGCTCGCCCGCGCCGCCGGCCTGGAGGTCGCGCGCGGGATCGTGGTCGACGACCAGATGCGCACCAGCGCGCCGGACGTGTACGCGGTCGGGGAGTGCGCGGAGCACCGCGGCGTCGTGCACGGCCTGTGGGCGCCGCTGGCCGCGCAGGCGCGCGTGGCCGGGGCGGGCGTGGCCGGCGACCCGGCGGCGTTCACCGGCGCCGTCCCCGCGACCGTGCTGAAGGTCGCCGGCGTCGAGGTGTTCGCCGGCGGCGAGCCGGCCGGCGCCGACGAGCTGATCGCCGCCGACACCCGCCGCGGCACCTACCGCAAGCTCGTCCTCGACGGCGACCGCCTGGCCGGCGGCATCCTCGTCGGCGACGTCGGGGAGGCCCGCGCGCTGTCGGAGCTGCTGCGCACCGGCGCGCCGGTCCCCGACGCGCTGCTGAGCCCGGCCCCGAGCGCGGGCGCGCTGCCCGCCGACGACGCCGCCACGGTCTGCTCCTGCAGCCAGGTCACCCGCGGGGCCGTGCTCGACGCGATCCGCCGCGGCGGCCTGACCACCGCCGCGCAGGTCTCGCGCGCGACCGGCGCGGCGACCGGCTGCGGCTCCTGCGCCGGCGACGTGGCCGCGATCCTCGCCGAGCGTTCACGCAGCGGAAACACGGACGGCACGGACGCGAAACGGGCGACGGCCACGATGCCGACATGAGCGCGGACGGCATCGTCATCGTCGGCGGCGGGATCGCCGGGCTCGCGGTCTGCGAGGCCCTGCGCGAGCGCGACCGCGACGTCCCGATCACGCTGATCTGCGGCGAGGACCGCCTGCCCTACGACCGGGTGCGCCTGTCGGAGCTGCTGATCAGCGGCGAGGACGCCGACACGCTGTGCCTGCGGCCGGCCGAGTGGTTCGAGGAGCACGACGTGACGACGCTCCTGGGCCGCTGGGTCACCGCGGTCGACGCGGCCGCCCGCACGCTCACGCTCGACGGCGGCCAGGAGCTGGCCTACGGGACGCTCGTCCTGGCCACCGGCTCGCAGCCGCTGATGCCGCCGCTGCCGGGCATCGATCTGGCGGGAGTGCACCCGTTCCGCGGTCCCGAGGACTGCCGGGCCGTCCGCACGGCCGCGCGGGCCGCCACCCGCGCGGCCGTGATCGGTGGCGGGCTGCTCGGCCTGGAGGCCGCGCGCGGCGTCGTCGAGCAGGGCTGCCCGGTGACCGTCGTGCACCTCATGGACCGCCTCATGGAGCGCCAGCTCGACGCCGGCGCCGCCGCCCTGCTGGCCCCGGCGCTGGCCGAGCGCGGCATCGCCGTCACGCTCGAGCGCCGGACCGAGGCGCTCGAGGGCCGCGACGGCCGCGTCCGCGCGCTGCGCTTCGCCGACGGCGGCGAGCTGGCCGCCGACCTCGTCGTCGTCTCGATCGGGATCCGCGCCGAGACCTCGCTCGCGCGGGCCGCCGGCCTGGAGGTCGAGCGCGGCATCGTCGTCGACGACACGCTGGCCACCAGCGCGCCCGGGGTCTACGCGGTCGGCGAGTGCGCACAGCACCGCGGCGTCGTCTACGGGCTCGTCGCCCCGATCCACGAGCAGGCCCGCGTCGCCGCCGGCGCGATGCTCGGCCGCGGCGGGCGCGACACCGTCTACGCGGGCTCGGTCCCCAGCGCGAAGCTGAAGGTCGCGGGCCTCGACCTCGTCGCCGCCGGCGCCGCCACCGGCGAGGCCGAGGCGGTCACCGTCGACGCGGAGGCCGGCGTCTACCGCAAGCTCGTCGTCAGCGGCGGTCGCGTCGCCGGCACGATCCTCCTGGGCGACGCCCGCGGCTCGGCCGCGCTGATCGCCGCCGTGCGCTCCGGCGAGCCGGTCGACGACCCGCTCGCCGCGCTCCAGGCGGCGTCGAAGGTGAGCGCCGCCGACCTGCCCGCCGAGGCGCAGGTGTGCGACTGCAACGGGGTCTGCAAGGGCGAGATCGAGGCCGCGGTCACCGAGGGCGGCTGCGCGACCCCGCGCGAGGTCATGGCCCAGACCCGCGCCGGGACCGGCTGCGGCTCGTGCAAGGCGACCGTGATCGAGATCGTCGCCGACGCCGCCGGCGGCCTCTCCGACGAGCCCGCCTACCTGTGCCCGTGCCGGCGCCTCACGCGCGAGGACGTCGCCCACCAGGTGCGCGCGGACGGGCTGCGCTCGGTGAGCGAGGTCGCCGCCGCCTGCGGCGCCGGACGCGACTGCGGCGCCTGCAAGCCGGCGCTGGCCTACCTGGTGTCGGAGGTCAACGCCAACCGCCATCGCGAGGAGCGCGACGCCCGGTTCATCAACGACCGCGTCCACGCCAACATCCAGAACGACGGCACGTTCAGCGTCGTCCCGCGGATGTACGGCGGGGTCACCACGCCCGACGAGCTGCGCCGCATCGCCGACGTCGCCGAGCGCTATGGCGCGCGCATGGTGAAGGTCACCGGCGGCCAGCGCATCGACCTGCTCGGCATCCGCAAGCAGGACCTGCCGGCCGTGTGGCGCGACCTCGACATGCCGTCCGGGCACGCGTACGCGAAGGCGGTGCGGACGGTGAAGACGTGCGTCGGCAGCGACTTCTGCCGCTTCGGGGTCGGCGACTCGATCGGCCTGGGGATCGCGATCGAGCGCGCGTGGGAGGGCCTGTACACGCCGGCCAAGGTCAAGGGCGGCGTGTCGGGGTGCCGGCGCAACTGCGCCGAGGCGACCGTGAAGGACATCGGCGTGCTCGCCCTCGACGGCGGGCGCTGGGAGATCCGCATCGGCGGCGCCGCGGGCGCGTCGGTGCGCGAGGCCGACGTGCTGTGTCAGGTGGACTCGCCCGAGGAGGTCATGCAGGTGTCGACCGCTGCGCTGCAGCTCTACCGCGAGGAGGCCGAGTACAAGGAGCGCCTCTACGACTTCGTCCCGCGCTACGGGCTCGACCGCCTGCGCGAGGCCGTGCTCGACCCGGAGCGGTCGGCCGCCCTGCGCGAGCGCTTCGCGATCGCCAAGGCCGCGGTCGCCGACCCGTGGAAGGAGCGCGACGAGCCCTACCACCCGCGCCAGTTCGCCGACCTCGACGTCGTCGGCCCCGTGGGGGTGGAGTGAGATGGCGGCCACGAGCACGATGCTGCGCGCCTGCCACGTCGAGGACGTGCCGATGGGGGGAGGGCCGCGCGCTGACCGTCGGCGGGCACCGGATCGCGCTGTTCCGCACCGCGGGCGGCTGGTACGCCCTCGACGACGCCTGCCCGCACCGCGGCGGGCCGCTCTCGGACGGGATCGTGGCCGACGCGTGCGTGACCTGCCCGCTGCACGAGCGGCGCTTCGACCTGGCCACCGGCGAGGGCTCCGCCCCCGGCGATCGCGTCGCGGCGCACCGCGTCGAGGTCGTCGGCGACGAGGTCTGGCTCGAGATCGCCGTGCCGGTGCTCGCCGCCGCCTGATCCCGCGGCGCGTTCCGGTAACAGGTGGAGATAGTCTGGCGGACGTGTCCCGCCTGACCTCCGCGCTCATCGGTCGCGATGCGACCTACTTCACGCTGTTCGAGGAGTCCGCGACCAACATCGTCCGCGCCGCGGACCTGCTCGACCAGATGATGGCCGCGTGGCCGGAGCGGCCCGAGCTGGCCCGCGACATCCTCATCTGCGAGCAGGACGGCGACCGCATCACCGCGGAGATCGTCAGCCGGCTCAACCAGACCTTCGTCACCCCGATCGAGCGCGAGGACATCCTCGACCTCGCCACGGCGCTCGACGACGTCCTCGACTTCACCGAGGAGACCGCCGACTACATGGGCCTCTACAAGATCGAGGCTCCCATGGAGCAGGCGCAGCGGATGGCGCACATCCTCCTCATGGCGGTGCGCCAGATCGCCGAGGCGATGCCGCTGCTGCGCACGTTCGGGGACCTGGCGCCGCACACCGCCGAGATCCACCGCCTGGAGAACGACGGCGACCGGATCGTCCGCGAGGCGGTGGCGTCGCTGTTCGACACCGGGATCGATCCGATGGTCGTCATCCGCTGGAAGGACATCTACGAGCGCCTCGAGGACGCCATCGACGCCTGCGAGCGCGTCGCCAACACGCTCGCGAACATCGTCATCAAGAACGCGTAGCACCCCGCCGGACCCGCCGCACGTCCGCCCATGGATGCCGATCTCCTGCTCTACCTCGTCGTCGGCGTCGCCCTCGCCTTCGACTTCACCAACGGCTTCCACGACACGGCCAACGTCGTCGCCACGTCGATCTCCACCCGGGCGCTGCGCCCGCGGGCGGCGATCGCGCTCGCCGCGATCCTGAACTTCGTCGGCGCGTTCCTGTCGCTCGAGGTGGCGGCGACGATCGCCAGCGGCATCGTCGAGGCCGACGCCGTGTCGATGAGCGTGATCTTCGCCGGGCTGGTCGGCGCGATCGTCTGGAACCTCGTCACCTGGTGGTTCGGGCTGCCGTCCTCGTCGTCGCACGCGCTGATCGGCGGCGTCGTCGGCGCCGTGCTCGCCTCGCACGGGCCGAGCGCGGTCATCGGGGAGGGGCTGCTCGGGAAGGTCATCGCGCCCGCGCTCGTCGCGCCGGTGCTCGCGTTCTGCGTCGCCGGCGTGGCGATCATCGTCGCCTACCGCGTCGTCGGCCGCCAGCGCCCCGGCCCGGTGACGCGCGGGTTCCGCCTCGGCCAGATCGTCTCCGGCGGCCTGCTCGCGCTCGCGCACGGCACCAACGACGCGCAGAAGACGATGGGCGTCATCACGCTCGCGCTCGTCGCGCACGGCACGCTCCCGGCCGAGAACCCCGAGGTGCCGATGTGGGTCGTCGTCAGCGCGGCGACCGCGATCGCGCTCGGGACCTACTCGGGCGGCTGGCGCATCATCCGCACGATGGGCAGCCGCATCATCCGCATGGACGCCGCGCAGGGCTTCAGCGCCCAGGGCGCCGGCGCGACCGTGATCCTGGCCGCCACCCACGCCGGGTTCCCGCTGTCGACCACGCACGTGATCTCCGGCGCGGTCATGGGCTCCGGGGCGGCCAAGCGCCTGTCGGCCGTCCGCTGGGGCGTGGCCGGGAACATCGCGATCGCCTGGGTCCTCACGCTGCCGATGGCGGGCGCGACCGGCGCGGTCGTCTACGGGTTCAGCAGCCTGTTCGGCGGCGGCGTCGCCGGCCCGATCGTCGTCGCCGTCCTGCTCGTGATCGGGCTCGTCGCCCTGTACGTGATGCGCGTGCGCCAGGATGCGGTCGCCGCGGCGGAGGCCACGTGACGGTGTTCGCGAGCGTCATCGACACCGGCGCCCTGTTCGAGGTGATCTGGGTGAGCTTCGCCGCGGGCGTCGGCCTGACGCTCGCGTTCTCGCTGGCGATCGCCAGCGCGTCGCGCGCCGGCCAGCAGCGGCGCGGCGGCACGCTCGGCGGCGCGATCGCCTGGTGGCTGGTCACCGCGATCTGCGCGATGGTCTGCGTGGTGGCGGTCGTGGCCGGCGTCACCGTGATGCTGTCCAAGTAGCGCCGTCGCGCCGTGTCGCCCCCGCGTGCGTGGGCGCGGCGTCCGCCGGGGTAGCGGTCTCTCGCAGGCACGTGAGGGGCGGTCATTCGGCGACACACCCCCAACGCCTCTCACCGACGCGCGCGCCCAGGGCGGAACCTCGGCGCGCGCACCCCCAGACGCCCGGCGAACAGCCGGGCGTCTTCCGTTCGTGGAAGGAGCCGCCGGGGTGGTGGCGAAACACCCCCAGGCAATGAAGCGTGCGGCAACGACCACGGCGACCCCCCTCCCGTACGAGGGCTCCCGTCACCAGACCCTCTCGGCGTACATCCAGGCCCGGTTCGACGAGTTCTCCCGTTCGCAGAAGGACGTGGCGCAGTACATCGTCGACCACATGGACGAGGCGGCCTTCCAGACCGCCGAGGAGCTCGCGCGCCGCGCCAACACCTCCAGCTCGACGGTCGTGCGGTTCTCGCAGGCCCTGGGCTTCGAGGGCTTCCCCGAGCTGCAGGGCGCCGCGCGCGAGGAGTACCGCCGCGCCCACGCCGCGCCCGCGCAGGCGTCGGGCTCGGCCCCGCTCTTCTCGCTGGACCAGAACGAGTACGAGACCGCGCTGGCCGCCGACCACGTCAACGTCGAGGAGACGGCGCGCAAGTCGTCGCGCTCCGACGTGGAGCAGGCGATCGAGCTCATCGCGGCGGCCCCGCGCGTGCTGATCGCCGGCACCGACCAGATGGCGTTCTTCGCCTCCTACCTGCGCCACCTGCTGTCGCTGCTGGACCTGCGCGCCGAGATCGTCGCGTCCCCGTCGCAGGAGGCGCTCGGGCGCCTGGCCCGCATCGACGAGGAGACGCTCGTCATCGGCCTGTCGGCCGGCCGTCCGCATCCGCTCGTGGTGCGCGCGATGAAGCTGGCGCGCCACCGCAAGTCGCGGACGATCGCGATCACCGACGCGACGCTGAGCGAGGTCGCCAAGCTCGCGCAGGTGCGCCTGTACTACTCGAGCAACTCGCCCGCGTTCGTGCGCTCGCACACCGCGCTGCTGTCGATGATCCAGGCGCTGGCATACGGTGTGTACAGCCGCGACGCCGCGCAGTATGCAGACCGCATCAAGGCGTTCCGGCTGAAGTAGACGGCGGCGCGGGCCGTCCTATAGTGGACGGGGTATGCGCGACGAATCGACCTTCCGCGTCAAGGCCGGCCTGGCGGAGATGCTCAAGGGCGGCGTCATCATGGACGTCGTCACCCCCGAGCAGGCGAAGATCGCCGAGGACGCCGGCGCCGCGGCCGTGATGGCCCTGGAGCGCGTGCCCGCCGACATCCGCCGCGACGGCGGCGTCGCGCGCATGAGCGACCCGGCCATGATCAAGGGCATCCAGGAGGCCGTGTCGATCCCGGTCATGGCCAAGGCCCGCATCGGCCACTTCGCCGAGGCGCAGGTGCTGGAGGCGCTCGAGGTCGACTTCATCGACGAGTCGGAGGTCCTGACGCCCGCCGACGAGGCCCACCACATCGACAAGTGGGCGTTCAAGGCGCCGTTCGTGTGCGGCGCCACCAACCTGGGCGAGGCGCTGCGGCGCATCTCCGAGGGCGCGGCGATGATCCGCTCCAAGGGCGAGGCCGGCACCGGCGACATCGTCGAGGCCGTCCGACATCTGCGCACGATCCGCGGCGAGATCCGCCGGCTCGGCACGCTCGACGAGATGGAGCTGTTCGGGGCCGCCAAGGCGCTGCAGGCGCCGATCGACCTGGTCCGCTCGGTCGCGCGCGAGGGCAAGCTGCCGGTGCCGCTGTTCTGCGCCGGCGGGATCGCCACGCCGGCCGACGCCTCGCTGGTCATGCAGCTCGGCGCCGAGGCCGTGTTCGTCGGCTCGGGCATCTTCAAGAGCGACGACCCGGCGCCGCGCGCGCGGGCGATCGTCGAGGCGACGACCCACTACGCCGACCCGGCGCGGGTCGCGAAGGCCTCCGAGGGCCTCGGTCGCGCGATGGAGAGCCTGGAGACGCGCACGCTCGACGAGTCCCAGCTGCTCGCCGGGCGCGGCTGGTAGTTGGCCGACGACGCCCCGCTGATCGGCGTCGTCGCCCTGCAGGGCGGCTTCGCCGCGCACGAGCGGATGCTGCGCGAGCTCGGCGCCGAGGTGCGCGAGGTGCGCACGCCCGCCGACCTCGACGGGCTCGACGGGCTCGTGTGGCCGGGCGGCGAGTCGACGACGATGACGCTCGCGGTCGAGCGCGAGGGGCTCGCCGAGCCGCTGCGCGAGCTGGTCGAGCAGGGCACGCCGGTGTTCGGCACGTGCGCCGGCATGATCATGCTCGACCGCGCCCACCTCGGCCTGCTCGACGTCGCCTGCGAGCGCAACGCGTTCGGGCGCCAGCTCCACTCCTTCGAGGCCGACCTCGAGCTGCCCGGCGTCACCGACGACGGCGGGCCGCTGCGCGCGGTGTTCATCCGCGCGCCGTGGGTCCGCGACGCCGGCGACGACGTCGAGGTGCTGGCCGAGGTCGACGGCCATCCGGTCGCCGTGCGCCAGGGGCGCCTGCTGGCGGTCTCCTTCCACCCGGAACTGTCGGACGATTTTCGCCTGCACAGGCGGTTTCTCGAGGTGGTGCGGGAGCGGCGCAACCCTCGATAGGGTGCCCGGCCATGGAAGGCGTCCAGGGCACGTTCGCCCTTCTCGACGCGATCGCCGCCCAGGCGCCGGTGGGGGTCGGATTCTGGGACTCGCAGCTCCGTCTGCGGTATGCCAACCCGGGGCTCGCGCGCCTGATCGGCGCGCCCGAGGACGAGTGCCTGGGGCGCACGCTGCCGGTGCTCGCGGGGGAGATCGGCGTGGCGCTGGAGCGGCTGCTCGCGCAGGTGCTGGCGACCGAGGACCCGGTCGTCGGGCGCGCGGTCCGCGGTCGCACGCCGGCGTCCGGTGACGAGGAGGTCGACTGGACCGGCGCGTTCTTCCCCCTGCGGGGCGAGGACGGCGCCACGATCGGCGTCGCGGCCATGATGCGCCTCCTGGCCGAGGAGCGCCCGACCGCCGAGCTCCAGCGCGCCCTGCAGGAGGCGCTGGCCGCGCGCACCGAGGCGGAGATGGCCCGCTCGCGGACCGCGTTCATCGCCGAGGCCGGCGCGCGGATGGCGACGTCGATGGACGCCCGCCAGGCGCTGCGGCGGCTCGCCCGCGCCGCGGTGCCGCGCGCCGCCGACTGGTGCTCGATCTCGCTCATCGACCGCGATGGGCGGCTGAACCCGGTCGCCGCCGCCCACCGCGACGAGGAGCAGGAGGCGCTGCTGTGGGCGATGCTCAACCGCCGCCCGCTCCACGTCGACGGTCCCGCCGGCCCGGCCGAGGCCCTGCGGGCCGGGCGGCCGGTGCTGCAGGAGCTCGTCGACGACGCCGATCTCGAGCGGATCGCCGTCGACGAGCACCATCTGCGCCACATGCGCGCGCTGGGCATCCGCTCGTCGCTCGTGGTGCCGCTGTCCTCGCCGCGCCGGCCGATCGGCACGATCACGCTCGTGCACGCCGAGTCGGGGCGCCGCTACGGGCCCGAGGACGTGACGATGGCCGAGGCGCTGGCCGCGTGGGCGGGCCTGCACGTCGAGAACGCGCGGCTGTACACCGAGCGCTCGCTGATCGCCAGCACCCTGCAGGAGGGCCTGTTGCCGGCCGCGCTGCCCGACCTGCCCGGCATCGACCTCGCGGTCCGCTACCGCCCGGCCGGCGACCAGAACCAGGTGGGCGGCGACTTCTACGACGTCTACCCGGTCGAGGAGGGGCGCTTCACGGCCGTGGTCGGCGACGTGTCGGGCAAGGGCGCGGCGGCCGCCGCGCTCACCGCGCTGGCGCGCCACACGCTGTTCGCCGGCGCCGTCCAGGGCGGGACCGGGCCCGAGAACCTGGCGCTGCTCAACGACGCGCTCCTGCGCCGCGGGGGCGGCGGGCACTTCTGCACCGCCGTCGTCCTCGACGCCGAGCCGCGCGAGGGCGAGCTCGCCGTGCGGATCGCCAACGGCGGCCATCCGGCGCCGCTGGTGCTGCGCGCCGGCGGCGCGGTGGAGGAGACCGACGGCGGCGGCATGCTGATCGGCGCGGTCGAGGCGGCGCCGCTGCACGTCGAGGAGGTGCGCCTGGCCCCCGGCGACCTGCTCGTCGCCTACACCGACGGCGCCGTCGAGCTGCGTGGCGAGGACCCGGCGGCCGGCGAGCGGCTGCTGCGCGAGCGCCTCGCCGCGCTCGCTGGCGAGCCCGCGGTGACGATCGCCGCCGAGCTGGAGAACGCCGTGGTCGCCGCGTCCGGCGGCGAGCCGCAGGACGACGTCGCGCTGCTGGTCGTCGGGCCCGCCCGCCGCTAGGACCCGGCCACGTCGAGCACCGCGACGACCGTGACCGCCAGCGCGGCGAGCACGATCAGCGTCACGAGCGCGAACGCGAGGATGGCCAGGGGGCTGCGCCGGCGGCGCGGCTCGTCCACAAGCGGCGGCAGCGGCGGGAAGGCCTCCAGCGCCTCCGGGTCGGGCTCGGGCGCCCACGCCTCGTCGGGCTCGCCCTCGGCCAGCGGGTCGAACGCCTCCGTCTGCTGCAGCGTCGCATCGGCCGCGTCGAACTCGTCGGACGGGAGCGCGTCGAACTCGTACGTCGGCTGCGCCACCTGCGCCGGCACCGGGCCGGGGGCGACCTCGACCAGCGGGGCGGGCGCGTCGTCGGGCGGGTCGACGGCCAGCAGCGCGGCCATGATCGCCCGGGACGCGAACGGGGTCGGCACGTCGGCCGGCGCGTCGCGGTAGGCGCGCTCGCCGGCGCGGAAGCGCGCCTCGGCGCCCCTGCACGGCGCGCACCGCGCCAGATGGCGGGCCAGGCGTTGCTGATCGGCGTCGCCGAGGTCGCGCTCGGCGCGCGCGGCCAGCAGCTCGGGCACCAGCTCGCACGGCGAGGGCCCGTCGCCGCCGCGCAGGCGGGCGCGCAGCGCCACGTCGCGGGGCGCGCGGACCGCGGCCGCGTACCGGGTGGTGCGCAGCAGCGTGCGCTCGGGGTCGACGTGGCGGGGGTCCGCGGCCTCGACGACCGCGCGGCGGAAGCGCGCGAACGCGTCGGCGGCCGCTTCCACGGCCCGGCCGGGGGCGGTGACCTGCTCGGCGTAGGCGAGCACGGCGGCCCCGCGGCGCATCGTGAGGCCGCTCAGGGCGGCGGGGTCGCCGTCGCGAACCCCCTCGGGAGTGACGATCGAAGCCTGGACGTCCAACATGCGGCGCTAGACCCTACGGTCCGCACCTGTCAGAACCGCGTCCACGGCGCGGGCGGTCGCGTCCCACGAGAAGCGGGCCGCGCGCGCCCGTCCGGCGGCCCGCAGCCGTCCCGCCTCGGCCTCGTCCAGGCAGGCCGCCAGGACCGCCTCGGCGATCAGGTCCGGCCGCCGCGGCTCCACGAGCAGCGCGGCCTCTCCGCAGGTCTCGGGCAACGCGCCGCGGTCGGAGGCCACCACCGGCACGCCGGCCGCCATCGCCTCCAGGCACGGGAGCCCGAACCCCTCGTGCAGCGACGGCAGCACGAACGCGCGCGCGCCCGCGTACAGCCCCGGCAGCAGGGGGTCGGGCACGTAGCCGAGGCGCCGGATGCCGGCCAGGTCGCCGGCGGGTCCGTGATGGGCACGGCGCGAGCCGGCGGCCACGAGCTCGATCCCGTGCTCGGCCAGGGCCCGGGCCGTGGCGCCCAGCACGGCCTGGTTCTTGCGCGCGCCCTCGCCGGCCACCGTCAGCACGTACGGGCGGTCGAGGCCCAGCGCGGACCGCGCGCCCGCGGCGTCGGCGTCCGGGGTGAAGCGCTCGTCGACGCCGCCGGGGACGACGACGATGCCCGCGGGGTCGACGCCGGTCGTCGCCGCGATCTCGTCGCGCGAGAACGCCGAGACGGTCAGCACGAGCCGTGCCCGGCGGGCGACCGCGGGCAGCATCCGCCGGTGCCAGGCCGCGTACGGGCCCGAGAACCACTCCGGGTGGGTGAGCGAGACCGCGTCGTGGATGACGACGACGTTGCCGTCGAAGCGCAGCGGCGCGAGGTTGGCGGGGTTGAGGAGCAGCCGCGCGCCGGCGCGCCGCGCCCGGGCGGGGAGGACGAGCTGCTCCCACGCCTGCCCGGCCTGGTAGGCCATCCCGCGCGGCGGCCACGCCACCGCGTAGCGATCGGGCGCCAGCGCGGGCAGCCGCGCGGCCAGCTCGGCCGCCCACCGCTCGACCCCGCTGAGCTGGCGGCGGGCGGCGGCGCGGGCGTTGATCAGCACCTCGGGCACGGCCCGGCAGCGTACGCGCACCGGTCGATAGCCTCGGCGGCATGCGAATCGCCGTCGCCGCCGACGAACGCACCGGGGTCGCCGACGCCGTCGTCGAGGAGCTGCGCCGCCGCGGCCACGAGCCGATCCTCCACGGCGCCCTCACCGACGCCGAGCGCGACGACTGGGCGTGGGCGTCCGAGGCCGCCGCCCGCGACGTCGCCGAGGGGCGCGCCGACCAGGGGATCGTCTGCTGCTGGACGGGGACCGGCGCGTCGATCGCCGCCAACAAGGTCCCCGGCATCCGCGCCGCGCTGTGCGGCGACGCGCCGACCGCCGCCGGCGCGCGCCGCTGGAACGACGCCAACGTGCTCGCGCTGTCGCTGCGCGCGACCTCGGAGGCCGAGCTGGTCGAGATCCTCGACGCCTGGTTCGCCGCCGAGCCCAGCGACGAGCCCGACGACCGCGCGAACATCGAGCACGTGGACCGGATCCGTGGCTGAGGAGGTCCAGGCCGCCGGCGGGCTCGTCGTCGACGACGGCGGCGTGCTGCTCGTCCACCGTCCCCGCTACGACGACTGGTCGCTGCCGAAGGGCAAGCTCGACCCGGGCGAGTCGTTCGAGGAGGCCGCGCTGCGCGAGGTCGAGGAGGAGGCCGGGCTGCGCTGCGCGCTCGGCGAGGAGCTCGAGCCCGTCCACTACACCGACGACCGCGGCCGCCCGAAGGTCGTGCGCTACTGGGCGATGACCGTCGTCGAGCGCGAGCCGTTCCAGCCCAACGAGGAGGTCGACGAGCTCGCGTGGCTGCCGCCGGCCGAGGCGGCGCGGCGGCTCACCTACCCGCACGACCGCGAGCTCGTCACCGCGTGGGCGGCGCGCGGGGTGGAGGTCGAGCGCAAGTTCCGCGTGGCCCGGCTGCCCGAGGGGCTCGACGCCGCCCCGCGCCGGCGGATCGCACAGGGCTACCTGACGACCGGCGACGTCGAGGTGCGCCTGCGGCGCGCCGACGACCAGACGTTCCTGACGATCAAGGCCGGCGACGGGCTCGTGCGCGCCGAGGAGGAGCTGCCGATCGAGCCCGACCGCTTCGCGCGGCTGTGGCCGCTGACCGCCGGCCGCCGCGTCGAGAAGGTCCGCCACCTGATCGACCACGACGGCCGCACGATCGAGGTCGACGTGTTCGGCGGGGCCAACGAGGGGCTGGTCCTCGCCGAGGTCGAGTTCCCCGGCGCCGAGGACGCCGCCCGCTGGCAGGCCCCCGACTGGCTGGGCGAGGACGTCACCGGCGATCCCGCGTACCGCAACCAGCGCCTCGCGTCGTGAGCGCCCGCGTCGGACTCGTCGGCTACGGCCTCGCCGGCCGCGCCTTCCACGCGCCGCTCATCGAGGCCGAGCCGGCCCTGACGCTCGCGGCGATCGTCACCGCCGACCCCGCGCGCCGCGCCCAGGCCGCCGCCGACCACCCGCACGCGACGCTCCTCGACCGCGCCGACGAGCTGTGGGCGCGCCGCGCCGAGCTGGACCTGATCGTCGTCGCCTCGCCCAACGCGACGCACGTCCCGCTCGCGCGCGCCGCGATCGAGCACGGCCTCGACGTCGTCGTCGACAAGCCGCTGGCCGCGAGCGCGGCCGAGGCCCAGGCGCTGCTCGACGACGCGCGCGCCCGCGGGCGGCTGCTGATCCCGTTCCACAACCGCCGCTGGGACGGCGACTTCCTCACGGTGCGCCGGCTGGTGGAGACCGAGGCGCTGGGGACGGTCGTGCGGTTCGAGTCGCGGTTCGACCGCTGGCGGCCCGAGGTCGCCGACGGCTGGCGCGAGCAGGACGACCCCGCCGAGGCCGGCGGCCTGCTCTACGACCTCGGCGTGCACCTCATCGACCAGGCGCTGCAGCTCTTCGGGCCCGCCGCGACCGTGTACGCCGAGCTCGACGTCCGCCGCCCGGGCGCCCGGGTCGACGACGACGCGTTCGTGGCGATCACCCACCGCAACGGCGTGCGCTCCCACCTGTGGGCGAGCATGCTCGCCGGTCAGCTCGCGCCGCGCCTGCGGGTGGTCGGCGACGCCGCGACGTACGTCAAGCACGGCCTGGACCCGCAGGAGCCGCAGATGCGCGCCGGCGCGCGGCCGGGCGACCCCGGGTTCGGGGAGGAGCCGCCGGAGCGGTGGGGCACGCTCGGCGCCGGCGACGAGACGCGCGCGGTCCCGACCGAGGCGGGGCGCTACATCGGCTTCTACCGGGGCGTCGTCAGCGCGCTGCGCGGTGGGGCGCTGCCCGTCGACCCCGTCGACGCGATCGCGGCGCTGACCGTGATCGAGGCGGCGCAGCGCTCCGTGCGGGAGCGCTGCGTCGTGAGCCTCGACGACGTCAGTGGTCCATGACGAGGATCGGCTTCAGCACGTCGCCGGCCGCCGACTGGGCCATCGCGTCGTTGACCTCGTTGAGCTTGAACCTGGCGACGAGCTTGTCGTAGGGGAAGCGGCCGGTCAGGTGCAGCCGGGCGAGCGCGCCGATGAGCCGGTCGCTCGTGCCCTCGCCGCCGAGCACGCCGGCGACGGTCTTGCCCCACAGCGTGCTCATGTGGTCGAGCGTGAACTCGGCGCCGGCGGGCGCGCCGCCGATGATCACGCAGCGCCCGCGCAGGCCGACCGAGTCGGCCGCCTGGCGCAGCACGTTCACGTTGCCGGTGCACTCCAGCGAGTAGTCGGCGTGCCCGCCGCAGATCTCCTGGACGGCCTCGACTGGGTCGGCCTCGCCGACGTTGATCGTGTCGGTCGCCCCGAGCTCGCGTGCGAGCTTCAGGCGCGAGTCGTGGCGGTCGACGGCGATGATCGTCGTGGCGCCCGAGTTGCGCGCGGCCATGACCGCGGCCAGGCCGACCGCGCCGGTGCCGTAGACGACGATCGACGAGCCGACCTCGGGGCGCGCGTTGTTCCACACGGCGCCCGCGCCGGTGGCCAGGCCGCAGGCCAGCGGGCCGGCGGTCTCGACGGGGAACCCCTCGGGCAGCTTCACGAGCACCTTGGCGTCCACGATCGAGTGCGTCGCGAACGACGACTGCCCGAAGAAGTGGCTGTGGACCGGCGTGCCGTCCGGGCGCCGCAGCGCGGTGGACCCGTCGTCGCGCGTGCCGCGGCCCACGAGCGGGCCGATCATCATGCAGTAGCGCGGCTGGCCCTCGCGGCAGTTGCGGCACTCGCCGCACCACGGCCAGCCGATGACGACCGGATCGCCCACGGCGACGTTCGTCACGCCGTCGCCGACGGCCTCGACGACGCCGGCGCCCTCGTGCCCGAGGACGCCGGGGAACGGATAGGGGAAGTCGCCCTCCTGGGCGATCGCGTCGGTGTGGCAGACGCCGGTGGCGACGATCCGGACGAGCGCCTCGCCGGCGCGCGGCTCGTCGATCTCCAGCTCCTCCACCTGGAGCGGCGCGTTGACCTGCTCGATGGTTGCGGCGGTGACCCTCATGATCGTCAAGCTACCTGACATTCAGCCATCGCGTCACCCCTTCGGCGTCGGTCTCCTCGCGGATGCGGCCCTCGGCGACGAGCAGGTCCGTGTGGCCGATGACCTCGCTCAGCGTCAGGTAGGCCTGGGTGATCGCGACGTTGCCCCACAGGGCGTGGGCCAGCTCGTACGCGGTGGCCGGCCGCTCCGCCACCAGGCGGGCGATCTTGTCGGCGCGCCGGGCGTGGCCGGCGAATCGCTCGTCGATCAGCGCGCGATGGTCGGTGACGGGGTCGCCGTGGCCGGTGAGGACGAGCGCGAGGTCCATCTCCCGGGTCCTGCGCAGGGACGCCAGGTACTCGGCGAGGGCGGGGAAGCGCTCGCCCGACCCGTCGAGCCGGCGCGTGATGAGCGGGTTGGACGAGATGTGCTTGATGAGGTGGTCGGCGCCGATCAGCAGGCCGCGCTCGGGGTCGTGCAGGACGATGTCCGACGGCGAGTGGCCGGGGCGATGGTGGACGCGCAGCGCGCGCCCGGCGAACTCGAGGACGTCGCCGTCGAGCAGCGGGCGGGTGACGGTCGCCGGCGCGCCCCAGCCGCGCATGACCCGCGACATCGAGCGCAGCGCGTAGCGGATCTCCTCGGGGATGCCGTGGCGGGCCATCAGCTCCTCGGCGAACCGGTCCTCGTCCTCCATCGCGCCGCCGTACTCGGCCAGCCACGGGGCAAGCGGCCCGAACGCGCACACCTCGGCGCCGGAGCGCTCGGCGAGGATCCCGACCAGTCCCAGGTGGTCCATGTGCTGGTGGGAGACGACGATCCGCCCGAGGTCCTCGACCCGGCGGCCGTGCTCGGCCAGGCCGCGCTCGAGCGTGTGCAGCGCCGTGCCGGAGTTCGGGCCGGCGTCGACGAGCGTCAGCGGGTCGTCGTCGATCAGCCAGCAGTTGACCGGCCCGACCGCGAAGCCGGTCGGCAGCGCCAGGCGGTGGACGCCCGCGTCAGGCGCGGATGATCCCAAGGACCTCGTCCCGCCGGCGCTCCATGTCCTCGACGGACACGAGCGACTCGAGCGTCAGGCGCAGCAGCGGCTCCGTGTTGGACGGGCGCACGTTGAAGTGCCAGTCGTCGTAGTCCACGGAGACGCCGTCGACGTGGGTGATCGTCGCGTCGGCGTAGCGCTCCTCGAGCTCGGCCATCTTGGCGGCGGCGTCGGCGACCTCGGAGTTGATCTCGCCCGAGATGAAGTAGGTCGACCGGTACGGCTCCAGCAGCTCGCTCATGCGCTTGCCCTCGACGGACAGCTTCTCGAGCACGAGCAGCGCCGGGATCGTCCCCGAGTCGGCGTTGTAGAAGTCGTGGAAGTAGTAGTGGCCGGAGACCTCGCCGCCGAAGAGCGCGCCCTCGCGCAGCATCCGGGTCTTGAAGAACGCGTGGCCGACCCGGTTGATGTGCGGCGTGCCGCCGGCCCTGCGCACGGTGTCGGGCACGGCCCGCGACGCGCGCGCGTCGTAGAGAATGTCGGCCCCCGGCGTCTTGGCGAGCAGGTGCTCGGCCAGGATCGCGGTGAGGAAGTCGCCGTCGACGAACCGCCCGGTGTCGTCGATGAAGAAGCAGCGGTCGGCGTCGCCGTCCCAGGCGATGCCGAGGTCGGCGCCCTCGGAGCGCACCTTCTCGACGATGAAGCGCCGGTTCTCCTCCAGCAGCGGGTTGGGCTCGTGGTCGGGGAAGTGGCCGTCGGGCGTGAAGTACGTCTCGACGAGGTCGAGCGGGAGCCGGCGCAGCAGCGGCCCGACCATCGGCCCGGCCATGCCGTTGCCGCCGTCGACGACGACCTTCAGCGGCTTCACGTTCGCCGGGTCGATGAACGCCATCGCGGCGGCCTGGAAGTCGGGGTAGACGTCGACCTCCTCGACCGTGCCGGCGCGCGCCGGGTCCGGATCGCCCAGGCCCGCCTCGACCAGCGCGCGGATGTCCTGGATGCCCTCGTCGCCCGACAGCGCGATCGCGCCCTTCTTGACGAGCTTGGCGCCCGTGTAGGCCTTCGGGTTGTGCGAGGCCGTGCACATCAGGCCGCCGTCGAGCTCGCGCGAGCCGACGGTGAAGTAGAGCATCTCGGTGCCGACCTGCCCGACGTCGACGACGTGGGCGCCCTCGGCGACCATCCCGGCGCGGTAGCGGGCCGCCATCTCGGGGGCGGTGAGGCGCATGTCGCGCCCGATCGCCAGGCGCAGCTCGTCCTGCGGCGTGCCCGACAGGTCGGCGAGGACGCGCACGAACGCGCGCCCGATCTGCTCGGCGTCGTCGGGCCCGAGCTGCTCGCCGTAGAGCCCGCGGATGTCGTAGGCCTTGAAGATGGAGGGGTCGATCGGCATCGGGCGTGATCCTACGGGGGCTCGTATCCTGCCGCGCCGTGGACGTGGTCATCCTCTGCGGCGGACGCGGGACACGCCTGCAGGAGCGCACGCAGGAGATCCCCAAGCCACTCGTCGAGATCGGCGGGCGCCCGATCCTGTGGCACGTGATGCGGATCTACGCCCACCACGGCGCCACGCGGTTCCTGCTCTGCACGGGCTACAAGGGCGAGCTGATCGAGGCGTTCGCGCGCGCCGAGCCGTGGCCGGACGGGGTGGAGGTGACGTGCGTCGACACGGGCCTGGACACGCCGACCGGCGGGCGCGTGCACCTGGTCGGCGACCGCCTCGGCGACCGCTTCTGCGCGACCTACGGCGACGGCCTGGCCGACCTCGACCTGCGCGCCGAGCTCGCCTTCCACGCCGGGCACGGCGCGCTGGCGACGATGGCGGTCGTGCGGCCGGAGCTGCAGTTCGGCGTGACCGAGGTCGACGACGACGGCGTCGTCACCGGGTTTCGCGAGAAGCCGCGCTCCGAGCACTGGATCAACGGCGGCTTCTTCGTCTTCGAGCGCGGCGTCCTCGACTACCTGGCCGAGGACTCGGTGCTCGAGCGCGGGCCGCTGCAGCACCTGGCCGCCGACGGCCAGCTCCGCGCGTTCCGCCACACGGGCTTCTGGGAGTGCATGGACACCTACAAGGACGCGGTCGCGCTGAACGACCTGTGGGCCGGCGACGACCCGCCGTGGAAGGTGTGGGCGGCGTGACCCGCTCGGTCTTCGTCACCGGCGCGTACGGGATGCTCGGCGGATGGCTGGTGCGCGCGCTGCTGGAGCGCGGCGACCGCGTGACGGTCTTGCGCCGCGACGAGGCGCCCGGGTCGCTGCTGGAGGTCGAGGGGCTGCAGGCGCGCTGCACGGTCGTGCACGGCGACGTGACCGACGGGGCGCTGCTGGAGCGGGCGATCGGCGAGCACGAGGTCGACACCGTGTTCCACCTGGCCGCGCAGACCATCGTCGGCACCGCGGCGCGGGCGCCGCTGTCGACGTGGGAGGCCAACGTCCGCGGCACCTACCTGCTGATGGAGGCGTGCCGCACCGCCGGGGTGCAGCGGGTGGTCGTGGCCGCGTCCGACAAGGCCTACGGCGCCCACGACGACCTTCCGTACCGCGAGGACATGGCGCTGCAGCCGACGTTCCCCTACGACGTGTCCAAGGCCTGCACCGACCTGATCGCGCGCTCGTACTGGCACACCTACGGCGTGCCGGTGGCGACCACGCGCTTCGCCAACGTGTACGGCGGCGGCGACCGCAACCCGTCGCGGCTCATCCCCGAGGCGGTGGCCGCCGTCCTGGCCGGGCGCGCGCCGGTGATCCGCTCCGACGGCACGCCCGAGCGCGACTTCCTCTACGCCGAGGACGCGGCCGCCGCCTACCTGGCGATCGCCGACGCGCTGGACGCGCACGCGCCCGATCGGCCGGCGCGGGGCGAGGCGTTCAACGCCGGCGGCGACCGCCCGCACGCGGTCGGCGACGTGGTCGCGCTCGTGTGCCGGCTGGCCGGGGCGGGCGTCGAGCCGGAGATCCGCGGCCGGGGCGCGCCCGACGGCGAGATCGACCGCCAGTGGGTCGACTCGGGCAGGCTGCGGGCGCTGACGGGCTGGCGCCCGCGCGTGGACCTGGAGGAGGGGCTGCGCCGGACGCTCGAGTGGTACCGGCGCTTCGGCGCCTAGGCCTCGGCGCCGTCGTCCTCGCGCTCGAGCGCGTCGGCGAGCTTGCGGAGGAGCCGGTGCAGCTCGGCCTCCTCCTCGCCGGTCAGCGGGGCGAAGAAGCGCGCCCGCATCTGCTCGGCCTCCTCGCGCAGCTCCTCGAGCATCGTCCGGCCGGCGTCGGTGAGCGTCAGCAGGTTGCTGCGGCGGTCGTGCTCGCAGCGCTTGCGCTCGACGAGGCCCCGCTCCTCGAGGACGTCGAGGCGGCCGACGAGCGTGCTCGGGTCGACCCCGGTGCGCCGCGCCAGCTCGCGCTGCGAGATCGCGCCCTCGGTCTCGAGCACGACGAGCATGCCGAAGTGCATGGGATGGACGCCGTGTCCCGCGAGGATCTGCGCGAACTGGTCGAACGACGCGGTCGAGACCTTGCGCAGCAGGAAGCCCGTGTAGTCGTGGAGCTTCTCGTGTCGCGGAAACGTTGCCATCGCAACCATCGTAGCAACGCGACGGTTGCCGGAATATAATGATTGCCGTCTTCAATCGTCGGGTTGCTCCAGCGAAAGGGGCGAGGATGAGCACCCAGCCGACGCAGTCCCTGTACGCGTACGCGGGCGGGAGCGACGCGATGCGACGGGTCGCCGGCGCGCACTACCGCCGCTGCCTCACGGACCCCGTCCTGTCGCAGGTCTTCGGCACGACCGGGCACCCCGAGCACGTCGAGCACCTGGCCGACTGGCTCGGCGAGGTCCTGGGCGGGCCCAAGCGCTACACCGAGCTGCACGGCGGGCACGCCGCGCTGCTGGCCCACCACGCCGGCCGCTCGATCACGGAGCCGCAGCGCGCCCGCTTCGTCGAGGCGTTCCTGGAGGCCGCCGACGAGGCCGGCCTGCCGGACGAGCCGCGCTTCCGCGCCGCGCTGCGCGACTACCTCGAGTGGGGGACGGCGATCGCGCGCGACGTGTCCCGGCCCGGGGCCGACGTGAGCAGCGACGAACCGGTGCCCGTCTGGACGTGGGACGGGCTCGCGCGCGAGTCGCCGCACTAGCATCTGCGGTCATGGCCGGTCATTCCAAGTGGGCAGGGATCAAGCACAAGAAGGCGATCGTCGACGCCCGCCGCGGCAAGCTCTTCACGAAGCTCGCCCGGGCGATCACGGTCGCCGCGAAGGAGGGCGGCGGAGACCCCGACGGCAACCCCGCCCTGGCGCTTGCGATCCAGAAGGCCAAGGACGCCTCGATGCCGAAGGACAACATCGAGCGCGCGATCGCGAAGGGGACCGGCGCCGGCACCGACGCCGACGCGCTCGAGAGCGTCGTCTACGAGGGCTACGGCCCGGGCGGCGTCGCGATGCTGGTCGAGGCGGTCACCGACAACCGCAACCGCACCGGCGCCGAGATGCGCCACCTGTTCTCCAAGCACGGCGGCAACCTCGGCGAGCCCGGCTCCGTCGCCTATCTGTTCGACAAGACGGGCACGATCGTCGTCGACGCCGAGCGCTACTCCGAGGACGACCTGCTGCCGGCGATCGAGGCGGGCGCCCAGGACATCGCGATCGACGACGACGTCTACGAGGTGCTGACCGACCCGGCCGACGTCGCCACGGTGCGCCAGGCGCTCGAGGAGGCCGGCATCGAGATCCAGTCCTCCGAGGTCGCCCAGCGCCCGAAGTCGACGGTCCCGCTCGACGAGGAGGGCGCCCGCAAGGTGCTCAAGCTGATCGACGCGCTCGAGGACAACGACGACGTCGACACCGTGCACGCGAACTTCGACGTCTCCGCCGACGTCATGGAGGCGATCGCCGGGTAGCGCCGGCTCGCCGCCGATGTTCGCCCTCGCGGATCTCGACGTCCCGATCGTCGGCGCTCCGCTGGCGGGCGGGCCGGCGACGGTGGAGCTCGCCGCCGCGGTGTGCGAGGCGGGCGGGCTGGGGTCGATCGCGGGAGCGGTGCGCACCCCGGAGCAGATCGAGGCCGACGTCGCCGCGCTGCGCCAGCGCACGACGCGGCCGTTCGCCGTCAACGTCTTCGAGGCCCAGCGCCGCGCCGGCGACCCCGAGGAGGTCGCCCGCTACGCGGCGGCGCTCGCCGCCGAGGGCCGGCCGCTGGGCGAGCCCCGCCACGACGACGACCGGCTGGGCGAGAAGCTCGCGCTCCTGGTCGAGCTGCGGCCCCCGGTCGTGTCGTTCACGTTCGGCTGCCCGGCGCGCCCGACGATCGACCGCCTGCGCGCCGCCGGCTGCGCGGTGTGGGTGACGGTCACCACGCCCGCCGAGGCCGTCTACGCGGCCGGGATGGGCGCCGACGCGCTGGTCGTGCAGGGCGTCGAGGCGGGCGGGCACCGCGGCGGCTTCGACGACGAGGCGCCCGGCGACTACGGCCTGCTCGCGCTCCTGCAGCTCGTCGACGCCGCGGTCGAGGTGCCGCTCGTCGCGGCCGGCGGGATCATGACCGGCCGCGGCGTCGCCGCCGTCCTGGCCGCCGGCGCGGCGGCCGCGCAGCTCGGGTCTGCGCTGATGCGCACGCCCGAGGCCGGCACGTCGGCGCCGCACCGCGAGGCGCTGGCCGCCGGCGACCGCCCGACCGGGCTGACGCGCGCGTTCTCGGGCCGCACCGCGCGCGGGATCGTCAATCGCTTCCAGCGCGAGCACGCCGACGCGCCGTCCGCGTACCCGGAGATCCACCACCTGACCACGCCGTTCCGCGCCGAGGCGCGCGCCGCCGGCGACGCGGAGTCGATCAACCTGTGGGCCGGGCAGGCCTACCCGCTCGCGCGCGAGCTCCCGGCCGCGCAGGTCGTCCGCGAGCTGGCCGCCGAGGCGCAGGCGCGGCTGCGCGAGCTCGCCGGCGGCTGAGCCGCCTCAGTCGGCCGGCGGGCGGCGGACGCGGTGCAGGCGCACCGGCCGGCTGACGTTGCGCACGCGCCGCTCCCCCGCCGAGCTCCACTGCCAGTCGCCCCGGGCGGCGTCGCGGGCGGCCTGGTCGCACAGGACAGAGCTCGGCCGCGCGAGCGCGGTGAGCCGGCTGGCGAGGTTCACCGGGCGCCCGTACCAGTCGCCGGCGCGCTGGAGCGCCGGGCCGTAGGCGATCCCCGCGCGCAGCTTCGGGAAGTTCGGCCCCTCGGCCTCAGCGGCGTCGACGAGGCGCAGCGCGACGTCGATCAGCTCGTCGACGTCGGTCGAGACGAGCATCACCGCGTCGCCGATCGTCTTGATCAGCCGCACCGGGAGCGCGACGAGCGACGTCGCCAGCGTCTCCAGGCGGTCGGCGATCGCGCCGAGCTCGTCCGGCTCGGCCACCTCGCCCACGCGGGTGAAGCCGACGAGGTCGGCGAAGCAGACGGCGACGTCGCGCTGGCCGACGAGCGCGCCGCCGTGCTCCTCGAGCGCCTCGAGCAGCTCGGTGCGCACCGCGTGGCGCAGGTGCATGCGCAGGAGCTGCTGCATCGTCGGGCCCACCGTCGGCTCCAGCGACACGGCGAAGTCCGCGTAGCGCATCGCGAGCTGGTGCTCGTCGGCGCCGGGCTCGAACACCATCGAGATCGCCAGCCGCCGCAGCGCGTCGGCCGCCTGCGCCATCGCGCGCCCGAAGATGCGCGCAACCTCGATCTGCGCCTCGCGGGGGATGCCGGCGTCGTCGTAGAGCTTCGCGGTGCGGGCCGCCTCCAGGTCGACGTCGGTCAGGTCGCGGGCGGTGCTGTCCTCGATCGGCAGGCCGGCGCTGCGGCGCAGCTCCAGCAGGAAGTCGCGGTCGAGGCCCGACTCCTCGACGAGCTCCTCGAGCGAGTAGCGGTTGCGCCCGCCGACCGCCCGCTCGGACGGCAGCATGAACAGCGTCCCGTCGGCGACCGCCCCGCGCAGCTCCTCGAGCGAGGCGCCGTCGTCGACGAGCGCCTGCAGGAGCCGCTCGCGGGCGGCGCGGTCCCGCCCCTCCAGACCGTCGAGGAGCCCTTCGGCGGCGAAATCGACCATGGCGGCGGAATCTACGCGAGCGCGCGGGCCCCGGGGCGGCCGGGCGCTCCGACGTGGCAGCATGTGGCGCCGCCGTGTCCCGAGCCAGCCGCCGCACCCGCATGAGCGCCGCCGACCGGCGCGCCGCGATCCTCGACGCCGCCATGGAGGCGTTCGCGCGCCACGGCTACCACGGCACGTCGATCGACGACATCGCGTCGGCCGCCGGGATCTCCAAGGCGCTGATCTACGAGCACTTCCCGTCCAAGCAGGCGCTGCACGCCGAGCTCGTCACCTCGCAGGCCGAGGCGCTGTTCGTGCGCCTGTCGGCCGCGGCGACCGACCCGGACGCCACGCCCGAGGAGCGCCTGCGCGGCGGCATCGACGCGTTCCTGGGCTTCGTCGAGGAGCGGCGCGAGGCGTGGCGGGCGCTGTTCCGCGACGCCGCCGACCCGGAGCTGGGGGAGGTGGTCGACCGGGTCCAGCACGACGCGACGAGCGCGGTCGCCGAGCTGCTGATGCCCGGCGCCGACGAGGCGCTGCACCAGGAGGTCGAGATCCTCGCCGAGATGCTGTCGGGGGCCGTGCAGGCGCTGGCGAACTGGTGGTACGAGCACCAGGACGTGCCGCGCCAGGAGCTCGTGGACCGCGCGACGTCGTTCGCGTGGACCGGCCTGGCGCGGCTCGCCGGCGGCGGGTCCTAGCCCGCCGCCGCCTCCTGGGCCACGGCCGCCGGGCGCTCGGCCCGGCACAGCACCGCGTCCAGCACCTCGCGCAGCGCGGGCGCGCCGGCGCCGCGGGCGTCGGCGGCGCGCCAGGCGATCACGCCGTCGGGCCGCACGATCGCGGCGCCCTCGGGCCCGACGCCGTACACCTCGCAGAAGCGCCCGTCGACGTCCTCGAGGCCGCCGTCGCCGCCGATGCGGTGCACGGCCGGCGCCACCCCGGGCGGCACCTGGCCGCCGACCGCCGCGCCCGCCTCGCACCAGGCGTCCGCGCGCGGGCCGGCCAGCAGCGCGAACCCCTGGCCGAACAGGTCGATCGTCGAGATCGCCTCGCCGTCGCGGCGCAGCGCCACGTGCGGGGCGCGCCCGCCGGGCATCCCGTGGACGTCGGCGTACGGGTGGATCCCCGCCCCGGGCGAGCCGGCGTCGGCGATCACCGACGGCGACGCGTAGATGCAGCCGAGGTCGATGTCGACGTCGGGGATGATGTCGGCGAAGCCGTTGCGGGCGAGGTCCGGCGCGGCGCGCGTGACGTAGCGCGAGTAGGCCTGCTCGGCGGTGGCGACCGCGATCGGCCGCCGCTCGGCGTCGTAGGTGTCCAGCAGCTCGGGCGGCGCCGCCCCGCGCAGCACCGCGTCGAGCTTCCAGGCCAGGTTCTGGGCGTCGTGCATGCCGGTGTTGCCGCCGTAGCCGCCGTAGGGCGGCATCACGTGGGCGGCGTCGCCGACGAGCAGGATCCGGCCGTCCTGGAAGCGCTCGGCGACGTCGGCGCGCGCCTGCCAGCGCATGACGTCCTCGACCTCCACCTCGATGTCGGGGACGCCGAGGCCCTCGCGGATGAGCTCCTCGTAGCGGGCCTCGTCGAGGTTCCACGCGTCGGTGACCGGGTTCTCGGGGTCGCCGAGCGTGTGGATCACGAGGAACCCGGACTTGTAGGGCTTCTCGATGCGGAAGAAGCCGCGGAACACCGGGTTGTTGACCATCACGACGCTGAGGTTGCGCCCGCGCAGCAGCGGCTCGACGTCGGCGCGGAAGTAGATCGTGATCGCGTGGGAGAAGATCCCGCGCCCGCGCATCTCGATGCCCAGCCGCTCGCGGATCGGGCTGCGCGGCCCGTCGGCGGCGATGAGGTACTGCGAGCGGACCGTCGTCGTCTCGCCGCTGGTGCGGTCGCGCAGCACGGCGGTGACGCCGTCGTCGTCGGCCGACACCTCGGCGACCTCGGTCGAGAAGCGCACGTCGGCGCCGAGCTCGCGGGCGCGGCGGCACAGCTCCGGCTCCAGCGCGATCTGCGTGACGAACGTGCGCCGCGACGGGCTGAGGTCCTCGACGCCCTCGTTGACGTTGCGCAGGTGCCAGGCCAGCTCGCGCCCCGCGAACGTCTCGGCCGACATGATCGCCCCGTCCGGCTCGAACTGCTCCATCGACTTCTCGACGACCGGCCGCTCGATCCCGCAGTTGCGCAGGATCTCCATCGAGCGCAGCAGGATGAACGCCGCTCGCGGGTGGATCGCGGCGCCAGGGTGTCGCTCGACCACGAGCGGCCTGGTGCCGTGCCCGGCGAGCAGCATCGCCGTGGTCATGCCGACGAGACTGCCGCCGGCAACGAGAACGGGGACCTCTTCACGACCCATCGACCCATCCCTCCTCGCGTTGAACCGCGCCCGACGCGGCGGCGCGGCCATCTCGACTGTACAGAAGTAACACACTTTCCGGTAAGTGGTGCTGTACAGCGTTGTCTCGCCTGTGCCGGGCCGGGGAGGCGTCCGGGCCGCAGCGCAGAATCCGGTTCCATGCGCGTCCTCGGCATCGACCCCGGCACCGCCAACACCGGCTACGGCGTGGTCGAGCGCCGCGGCGGCCGGCTCGTGGCCCGCGACGGCGGCGTGATCGCCACGCCGGCGGGGGCCCCGCCGGAGCGGCGCCTGACGACGATCCACGCGCGGGTCGCCGAGCTGCTCGACGAGCACGGCGTCGCCTGCCTGGCGATCGAGGACCTGTACTTCGGCGCCAACGCGCGCAGCGCCTTCGCCGTCGGGCAGGCGCGCGGCGTCGCGATGCTCGCGGCCGGCCAGCGGGGCGTGCCGTGCGCCGCCTACACGCCCCAGCAGGTCAAGGGCGCGGTGTGCGGGAGCGGGCGCGCGGACAAGGACCAGGTCCAGCGGATGGTGCAGGCGCTGCTGTCGCTGCCGGAGCCGCCGCGGCCCGACCACGCGGCCGACGCGCTCGCGGTCGCCGTCTGCCATCTCAACCGGGCGCCGCTGGAGGCCGCGGTGCGGACGCCGGCGCGCGCCGGAGCGGGGGTGCGGGGATGATCGGGCTCGTCCGCGGCGAGGTCGCCGTCCGCCGGCCCGACCACGTCGTCGTGCTCGCCGGCGGGGTCGGCTACCGGCTCGCCGTCTCGTCGGAGACGCTGCGCCACGTCCCGGCCGCCGGCCAGGAGGTGACGCTGCACGCCCACCTGATCGTGCGCGACGACGCGCTGAACCTGTACGGGTTCGCGACCGAGGAGGAGCGCGACCTGTTCCTGCTGCTGCTCGGCGTGCAGGCGGTCGGGCCCAAGGTCGCGCTCGCCGTCCTCTCGGGCGGCCCGCCGCGCGAGCTGATGCACGCGATCGCCGCCGGCGACGCCGCCCGCTTCCAGGCGGTCCCCGGGATCGGCAAGCGCACGGCCGAGCGGATCATCGTCGAGCTGCGCCCGAAGGTCGCGGTCGCCGACGTCGAGCCCGCGCCCGTGGGCGGCGGCCCGGCCGACGACCCGCGCGCGGTCGCCCGCGACGGCCTGCTCGGCCTCGGCTACAGCGCCGTCGAGGTCGAGTCGCTGCTGGCGGGCGCCGACGGCGACACCGCCGAGGAGCTCATCGCCAGCGCGCTGCGAGGCACCCGCCGGTGAGCGTGCGCATCCAGACGCCCGGGATCGTGGAGGCCGAGGACGAGCTCGAGGTCACGCTGCGCCCGCGCCGGCTGCGCGACTTCGTCGGCCAGTCGGCGCTGAAGGACCAGCTCGACGTGGCGATCGCGGCGGCCGCCGGCCGCGGCGAGGCGCTCGACCACCTGCTGCTGGCCGGCCCGCCCGGCCTGGGCAAGACGTCGCTGGCGCAGATCGTGGCCGCCGAGCTCGACGTGCCGTTCGTGCAGACCGCCGGGCCTGCGCTGGAGCGCAAGGGCGACGTGGCCGCGTTCCTCACCGCGCTGGAGCCGCGGTCGGTCTTCTTCGTCGACGAGGTCCACCGGCTGCCGCGGGCGCTGGAGGAGACGTTCTATCCGGCGATGGAGGACCGCCAGCTCCCGATCACCGTCGGGCAGGGCGCGGGGGCGCGGGTCGTCACGCTCGACCTGCCGCCGTTCACGCTGGTCGGCGCCACCACCCGCGCGGGCCTGCTGACGACGCCGCTGCGCGACCGCTTCGGCA
>DATMSA010000012.1:0-4291 GCA_035565675.1 Capillimicrobium sp. | reverse complement strand
GAGGGCGAGTGGGACGCGCGCCACCGCTTCCTGGCCGAGAACCGCGCGCTCGTCGAGGAGGTCGAACGGATGGAGGAGCGCGCGCGCCGGCGCGACATCCTCGTCGACGACCAGGTCCTCTACGACTTCTTCGACGCGCGGATCCCGCAGGACGTCGTGTCCGGGCGCCACTTCGACCGCTGGTGGCGCGACGCGCGCCGGCGCGACCCGACGCTGCTCACCTATCCGCGCGAGCTGCTGATCCGGCCGGAGGCGGCCGCGGCGCTCGACGACGCGGGGCGCCCGGGCACGTGGCGCCAGGGCGAGCTGGAGCTGGCGCTGACGTACCGGTTCGAGCCGGGCAGCGCCCACGACGGCGTGACCGTCCACATCCCGCTGCGCCTGCTGGGGGAGGTGCGCGACCAGGGCTTCGACTGGCTGGTGCCCGCGTTCCGGCTCGAGCTCGTGACCGAGCTGCTGCGCTCGCTGCCCAAGGACGCGCGCCGGCGGCTGGTGCCGATGCCCGACGTGGCCGCGCAGGTGGTGGAGCGCCTGCGGCCGCGCCGGGGGCCGATCGTGGCGCAGGTCGCGGCGGCGCTGGGCGAGCTGCGCGGGGTGCAGGTCGCGCCGGAGGACTTCGACACGACCGGGCTGCCGCCGCACCTGCGGATGACGTTCCGGGTGGAGGACGAGGACGGCGGAGTGCTGGCCGAGGGCCAGGAGCTGGAGGCGGTGCGCGCGCAGCTGCGCCCGCGGCTGCAGGCCGAGCTGGGCGCGGCGAGCGCGGGGCTCGAGCGGTCGGGGCTGCGGGCGTGGACGATCGGCGAGCTGCCGCGCGAGGTGTCGCTGCCGGGGACGGGCGGGGCGGTGCGCGCGTACCCGGCGCTGGTGGACGAGGGCTCGAGCGTGGGCGTGCGGGTGCTCGACAGCGTCGCGGCGCAGCAGGCGGCCATGTGGGCGGGCACCCGCCGGCTGCTCCTGCTGACGATCCCGTCGCCGGCGAAGTGGGTGACCGGGCGGCTGTCGTCGTCCGCGCAGCTCACGCTGGCCACGGCGCCGCATGGCAGCGTGGGGGAGGTCGTCGAGGACGCGACGGTGGCGGCGGTCGACGAGCTGCTGGCCGAGGCGGGCGGCCCGGCATGGGACGAGGCGGGCTTCGCCGCGCTGCGCGATCGGGTGGCCGGGTCGCTGGCGGAGACGACGCTGCGGGTGATGGGCGACGTCGTCGTGGTCCTGGACGCGCGCCGCGAGGCGCAGCGCGCGCTGGACGAGGTGTCGATCGCGACGCCGCAGGAGTCGCGCCTGGACGTCGCGCGCCAGCTCGGCCGGCTCGTGTACCCGGGCTTCGTGGCGCGCACGGGCAGCCGGCGGCTGCCCGACGTCGCGCGCTACCTGGAGGCGGCCGCGCGCCGGATCGAGCGCCTGCCGTCGCAGCCCGGCGTCGACGTCGACCGCATGCGCGTGATCCACGAGCTCGAGTCGCTGTACCGCGCCAAGCTCGACGGCCTGCCCGAGGGCGCCGCGCCGTCGCCGGCGCTGCGCGAGGTGCCGTGGCTGCTGGAGGAGCTGCGCGTCGCCTCGTTCGCGCAGGGCGTCGGCGTGAAGGCCGGCGTGTCGGCGAAGCGGGTGCGCCGGGCGATCGCGGAGGCGTGAGGCGGGTCCGCTCGCTCCGCGCGGACCGCTTCCTAGGGCGTCACGCCCAGCGGCGCCGGCGCCTCGACGCCCGCGGGCAGCAGCGTGAACGCCACCGCGCCGTGGCGCACGCGCACCGCGCGCCCGGGGCGGACGTGCGGCCCGGCGCCCGCGTCCTCGGCGGGCGGGCGCAGCCCGAACAGCCGGTGGCCGACGCGCGAGCCGTGCAGGCGCAGGGCGCGCGCGGCGTCGCGCTCGCTCAGCCGCCAGCCGGCCGCCTCGAGGCTGGCGCCGTGCCACAGTTCCCACCGCCAGCGCCGGAACGGGAGGCGGCCGGGCGGGAGCTCGTACAGCCGGTAGCTGAAGGAGAGCCCTTCGACGACGGGCATCGGCGCGCAGCGTAGCGAGCGCGCCGGCGCCGCGTTCAGTCGTCCTTCGCGGACCCCGGCTCGGCCATCCGCCCGTGGAGCGCCGCCTTCGCGCTGTCGGGCATGAAGCGGCTGCCGCGTCCCTGCAGCTTCGTCGACAGCGACGCGCTGACCACCCGCTCCTTGCCGGCCATGAGCGCCTCGAAGCCGTCGCGCGCCACGTCGGCCGGGTCGTCCTTGCCGTCGCTGGCGCCCAGTCGCGTGTCGAGGAGGTCGGCGCGCTCGAAGAACTCGGTGTCGGTCGGCCCCGGCATCAGCGACGTCACGGTCACGCCGGTGTCCTTCAGCTCCGCGCGCAGCGCCAGCGCGAACGACTGCACGAACGACTTCGACGCGTTGTAGACGGCCTGGTAGGTGCCCGGCATCGTCGCCGCGATCGACGACGTGAACAGGATCCGGCCCTCGCCGCGGGCGGCCATGTCGGCGACCACGTGCTTGGCCAGGTGGACGGTCGAGCGCACGTTCAGGTCGACGAGGCGCAGCTCGTCGGCCAGCGCCGTGTCGGTCGCGAACGCGCCGCCGGCGCCGATGCCCGCGTTCAGCGCGATCGCCTCGAGCGGCCGGCCGCTGCCGAGGATGCGCGCGTACAGCTCGTCGACCCCGCCCGGTGTGGACAGGTCGGCCTGGACCGGCTCCACCGACGCGCCGGTCGCGGCGGCGAGCTCCCGTGCCCGGGGCACGATCGCGTCGTCCTCGGCGGCGGCGATCACGTCGAAGCCGTTGGAGGCGAACTGGCGGGCCAGCTCGAGGCCGATGCCGCTGGAGGCTCCGGTCACGGCGGCGAGGGGGCGGGAGGTGAGCGGGCTCATGGGCCGCGACTGCCCGGCCACGCGCCCCCGAAACCCGCGGCGGCGCGCCGGTTTCCCGCCGCGCCGCGCAGGGGAGCGGGCACGCAGACCACCCTTGGAGGCGACATGAAGGCAGTCACCTGGCACGGGCGGCGCGACGTCCGCGTCGACACCGTGCCCGATCCGGCGATCGAGGACCCGCGGGACGTGATCGTGCGCATCACCTCGTCGGGCATCTGCGGCTCCGACCTGCACCTGTACGAGGTCCTCGGCCCGTTCCTCGAGCCCGGCGACATCCTCGGCCACGAGCCGATGGGCATCGTCGAGGAGGTCGGCAGCGGCGTCAGCAGCCTCGCCGCCGGCGACCGCGTGGTGATCCCGTTCAACATGTCGTGCGGCACCTGCTGGATGTGCGGCGAGGGCCTGCACTCGCAGTGCGAGACGACGCAGAACCACGAGCACGGCACCGGCGGCTCGCTGTTCGGCTACACGAAGCTGTACGGGCAGGTCCCCGGCGGCCAGGCCGAGTTCCTGCGCGTCCCGTTCGGCGACACGCTCCCGATCAAGGTCCCGCACGGCCCGCCCGACGACCGCTACGTCTACCTCTCCGACGTGCTGCCCACCGCCTGGCAGGCCGTCGCCTACGCCGACGTCCCCGACGGCGGCACGCTCGTCGTGCTCGGGCTCGGCCCGATCGGCGACATGTGCACGCGCATCGCCGCCCACCACGGCCATCGCGTGATCGGCGTCGACCTCGTCGACGAGCGCCTCGACCGGGCGCGCGCCCGCGGCACCGAGGTCCTCGACCTGCGCGAGCACGAGAAGGACCTGGCCGAGACCGTGCGCGAGCTCACCGGCGGGCGCGGCGCCGACTCGGTGATCGACGCCGTCGGCATGGAGGCGCACGGCGCCCCGGTCGCCAAGCTCGCCCAGACCGCGACCGGGCTGCTGCCCGACGCGCTCGCCCGCCCGCTGATGCAGAAGGCCGGCATCGACCGCCTGCACGCCCTGTACCTGGCGATCGACGTCGTGCGCCGCGGCGGCACGATCTCGCTGAGCGGCGTCTACGGCGGCATGGCCGACCCGATGCCGATGCTGACCCTGTTCGACAAGCAGATCCAGCTCCGGATGGGCCAGGCCAACGTGCACCGCTGGGTCGACGACATCCTGCCGCTGCTGACCGACGAGGACCCGCTCGGCGTGGACGGCTTCGCCACCCACCACGTCCCGATCGACGAGGTCCCCGGCGCCTACGAGCGCTTCCAGAAGAAGCGCGACGGCACGGTGAAGGTGCTCGTCAACCCGTGACGACGCGGAGCTGCTCGCCGCCGGCGGCCACGACGTCGCCCGCGCGCAGCTGACGGCCGCGGCGCGACTCGGGCTCCCCGTTGACCGTCACGCCGCCGAGCGCGAGCAGCTCCCTCGCCTCGCCGCCCGAGTCGGCCAGCCCCGCGAGCTGCAGGA
>DATMSA010000011.1:0-21632 GCA_035565675.1 Capillimicrobium sp. | reverse complement strand
GCGGGCCCGGCCGCCCGCGCCGGGTCTACCGGCTCGCGCCCGCCGCCGACGCGCTGTTCCCCAAGGCCTACGGGGATCTGACGAGCGAGCTGCTCGACCACGTCGGGGCCGAGGATCCGGCGCTGCTGGAGCGCGCGTTCGACGCGCGGCGCCGCACGCGGGTCGCCCAGGCGCAGGCGCGGCTGGCCGGGCTGCACGGCTTCGAGGCGCGCGTGCGCGAGCTCGCCGCGATCCTCGACGAGGCCGGCTACCTGGCCGACGTGCAGCCGCTCGAGGACGGCGGCTACCGGCTCGTCGAGCACAACTGCGCGATCATCGCCGTGGCCCGCCGCCACGACCACGCGTGCACCACCGAGCTGAGCTTCCTGCGGGAGGTGCTGCCCGGCGCCGACGTCCGGCGCGTCGCGCACATCGTCAGCGGTTCGCCCGCGTGCGTCTACGAGGTGCGCCCGGCGGCCTGAGCGGACGCGCGCCAACCCCTCGATTGCGGGGTGGAACCGGGCGCCCGCCGGTGGGACCCTGGCCTGCGGTGGGGGGACTGGCCGCAACCACCAGGCATGCCGTCGACGCGCTGATCGGGTCGGCGGCCGATGCCGACACGGTGCAGCAGCTCTTCCGCGAGTCGTCGCGGCGCCTGCGCCGGCTCGTGCAGTACGACGCCGCTGCGTGGATGACGTCCGACCCGGCGACGGGCCTGCCGACGAGCCCGACGCGGATCGAGAACATCGACCTGGGGCCGGGGGGCTGCACGCGCATCTGGGAGCTCGAGTACCTCGCCGAGGACGTCCTGCGCTTCCGCGACCTGGCGCGCGCCGAGCTGCCGGCCGGGGGACTGCGGGCGGCGACCGGCGACGAGCCGAGCCGCAGCGCCCGCTACCGGGCGCTGCTGCGGCCCAACGGCTTCGAGGACGAGCTGCGCGCGGTGCTGCGCGTCGACGGCATCGCGTGGGGCCTCGTCAGCCTGTTCCGCGCCGAGGGACGGCCGCCGTTCGACGAGGCCGACGGGGAGCTCGTCGCCTCGGTGTCCGCGCCGCTGGCGACGGCCGTCCGCGACCACGCGCGCTGGCGCGACCAGGCCCGCGCGAGCACCGCCGACCACGGGCCCGGGCTGATGCTGTTCGGCCCCGACGGCGGGCTCGTCTCGATCAACGACGACGCGCTCGCCTGGCTCGACGAGCTCGACGACCGGTCGGCCGACACCGCGGAGTTCGGGCTGCGCCTGCCGATGGTCGTGCTCAGCGCGGTGATCCGCGCGCGGGCGATCGCCGAGCGCCGGGACCCCGGCATCGCGCGGGCGCGCATCCGCTGCTCGGCCACCGGCCGCTGGCTGATCTGCCACGCCTCGACGCTGCGCGACCCCGACGGCGGGATGGGCACCACCGCGCTCGTGATCGAGCCGGCGCAGGCGTCGGAGATCGCGCCGATCATCACCGAGGCCTACGAGCTGACCCTGCGCGAGCAGCAGATCACCGAGCTGATCGCACAGGGGTACGGGACCGCCGAGATCGCCAACCGCCTGTTCCTGTCACCGCACACGGTGCGCGACCACGTGAAGGCGATCTTCGACAAGGTCTCCGTGTCCAGCCGCGGGGAGCTCGTCGCCAAGCTGTTCGCCGAGCACTACGCGCCCATCCACAACGACCCGCGCGGGATCGACCTCGTGATGGGGGCGCCTACGGGATCGGCGTGATCTGCAGGCGGACGTCGCGGAAGGTCGCCGCTCCGCCGCCGCCAGGGCAGCCGCACGGGTTCACCGCGTAGCGCAGCTCGAACGTGTGCGGGCCCGGCGTCGTGCGGATCTCGACCGGCGACGGGATGCCCAGCAGCCCCATGCACCCGACGAAGTTGACTGTCAGCGGCGTCCCCCAGCGGCCGCCGTCCCCGATCTCGCCGGACAGCGTCGCGAACAGCACGTTGTCGAGGCCGCAGAGCACGTCGGGCACCTCGGTGTTGAACTGGACGCCGTCCTGGTAGAGGGCGACCAGCGCGTCGTCGCCGTCGGCGATCGCGGACGCCGTGAGCTGGATCAGCCCCGAGGGCGGCACGGTCACGGTGACCGTCGGCCCGCCGAGCGCCTCGTAGGCGCTGTCGTCGGTCGCGGTGACGGGCCCGGCCAGCGTGCCGACCACGGTCTTCGACCGATCCGGACCTGCCGGTCCCTGCGGACCCGCCGGTCCCTGCGGCCCGGCCGGACCCGCCGGGCCCTGCTCGCCGCGCTCGCCCTGGACGCCCTGCGGGCCCTGCGGCCCCGCCGGCCCGCGGGCGCCGCGGCGGCCGCGCTGGCCGCGGACGGTGCACACGCGGGTGCGCGTGCGGGCGTTGCGCCGGCACTTCGTGCGCCGGCCGCGCTGGGACTTCTTCGGGGCCTTGGCGGTCGTCGCGGTCGCGGAACCGGCCTCCGTGCCCGTGGTCGTGTCCGTCTTCGCCGACGCCGTCGCGGGCAACGCGAGCGCCCCGGCCGCAAGCAGCGTCACGACCATTCCCATCCGCTTTCGTGCCATCCGTCGTCCTCCGTTCGTCCGGGCGTCTACGCTTCCGGGCTACCGCCGCGTGGAGTACGAAGGTACCGTTCCGCCCGGAGGCCGCTCCCGATGGACGACGTACACGACCCCGAGCTCCAGGTCACCCTCGCGCACGCCGACGGCGCGACGGTCGTCGTCGTCGACGGCGAGCTCGACGCCGCCAGCACGCCCGGGCTCTCGGGTCCGCTGTCGGAGGCGCTCGACGACGGCGCACGCGTCGTGCTCGACCTCTCGGCCGTGGGGTTCGTCGACTCCACCGGCCTGCACGCGATCATCGACGCCCGCACCGAGGCCGACGAGCGCGGCGGCCGGCTGGAGATCTGCTGCGAGCCCGACGGCCCGGTCGCGCGGGTCATCGAGGTCGCGCTGCCGGGGATGATCGAGCTGCACCCCACCCGCGAGGCCGCGCTGGCGGCCGTCGCGGACTGAGCGTGGCCGGCGACACGGGCGCCGCCGCGCTGCTCACGGGCGACGCGCTCGTGCTGACCGACGGCGGGATCGAGACCCGCCTCGTCTACGAGATGGGCGTCGAGCTGCCCGAGCCGCTGCAGTCGGCGGCGCTCGTGGGGACCGCCGCGCTGCGCGAGCTGTACGTCAGCTACGTCGAGGCCGCGCGGGCCCACGGGCTGCCGGTGATCCTCGGCACGCCGACCTTCCGGGCGGGCGCCCGGTACGCGGAGGCCGCCGGGGCGGACGTCGGCGAGGTCAACGCGGCCGCGGTGCGCCACCACCTGGCGATCCGCGACGCCGCCGGCGACGGGCCGCCGATCCTCGCCGCCGGCGTCCTCGGCCCGCGGGGCGACGCGTACACGCCGGCCGAGGCGCCGGACGCCGAGGAGGCCGAGCGCTACCACGCGATCCAGGCGGGCGCGCTGGCCGCCGCCGGGCCCGACCTCCTGTTCGCGCCCACGTTCCCGGCCGTCGGCGAGGCCGTCGGCTGCGTCCGCGCGATGAGCGCCACCGGGCTGCCTGCGGTCATCTCCTGGGTCCTGGACCGCGACGGGCGCGTCCTCGACGGGACGCCGCTGGCCGACGCGATCGCCCGCGTCGACGCGGAGTGCGACCCGGCCCCGCTGTACCACTCGCTGAGCTGCGTCCATCCGACGGTCGCCGAGCGGGCCCTGGCCGGCGTGACGCCCGGGCGCGTGCTGGAGTGCAAGGCCAACGGTTCGCCGCTGACGCCCGCCGAGCTGGTCGCGCTCGACCACCTGGAGGGCGACGACCCGCAGACGTTCGCCGCCGAGATGTGGCGCCTGCACACCGCGCACGGCCTGCGGATCCTCGGCGGCTGCTGCGGGACCGACGCGCGCCACATGCGCGCGCTCGGCGCGCTGATGGCGGCCTGACCCCCGGGCGGGCGGCACGAGCCGACGGGGGCGGCCGGTAGGGTGTCGCGTCGATGGCGGCAGGTGGACGACGGTTCGCGGCGGTTGCGGTCGCGGCGTGCCTCCTCGCCGGGTGCGGCGGCGACGACGACGGCCAAGCCGAGCGCGATCGCGCGTACATCGAGCAGGTGAACGTCGCCGTCGAGCGCTTCGCCCGCGAGGCGCGGCAGCTCCCGTCCGGGTTCGAGGTCGAGACGCTGCGCACGTACTCCGCCGCGCTGGACCGCACCGCCGAGCGACTGCGCGCCATCGACCCGCCGCCCGCGGTCGCGCGCCTGCACGCGCAGCTCGCCGACGACGTCGCCGTCTACGCCGACGCGATCGAGGAGGCCGCGCGCGCTCCGCTCACCGAGGACGCCGACCGGGTGGTCGCCGCCCAGCAGGACGTCATGCGCGCCACCGAGACCGCCAACAGCGAGGTCAACCGGACGCTGAAGGCGATCGGGCGCCGGCTCGACGCCCAGAGCGGGTGACGCTCAGGCCGCGGGCGCGTCGGGCAGGCCCCACCGCAGGCGCGCCGTGGGCCCGGTGCCGGCCCCGAAGAGGTCGTCGAGGACGGCCGACGGGTCGGCGATCCCCATCTCCTCGCGCAGACGCCGGCCCACCTCGCCGCGGTTGGCCCCCGCGACGGCCTGCTCGATCGCGACCAGGCGGACGGCGGCGACGTCGGCCTCCTGCTCGTGGGGCGCCGGCTCCGTCGAACCGGGCGCGTCCGCGCTCACCTGCGCCGACAGCGCGCGCGCCGCCGCCTCGAGACGGACGGTGACGTCGTACAGCGCGGCGGTCAGCGCCTCGCCGCGGCGGTGGGTCTCGCCGGCGAGCAGGATCGTCTCGTGGGCAAGGCGCAGCAGCCGCGCGACGTCGTCGCGCGGCGGGGGCTCGACGGCGTCCAGGATCGCCCGGGCGCGCGCGGACAGCGACTCGCTCACGGCGGCGATGATAGGTGGGTGGTCGCGTCGGCGCCGCTCGCGCGCACCGCGTCGAGGAAGTCCTCCCAGGGCGTCGACCACGCGGCCAGGTCCCGGGCCGCCTCGACCGCGTCGCGATCGCCTGCCGCCGCGCTCCAGTCGAACGCCGCGCCCACCCACAGGGCCGCGCCGGCCTCGTCCAGCGCCCGCGCGGCCGCCAGCACCTGCGGCGGCGGGCCGTCCAGCGGCGCGTACGTCGGCATCCACACGGCGTCGCCGCGCCACAGCGGCCCGTCGTGGTAGCCGAGCGCGTCGACGCTCGGGTGCCCGGCCGCGACGACCTCGAAGCGGCGCGCGAGCTCGTCCCACTGCGACCAGTCGAAGCGATCGAACGGCGGCACGAAGACGTCGGGGACGATCGCGGCGGCGGCCAGCTCCTCGGCGGCCTGGTCCAGCCGCTCGGCGAGCGCCTTGGGCGCCAGGCCGGCCAGCTCGGACCGCCGCGCCGCGCGGCGGTGGCGGGTGCGATGGTCGAGCCCGTGGGCGGCGAACGCGACCCCGTCGCGGCGCAGCCGCGCCAGGAGCTCCAGCTCGTCGTCGGCCAGCGGCCGCCAGCCCTCGGCGCGCGGATCGTGCGGCCGGCGCGACACGCGCGGCGTCACCGCGACGAGGTAGCGCAGGCCGGCCTCGGCCATCGCCTCGTGGAACGCGGCGAAGCGCGCCGTCCCGTGGCGGTCGGGGTCGTCGTCGGCGAGCGGGTGGGGGAAGGCGCCCGCGCGCACGAGCAGGCGCGGCGGCCCGGCGGCGGCGTCGCCGAGCACGGCGCGGCGGGCCGCCATCGACCGCTCGACGGTCTCGCGGTCGAAGCGCAGCGCGCCGCGGTCCATGAGGCGGCGCTGGTAGCGGCGGCTCAGCGCCGACGGGACGCGGCGCGTGCGCGTCGCCTCGCGCACCTCGAGACGGGCGAGCTGGGAGGGCCGCACCGTCCCGGCGGCCAGCTCGGGGGCGAACAGCAGGCGGCGGCTGCGCTCGCTGTCGCGTCGGCTGCGGTCCTCGGCCATGGGCCCTATTGTGGACGCGTGTCCCCGTTCTGGATCTGGACCCAGGTCGCGATCGTCGTCTTCGTGCTGATCGGCATCGTCATCGGCGCCGTGAACCTGCTGTGACGTCGCGTCACCGCTGACTCGCCGCGGCGGGGGCCGTCGTTATGATCCGCCCGCGTTCCGGGGACTGGGAAACGGGGAGAAGACGGATGTTCAAGTCGATCGTGGTGGGCACCGATGGCTCCGAGACGGCGTCCGAGGCGGTGCGCCAGGCGGTCGAGCTCGCGCGCGGCATCGGCGCCAAGATCCAGCTCGTCAGCGCGTACGAGCCGGTGCCGGAGTCCCGTCTGCGCGAGGAGCAGCAGCAGGTCCCCCAGGACGTGCAGTGGATGGTGAACCCGCGCGAGGACGTCGACGCGACCCTCGGCGACGCCGCCGAGATGGTGCGCACCGCGGGCGTCGAGGTCGAGACCTACGCGCGCCAGGGCGACCCGGCCGACGCGATCCTCGACGTCGCCGAGGAGACCGACGCCGACCTCATCGTCGTCGGCAACAAGGGCATGACGGGCGCCAAGCGCTTCCTGCTGGGCTCGGTGCCCAACAAGGTCAGCCACCACGCCCCGTGCTCGGTGCTGATCATCCGGACGACGTGAGCAGCGCCCCGAACGGGCTCGCCGTCGCCGCGTTCGCGCTGATCAGCCCCGCCCCGTAGCGGCGGTCGTAGCCGGGCGCGCCGAGGTCCCGCGCGGTGGCCTTGAGGTGGGCGAGGATCCGCTCCGGGGTCGGGTCGGGCCCGAGCACGCCGGTGGCGAGGATCAGCGCGATGACCCCGGACACGTGCGGCACCGCCATCGACGTGCCCTCGTAGCCCGACGGCAGGCCGAAGCGCGACGGGTCCCGGCCGAGGTAGGTCATCTGGTAGATGTCGAGCCCCGGCGGCAGGTCGAGGCGGCAGCGCGGGTCGTCGGGCAGGTCGGCGTCGGCGCCCCCGCCGGGCGCGACGAGATCCAGGCCGCGCCCCTCGTTGGAGAAGTCCGACAGGCAGCCGTGCTGGGTGGTGGCGCCGACCGCGATCACCTCGGGCGCTCGCGCGGGGTACGTGACGACCTTGCCGGCCTCGTTGCCCGACGCGCTCACGAGCACGGCGCCCTTGCGGTGCGCGTAGCGGATCGCCTTCAGGAGGCCGCGGATCTCGCTGCTGCGGACGCTGCCGGGGAACTCCAGCGACAGGTTGATGATGTCCGCGCCGTTGCGGGCGGCGAAGCGCACGCCCTTGGCGATGACCCTGGCGTCGCCCTCGCCGCGCGAGTCGAGCACGCGCACCGGCATGATCGTCGCCTCGTAGGCGATGCCGGTCACCGCGACGCCGTTGTTCGTGCGCTCCGCGATCGTGGACGCGACGTGCGTGCCGTGGCCGTTGTGGTCGTCGGGGTAGGGGTCGTCGTCGACGAAGTCGTAGCCCTTGGCGAACGTCGTCCCGACCAGGTCCGGGGAACGGCGGAAGCGGCCGTGGTCGGCGTAGGCGACTCCGGTGTCGAGGACGGCCACGACGACCCCGCGCCCGCCGGGCCGCCCGGCCGCGGCCGCGCGCGCCCACGCGGGCTCGACGTCGATGCCGTACTCGGCGGCCAGGAAGTTCCACTGCAGCTCGCGCCAGCCGCCGGGCGTGACCTCGCGTCCCGGGTCGTCGGGCGTGGGGAGCACCGGCGCGGCCTGCGCGATGCGGGCGGTCGGCCCGTCCGCCTCGGCCATCGCGGGGACGCCGAGCGCTGCGGCGAGGGCGGCGGCGGCCGCGGCGATCGGGCGGGGACAGGGCATGATGCGGGTGTGATGATGGCCGAGCGGGTCGTTCCAGGCGACGAGCACTTCATGCGCGAGGCGATCGCGCAGGCGCGTCGAGCGCTGGAACACGACGACGTGCCGATCGGCGCGGTCGTCGTGCACGACGGGGAGATCATCGGCGCCGGCCACAACGAGCGCGAGCTGCGCCAGGACCCGACGGCCCACGCGGAGATCATCGCGCTGCGCGCGGCGGCCGCCGCACTGGGCTCCTGGCGGGTGCTCGAGTCGGTCCTGTACGTGACGCTCGAGCCGTGCGCGATGTGCGCGGGCGCGATCGTGCTCGCGCGCGTGCCGCGCGTCGTCTACGGGTGCGCCGACCCGAAGGCGGGCGCGGCCGGGTCGGTGCTCGACGTGCTGGCCGAGCCGCGCCTCAACCACCGCCCGCTGGTCGAGGGCGGCGTGCACGCCGACGAGTGCGCGGCGCTGCTGCGCGAGTTCTTCGCGGCGCGTCGCGGCCCCCGCTGAGCGCGGGGCTCAGACGCCCTTGGGCAGCGCGCGGGGCGCGCGGTTGCGCGCGCAGGGCCGCCCGAGCGGCTGGTCGGCGAAGAAGCGGGCGAACGCCTCCGCCGCGCAGCGCGCCGTGGTCACCGCCGCGTGGCCGACCTCGGGAAGGATCACGAGCTGCCCCCGGGGCGCGCGGCGCGCCTCCGCGCGGGCGTAGGCGACCGGGGTCGACAGGTCCCAGGTGCCGGCGATCAGCAGGACCGGGACGTCGGGCAGCGGTCCGGGCTGCGGCGGCGGCGCGACCTGCGTCGCCGGCCACTGGCGGCACGTCTCCATCACGCCGTTGCCGGCGGCGGTCGCGCGGTCGAACGGCCCGAGCCGCCGCGGCAGCCGGCGGGCGGCGTCGGCGATCGCGGGGCCGCGCGTCGCCGGGTCGGTCGCGGGCGAGCCCCACGGGAAGGCCACGTCGGCGCACAGCGTCGCGCTGTGCAGGCCCCACGAGTTGCGCGCCGGGTTCGGGTCGTCGTTCATCGTGCGGACCGTCGCCGCCATGCGCACGAGCAGGTCGGGGTCGCCGGCGAGCGCGCGGTCGACCGCGGTGGGGAGCGCCGGGAACAGGCCCTGCGCGAACGAGGACAGCGACGCGAGCAGGTCGAACAGCGCGGGCCCGTCGATCCGCAGGCCCTCCCCGCGGATCGGCGTGCGGTTCACGCGGCGCACCAGGCGGCGCAGGTCGCGCACCGGGGTGCGCGTGACGCCCCGGCACGCCGGGCCGCGGGCGCACAGCTCGCGCAGCACCCGCGCGCTGTGGCGCATCGGGACGGCGCTGAACGGGTCGACGTCCTCCTGCGGGACGACCGAGTCGAGGACGAGCCGCGTGACCCGGTCGGGGTACGCGCGCGCGTAGCGCTCGGCCACGTAGGTGCCGTAGGAGACGCCGAAGAGCGCCCATGCCTCGATGCCGAGCGCGATCCGCACGGCCTCGAGGTCGGCGACGGTGTCGGTCGTGGCGTAGAAGCCGCGCGTGCCGCCGAGGATCTCGCCGCACGCCGGGACGGCGCCGCGCGGCGGGACCGTGTAGTCGGTGAGCGCGGCGCGCTGCAGGGCCGGGCAGTCGAGCGCGGTCGCGCCGGTGCCGCGCTGGTCGAGCATGGCGATGCGGTGCCCGCTGGCGCGCTGCAGCGCCTGGGCGCTGACCTCGGCGTACTCGTCGATCATCGCCTGCCCGGGGCCGCCGCCGAGCGCGAGCAGCACCGGCCCGTCGCCGCGCTGGACGATCACCGGCAGCCCGAGCGTCCCGGGGACCGCGCCGGAGCGGTCCAGCGGCACCTCGACGGTCAGGCACGCGAACCCCTCGGGGCACGTCGCGCTCTGCGCGGACGCCGCCGGCGCGCCGAGGGCGAGGAGCGCCGCCAGGGCGACGCACAGACCCACGAGCCGGACGCGCCATCCCTGTCGCATCACGGCCGGCACCCTAGCTCATCGTCCCGTTGCTAGCCTCGTGTCCCCGCATCGCCCGGAGGGGTGCCGGAGTGGTTGAACGGGGCGGTCTCGAAAACCGTTGTGCGGGTAACCCCCGTACCGAGGGTTCGAATCCCTCCCCCTCCGCTACGAGACGCAATTCCGCTGAAGCAGCGGGGTTGCGGCTCTCGTCGTCGTAGCGCCGTTTCCCAAGGTCGGGTCAGCCTGGTCGGCTGATAGTCGACCTCGCTCGGTGGGAGGAGATCGGCCCGAGTACGGCCGACCGCAGGGTGTCATCAACCCGCCATACGACCACGAGGTCGCTCACCCCTCGCGACCGCACCCTCCGCGTCGACGTGTGGCACATGGCAGCCGGTATGCGGACGTCATGTGCCACACGTCGGAGTGCGCGCGGGGCGGGGCGGCCGACGGAGTAGCCGCGCCGCGCGGATGAGCGGCGCCGCGCCATGGGGTCCGCGAGTTCCCCACGCGCCGTCGTCCGGTGCGAGATGCTCGCACCCATGACGACTCTCACCGCACGGCTCGTGGGTGGGCCGACCGCCGTCCTCGAGTACGCCGGCCTGCGCTGGCTCACCGACCCGACGTTCTCGCCGCCCGGCGACTACGAGGGCGGGCTCGTGAAGACGACCGGACCGGCCATCGACCCCGACGCGATCGGGCCGATCGACGTCGTGCTGCTCTCGCACGACCATCATGCCGACAACCTCGACCCGGAGGGCCGGGCGTTCCTGCCCAGGGCGACACGGGTCCTCACGACCGTGGCCGGCGCCGAGCGCCTCGGCGGCGACGCGGTCGGCCTGGAGCCGTGGACGTCGGTCGAGATCCCGCGGCCCGACCGCGGCACGGTCAAGGTGACCGCGGTCCCCGCCCAGCACGGTCCCGACGGCACCGACGAGATCACGGGGCCGGTCATCGGCTTCGTCCTCGAGGGCGACGGGCTCGAGCGCGTCTACGTCTCGGGCGACAACGCCTCGCTGGACGTCGTGCGCACCATCGCCGAGCGCGTCGGCCCCGCCGACGTCGCCGTCCTGTTCGCCGGCGCGGTCTCGATCCCGCGTCTCTTCGGCGGCGCCTATCTGACGCTCTCCAGCGAGCGGGCCGCGCAGGCGGTGGAGCTGCTCGGCGCCCGCGCGGCGGTCCCCGTCCACTTCGAGGGCTGGGGCCACTTCACCCAGGGCGCGGCCGAGCTGCGGGCGGCGTTCGCCGGCTACGGCGTCGCCGACCGCCTCGCCCTGCCCGAGCGGGGCGAGACGGTTATCGTCTGACATATTCCCGCCGCGGGTCCCCGCGCGCGCGGGGACGTGATACGGTCGGCCCGTGACCAGGATTGTCGACAATCCTGACGACGATTGCTACGGGCGGCTTCGCGCGGCGATCGTCTCCGGAGAGCTCCAGCCCAACGAGCGGCTGGTCGAGCTCGAGCTCAGCGAGCGGCTCGGGCTGGGCCGCGCCGCGATCCGGACGGCGCTCGTGCGCCTGGAGGCCGACGGGCTCGTCGAGCGCGAGCGCAACCGCGGCGCCAAGGTCCGCATGGTCGGCCAGCGCGAGGCCTCGGAGATCCTCGAGGCGCGCGCCGTGCTCGAGGGCCTGGCCGCCCGCCACGCCGCCCTGCACGCCACCGACGACGACATCGCCCGCCTGCGCGAGATCCTCGGCCGGATGCGCGAGCTGCTGGACGCCGGGGACCTCGTCGGCGCCTCCGACGAGCAGGCGATCCTGCACCGGACGATCGGCGAGATGTCCGGCCACGGCACCGCCCTGCGGCTCATCTCCGGCCTGCGGTCCCAGGTCGTGCGCTACCAGTACCGCACGATCCTCGTCCCCGGCCGCCCGGGCGAGTCGTTCGAGGAGCACAGCGCGATCGTCGAGGCGATCGCCGCCGGCGACCCCGACGCCGCCGAGGACGCGATGCGCCGCCACCTCGCCAACGTCGCCGGAACCCTCCCGGCGGAGGTCCGGGGCGCGTGAGCGACGGCGCGCATGCGCGCCCGGGTCTCGTGGTCGGGATGCTCGGTCTGGGGGAAGCGGGCGGCGCGATCCGCGACGACCTCCGGGCCGCGGGGGTGACGGTGCGCGGCTACGACCCGCTGCCCGAGACCGCGCCCGACGTCGACGCGCCCGCATCCGTCGCCGAGGGCGCCGACGTCGTGCTCAGCCTGACCACCGCCGCCCACGCGATGGAGGCGGCCCGCTCGGTGCTCGACGCGCTCGCGCCCGGCCAGGTCTACGCCGACGGCAACACCTCGTCCGCCGCGCTCAAGCGCGAGCTCGCCGACCTGATCGCGCCCACCGGCGCGCGCTTCGTCGACGTCGCGCTGATGGCGCCGGTCCCCGGCCGCGGCGTGCGGACGCCGATGCTCGTCAGCGGCCCGGGCGCCGGCGCCTTCACCGAGATCTTCGCGCCGCTGGGCACGCCCATCGACGACGGCGGGCCCCAGCCGGGCGACGCGGCCCAGCGCAAGCTGCTGCGCAGCGTGCTCTGGAAGGGGATGGCGGCGGTCATCACGGAGGCGCTCGCCGCGGCCCGGGCGGCCGACGCGGAGGACTGGATGCGCGACCAGATCGTCAGCCTCTTCGAGGCGGCCGACGGCGACCTGGCGCAGCGCATGGAGCACGGCAGCATCCGCCATGCCGAGCGGCGGATGCACGAGATGCGGGACGTGGCCGCGATGCTGGACGGGCTCGGAGTACGACCGCGGGTGGCCGAGGCGGCCGCCGGCTGGCTGGAGGAGCTGCAGAATGGCCGATGAGCGCGAGCACCCGATCCCCAGCGACCGCGCGCGCGAGCTGGTTCGAGGCGCGGTCGACTACCACATCCACATCGCGCCGGACTTCGTGGCGCGGCGGATCACCGACATCCAGCTCGCGCGCCGCTGCCTGGAGACCGGCCAGGCCGGCTTCGGCCTGAAGTCGCACTACACCTCGACCGCCGAGCGCGCCCAGGTCGTCGCCGAGGCGGTCCCCGGCGTCGTCGTGCTCGGCTCGATCACGCTCAACCGCGCGGTCGGCGGGCTCAACCCGCTCGCGGTCGAGATCGCCGCGCGCGAGGGCGCGCGGGTCGTGTGGTTCCCGACGGTGAGCTCGGTCAACGAGCAGCACGAGGTCCTGCAGGCCGACCCCAACGGCAAGGTCCCCGTCTGGGTGCGCTTCGAGCTGTCCCTGCGCGAGGCCGGGCTGGCCTGCGAGCCGGTCCCGGTCGTCGACGAGCGCGGCGAGCTGCTGCCCGAGGCCCACGAGGTCCTCGAGGTGATCGCCCGCCACGACATGGTGCTCTGCACCGGCCACCTGTCGCGCGACGAGATCTTCACGCTGGTCGACGGCGCGGTCGCCGCCGGCGTGCGCCAGATCGTCGTCACGCACCCCGAGTTCCCGTCCCAGAACGTCTCGCCGGCCGACCAGGTCGCGCTGGCCGAGAAGGGCGCGCTGCTGGAGCGCTGCTTCACCACCACGTACACCGGCAAGGCCCCGTGGGAGCGCTTCTTCGAGGCCACCCGCGCGGTCGGCGCCGAGAACACGCTGTGGTCGACGGATCTGGGACAGCGCTTCAACCCGCCGGTGGAGGACGGGATGGCCCTGATGGCCGACCGCTTCCTGGAGGCCGGCTTCAGCGAGGAGGAGGTTCGCACCATGGCCGTCACCAACACGCGCCGCATCGCCGGCCTGGAGGCGCTGTCGAATGTCTAGGCGCCTGCTCGTCATCGGCGCCCATTCCGCCGACTTCGTCTGGCGCGCCGGTGGCGCGATCGCGGTCTGCACCGCCAACGGCGGGACCGCCGAGGTGGTCGCCCTGTCCTACGGCGAGCGCGGCGAGTCCGGCGAGCTGTGGAAGCAGGAGGGCCAGACCGTCGAGAACGTCAAGAAGATCCGCCACGGCGAGGCCGAGCGCGCCGCCGCCCACCTCGGCGCGAGCTTCCGCTGCCTCGACCTCGGGGACTACCCGCTGGAGATCGGCGCCGAGCAGCTCCTGCTGATCGCCGACGTGATCCGCGAGTTCGCGCCCGACGCGGTCGTCACCCACACCGACACCGACCCGTTCAACCCCGACCACCCGGTCGCCTTCCGGGCCGTCGACCGCGCCCGCGGCCTGGCCGCCGGCGCCGGGGTCAGCAGCGCGTTCCCGACGATCAAGCCGCCGGCGCTGTTCCTGTTCGAGCCCCACCAGCCCGAGCTGTGCAACTTCACGCCGACGACGTTCGTCGACATCACCTCGGTGATCGACCGCAAGCAGGCGGCGATGGAGGAGATGCAGGCCCAGAAGTACCTGCAGACCTACTACCGCGAGCGCGCCGACCACCGCGGCAACCACGCCCGCCGCGCGTCGGGCAACCAGGAGATCCGCCAGGCCGAGGCCTTCCAGCGCGTGATCCCCCAGGTGGTGAGCGAGCTTTGACTCCCGGCGCCGACACGATCGCCGAGCTGGCCCGCCTCGGCTCCGCCACGGTCTACGAGGCCGGCGGCCGGCGCGGCTACGTCGACGCCGATCTGATCCAGGTCGTCCCGGGCTCCCGCGTGGCCGGACCCGCGCGGACCGTGCGGTGCGCCCAGGGCGACAACCTGATGGTGCACGCGGCCATGGCCGCCGTGCAGCCCGGCGACGTGCTCGTGCTGACGATGCCCGAGCCGGCGCCGGTCGCGCTCGTCGGGGACCTGCTGGCCACCCAGGCGCAGGTCCACGGCGCCGCCGCGCTGCTGATCGACGCGTCGGTGCGCGACGTGGAGGAGCTGCGGGAGATGGGGCTTCCGATCTGGGCGCGATGGGTGCGCGTCAAGGGAGCCACGAAGGACGCGCTGGGCGAGATCGACGTGCCCGTGACCGTCGGGGGCGCGTTGATCCGACCCGGAGACCTGCTCGTCCTCGACGCCGACGGCGTCGCGGTCGTCGAGGCCGAGCGCGTGGACGAGGTCCTCGCGGCCTCCCGCGAGCGCGAGCAGCGCGAGGCGATCAAGCGCGAGCGCCTGCAGGGCGGGGCGCTCTCCTGGGAGATCGATGGTCTGAAGGGGAAGTTCAGCGAAGAAGGAGACACGGCGTGACCGACATCGCGCATCTGGGACCGGTCGAGCTGCTGACGCCGAAGGCGGAGGAGTCGCTGCGGTTCTTCGTCGACGTGCTCGGCATGGAGATCGAGCACCAGGAGGGGCAGTCGGTGTACCTGCGCGGCTGGGGCGACTACCAGCCGTGGTCCACCAAGCTCACCGAGTCCGACACCTCCGGCCTGGCGCTGCTGGGCCTGCGGGCGTGGGACCAGGAGGCGCTGGAGCGGCGGGTCGCCAAGATCGAGGCGACCGGCCTGGGCGAGGGCTGGACGGACGGCGACCGCGGCCGCGGCCCGTCGTACCGCTTCCGCGACCCGGACGGCCACGTGTTCGAGATCTACTACGAGAGCGAGCGCTACTCGCCGCCGCCGCACCTGAAGCCGTCGCTGAAGAACCAGCCGCAGCGGTACGTGCCCCGCGGCTGCGCGATCAAGCGGCTCGACCACGTCAACGTCCTCGCCGCCGACGTGTACGCCAACCGCGTGTTCGGCGTCGAGACGCTCGGCTACCGCCTGTACGAGCGCATCGAGCTCAACGACGGCAGCGAGGCGGGCGCGTGGATGAGCGCGTCGATCGCCGCGCACGAGCTCATCTACACGCGCGACGCGTTCGGCGCGAACGGGCGCCTGCACCACCTCGCCTACTGGGTCGACACGCGCGAGGAGTGCCTGCGCGCCGCCGACATCTTCCTGGAGAACGAGGTCCACATCGAGGCGGCGCCGTCCAAGCACGCGATCGCGCAGGGCTTCTTCCTGTACGGGATCGAGCCCGGCGGCAACCGCATCGAGGTCACGACCGGCGGGCGCTTCGTGTTCGACCCCGACGAGCCGTGCGTCGTGTGGACCGAGGAGGAGCGCAAGCTCGGCCAGGCCTGGCGCGTGAAGACGGTCGAGAGCTTCCACACGTACGGCACCCCGCCCGTCCCGCAGGCGCCGACGCCCGTGTGATGGACGCCGGCGCCTGCGGCATCGTGCTCGCCGGAGGCGCCGGCCGCCGCTTCGGCTCGGCCAAGCAGCTCGCCGAGCTGCGCGGGCGCCCGCTGGTGCAGTGGGCGCTCGACGCGGCGCTGGCGGCGCAGGGCCTGGACCGGGTGGTGCTGGTTCTCGGAGCGCAGGCCGACGCGGTGCGGTCCCGACTGGACCGGGGACGCGCCGAGATCGTCGACTGCACCGAGTGGGAGGAGGGGATGGCGGCGTCGCTGCGCTGCGGGGTCTCCGCGGCCGGCGGCGCCGCCTGGTACGTGGTGCTGCTGGGCGACCAGCCGCTGCTGGGGTCGCTGGCCGTCGACGCGATCGTGTCGGCGGCTCGCAGCGCCCCGCCCGAGGTGCTCGCCGTGCGCGGGCGCTGGGACGGGCGGCCCGGGCATCCGGTCGCGCTGCGCGCCGAGCTCGCGCCGCGGCTGCTGGCGCTGCGCGGCGACGCCGGCGCCCGCGACCTCCTGCGCGACGTGCCGCTGCTGGAGGTCGACTGCGACGGGCTCGGCGATCCCGTCGACGTCGACGACGAGGCCGCGCTGGCGCGCGTACGCTCGTCGGTGGCTGGGTAGCGGGGGCGCATGCCCTCGGATGACCCCTACGGCGTCCCGCCGACCACCACCCGCCTGCCGCCGCTGCGCATGTGGATCGTGATGTGCGCGATCCCGCTCGGCGCGCTGCTGCTGTGGCTCGTGCTGCCCGACAGCCCGCTCACGGTCGCGCTGCTCGTGCTCGCGGTGATCGCCGCCGTCTTCACCGGCGTCGGCTGGGTGCTGCGCGCCCGCGGCCTCAACCGCCCGCCGGGCCGTTCGCCGCGCCCGACCCGCTAGCCGCCCGCCACTACGCTCGGCGGATGGACCAGCCGACGCTTGACCGATTCGCCGACCTCGTGATCGAGGCCGGCGCCAACGTGCAGCCGGGGCAGGTCGTGTCGATCGGCAGCGAGCCCGGCAAGGAGGCGCTCACGCGCGCCCTGGCCCGCTCGGCCTACCGGCACGGCGCGCGCTTCGTCGACGTGACCGTGTTCGACCTGCACGTCAAGAAGGCGCGGATCGAGCTGTCGCGCGAGGAGGACCTCGAGTACGTGCCGCGCTGGTACGGGCAGCGGATGCTCGAGCTCGGCGAGGAGCGCGGCGTGCGCATCTCGCTCAGCGGTCCGATCGAGCCGACGCTGTTCGAGGGGCTCGATCCCGAGCGCCTGGGCCGCGACCAGCTCCCGTTCGTCCCAGAGACGATGGAGATCGTCAACGCGCGCACCGTCAACTGGTGCGTCGCGCCGTGCCCGACGCCGCAGTGGGCGCGGTTCGTGCACCGCGACCTCGACCCCGACGCCGCGCTGCAGCGGCTGGAGTCCGAGCTGATCCACATCCTGCGCCTCGACGAGGACGACCCGATCGCGGCCTGGCGCACGCGCGCCGACCAGATCGCCACGGCGGCCGCCGCGCTCGACGCGCGCCGCTTCGACGCGATCCGCTTCAGCGGCCCGGGCACCGACCTGACGGTCGGGCTGCTGCCCTCGTCGGAGTGGCACGGCGGCGCGATGGAGACCGTCGACGGCATCCGCCACATGCCCAACCTCCCGACCGAGGAGGTCTACACGGCGCCCGACCCGCAGCGGGTCGACGGCACGGTCGCGGCGACGAAGCCGCTCGTGCTCGGCGGCACGACGATCGAGGGGCTGCGCGTGCGCTTCGAGGGCGGCCGCGCGGTCGAGATCACCGCCGACCGCGGCGGCGACGTGCTCGAGGCGATGACGCGCCGCGACGAGGGCGCCGCCCGCCTCGGCGAGCTGGCCCTCGTTGATCGCCACGGCCGCATCGGGCCGCTCGACACCGTCTTCTACGACACGCTGCTGGACGAGAACGCGGCCAGCCACATCGCGCTCGGCGCCGCCTACGAGCTCACGGTCGGCGACGCCGACAAGGACCGCATCAACCGCTCCGACATCCACGTCGACTTCATGATCGGCGGGCCCGACGTGGACGTCGACGGGCTCACCGCCGACGGCTCGGCGGTGCCCGTCCTGCGCGCCGGCGACTGGCAGATCTAGCGCCGCGGGTCGCGGATCAGCAGCTCGACGTTGCGGTCGCGCCGGTCGCCGGGCCCGTTGCCCGCGGTCACGTCGCGGGCCTGCGGGTCGTTGGCGGCCAGCGTGCGCGCCAGCGACGCGAGCTGCGTGTCGTCGAACCCGTCCGCCGCGCCGGGCGCGGGCGGCTCGATCGGCGCGGCCGCGTCGAGGATCGTGCCGAAGATCGACAGCGTCCCGTCGCGGTTGTCCATGATCTCGATCTGACGCGACTGCTGCGGGTAGTCGACGTGCGACGCGGTGTTGATCGACCAGAACCCGCGCTTGCCCCGGCGGATCGCCTCGACGGTGTTGCGGTGGGTGTGGCCGTTGACGAACGCGATCACGTTGCGGTTGGCCAGCAGCAGGTTCTTCAGCGAGGCCTTGCCGCGGGTGCCCAGGTGGATCGGACGCGAGTTGCGCGGGTCGCCGTCGCAGCCGGCGCCGTCGGGGTCGGTGCAGCCGGCCTCCTCGTCGGGCGTCGGGTTGTCCATCGTCTCCAGCGTGTGGTGGGCGTAGACGACGACGAGCTCGTCGCGGCGCGCGGCGGACCGCAGCTCGCGCCGCAGCCACTGGAACTGCGGGTGATCGAGGTTGCCCTCGGAGCCGCCGCCCTCGGCGACCGTGTCGAGCGAGATGAACCGCAGGCCCTTGCGCGGCGCCCAGCTGTAGTAGAGGGCGGTCCCGTTGGAGGCGCGCAGCTCGCGCGCGGAGGTGTAGCCGAAGCCGTGCTGGCGGTCCGCGCCGCCCTGGAGCTGGCGGTACTCGGGCTTGGAGACGAACGCGCGCTCGGGGTCGGGCGGCGTGACGCCGGCGCCGCCGAGCAGGGCGGCGATGAAGTCCGGGTTGCCGATGCGGCGGAAGACCTCGGTGCCGCTGAGCCCGGCGACCGACGCCGGATCGAAGGCGGCCGACGGGAACACCTTCAGGCAGCCGGTGACGATCGCGCGGAACAGCGGCTCGGCGGCGGAGGCGTTGCCCTGGACGAGCCCGTCGTGGTTGCCGCGCGACGAGAACCACGGCACCCGCAGGCCCTCGGCCTGGAACGGGCGCTGGGCGCGGTCCAGCAGGCCCGGGTAGCGGGGGAACGACGCGTACGGCCCGCCGACGGGCGCGGCGCGCTCCGGGTCCCAGAAGCCGGCGAGGCGCTCGGCGGGGGTGCCGGCGGGATAGTCGGTGTAGTCCTGGACGCCCGTGTAGCGCCGGTTGGCGACGTCGTCGTTCATCTTCGCGACCTGCTCGGGGGTCGCGTTCGGGCACGGGTTGGACTCGCTGATCGGCTGGCCGCTGAAGGGGTCGACGGTGCCGCCCTCGAGCACCGACACCATCCAGCGCACCTCGTTGCGCTGCGTGTTGTCGGGCAGGTCGCCGGTGGTGATGGCGAAGCCCATCCGCGCGCGCCGGCCGTTGCCCTGGCGCACGGGGCTGGTGGGGTTGGCGTTGAGGTTGCGGATGACGGAGTCGAACCCGTGCAGGCCGAGCGCCTCCTGCGGGCGGTGCGAGGCGCTGACCGCGCCGGCCGCCGGGTCGAGCAGCTCGACGCGCGCGGGCGACATCTCGTCGACGATCTGCGGGTCGGTGATCTGGCCGAAGAACGCCAGGGAGCGGCGGCGGTTCGCGCGGCCCTTGCGCGGCTTGGCGAGCTCGCTGCGGACCATGTGGCGCTCGCCGGCGCCGGGCACGAGCGGGTGGTAGGCGCCGTCCCCGGTGCCGTAGCCGCCCTGCACCTGGATGGTCTCCCGGACGGTGGTCTTGCCCGCCGGATCGGCGAGGGCGGGCACGGCGACGGCGGCCGTGGCGGCGACGGCCGCGGCGGCGGTGGCGAGCAATCCGGATCGACCCATTGCCGAAACCTACGCGATCGGGTCCGAACGGCCAAGATGCAGCCGGCATGCCGGCCTCGCCGCCCATCCCGGCTCGCTGGACCGCGGACCACCTCGCCCGCGTGGCGCTCACGCCGGACACGACGGCTCCGCTGCTGCGCCGCGACGGGCTCGTGCGCGTCCTGCCCGGCGAGGACGTGTGGGACCTGTGGCCGGTGCAGGAGTCCGGCGACGGCCGGCCGGCGCGCGCGGGCGACGTGGAGCTGTGGATGGCGCTGTCGGCGGCGGCCACCGGCCACCCCGAGCTGCGCCACGGGCTGGCCCGGCTGCGGCTGCTGGGCCGCCGCGGGGCGGCCTGGTTCGACCTGGGCCCGGTCTTCGCCGACGGCGCGTCGCCGGGCAGCCGCGAGTGGTCGGGCTCGGCCGTGCTCGCCGAGGACGGGTCGGTGTCGGTCTTCTACACCGCGGCCGGGCGGCGCGGGGAGCCGCGCCCGAGCTGGGGCCAGCGCGTGATGGAGGCGCGCGGGCGGATCGCCGGGGCGGGCGACGGCGTGCGGCTGGAGGCGGCCGGCGACCATCGCGAGATCGTCCGGGCCGACGGGACGACGTACCTGCTCGCCGACGAGCTCGACGGCGCGCCCGGGCGCATCCGCGCGTTCCGCGACCCCGCCTGGTTCCGCGACCCGGCCGACGGGCGCGAGCACCTGCTGATCGCCGCCTCGGTGCCCTCCGGCGACGACGGCGGCTTCGCCGGCGCGGTCGCGCTGGCGACGCGCGCCGCCGGTGACGAGTGGACGCTGGGCCCGCCGCTGCTGCGCGCCGAGGGCGTGACCCACGAGCTCGAGCGCCCGCACGTCGTCGTGCACGACGGCCGCTACCACCTCTTCTTCAGCGCCAACGCCCACACGTTCACGCCGCCGGTCCAGGGGCCGACCGGCCTGTTCGGGTTCGTCGCGCCGCGCCTGCACGGGCCCTGGCAGCCGCTCAACGGCTCCGGGCTCGTGGTCGCCAACCCGCCGGAGCAGCCCACCCAGGCGTACGCGTGGCTGGTGCTGCCCGACCTGCGCGTCGTGAGCTTCGTCGACTACCTCGCGCCGCCGGGCGTGGACCTGCGCACCGCGCCGGCCGACGAGGCGCGCGCCGCCTTCGGCGGCACGGCTGCGCCCGAGCTGCGCCTGGCGCTCTCGGGCACGGCCTCCGCGATCGTCTCGGACCCGGTCGCTCGCTAGTCTGCGGGCCTGCCGCATCGAAACCTGGAGAGGTGCCGGAGCGGTTGAACGGGCGGCACTGGAAATGCCGTGACGGGGGTCAACCTCGTCCGAGGGTTCGAATCCCTCCCTCTCCGCTGCGCTACTCGGTCACCTCGACCGCGGCGTCGCCGTCGACGACCTTGACGCCGTTGCCGTTCTCGGTCCACACATCGAGCTCGTAGCGCACGCGCCCGTCGCCGAGTTCCTCGCGTGCGCGCACGCGCCCGCGAACCCGCAGGAGCGTGTCGACCGGCACCGGCTTGATGAACTTGGTGCGCAGCTCGCCGTTCTCGATGTAGAACCGGCCGAACGCCCGGGTCAGCATCGACGACAGGTAGTTCGTCGAGAGCATGCCGTCGGCGATCGGCGCCGGCAGGCCCTGGGAGCGGGCAAGCTCGACATCGGTGTGGATGTTGGAACCGACCTGGACCGCCCGGCCCGCAGCCGACGACAGCAGCCCGTCGCCGTAGGCCGCCAGCCGGTCGGCGTTCACGACGATCTCGGGGCCCGACAGCTCGGCTCCGACGGCGAGCGGCTGGGGATCGGCGGTCAGGGCGCTCATCGGTCGTCCTCCTTGCGGTAGCGCAGAACCGTGCGGTCGCGGTAGGTGGTCACGAGCCGGCCATCCGCGGTGCGGACCTCGAGCTCGTAGAGCAGGTAGTCGCGCCCGCGCCTCTCGTAGCGGTCGGCGATCCGGCCGGAGACCACGAGCTCCTCACCGGCGAACGCGGGCGAGTGCTGCTTGGCGTGGTACTCGTAGTGGATGCGGGCGTCGGACTCGAGCTCCGGGCCCTGGCCGGTCATGCCCGCGATGCGCTGCTCCTTGAGGCAGTTGGCCTCGAGCAGGCGCATCTTGTCGG
>DATMSA010000010.1:0-3670 GCA_035565675.1 Capillimicrobium sp. | reverse complement strand
CTGATCGAACAACAACACCGCACCCAGATCCGACGCCCGCAACGCCACCCGCGACCGCTCCAACCGATCCGCACGCAACCGCGCAAAATCCACCCGCTGCTCCCAATCGACCGCCATCGTGGCGCCCCGTGAGGCGATCATCGGTCCTCCCTCTGTTCCGGCATCACTGTTCAGTATAACTGAACGACTGTTGGCTGTGTAGTGAGTGTTGCTTCATGCGGCGCTGGTCTGCGCAGCGCTGCGATTGGCCTTCTCGGCGCGCGCGAACAGCGCCGCCGCGATGAGCACGACGCCGCCCGGCACCCAGAACTGCCAGGCGTTGCCGAGTTGCAGGAACGGCAGCGCGTTGATGACCTCGGTCAGCAGCAGCGCGCCGAGCAGGGCGCCCAGGAACGAGCCCCGGCCGCCGAAGATGGAGGCGCCGCCCACGACGACCGCGGCGATGGACTGCAGCGTGTACGCCTGGCCGGCGGTCGCGTCGCCGGTGCCGATCTGCACGGCGAGCATCACCGCGGCCAGGGCGGCGAACAGCGCGCAGGCGACGTAGGCGCCGAAGATCGTCCACCCCACGCGCACGCCGATGCGGTGCGCGGTGGCCTCCGAGGAGCCGACCGCGCGCAGCGCCATGCCGATCCGGTGGCGCCGCAGCCCGAGCTCGAGCGCGATCGCGAGCACGACGACGATGACGAACGCCCACGGGATGAGGCCGCCGATCGACGAGCGCAGCGTCTCCGACGCCGACCCCGACAGCAGGCCGTCGGGGATCGGGTTGATGATCAGCGCGACGCCCTGGATGGCGATGAACGTCGCCAGCGTGGCGATCACCGGCGGGATCCGCGCAAGCCGCACGAGCCCGCCGTTGATCGCCCCGACCACGAGCCCGGCCAGGAGCAGCAGGAGGAAGCCGATGACGAAGCCGCCGGTGCCGCGCTCGTCGGTGGCGAAGCTCGTCAGCACCACGAGGCCGAGGCCCATCATCGGGCCCACCGACAGGTCGACCCCCGCGGTGAGCAGCACGATGAGCTGCCCGAGCGACACGAGGATCAGCGCGGTCGACAGCAGCAGCAGGTTGTCGACGTTGAACGTGCCCAGGAACGCGCTGTCCTGCGTCGTCGTGTAGAGCGCGAGCAGCACGATCATCAGCCCGACGATCGGCACCGCGACGTTGTCGCTGCGCAGCAGCCGCCGGATCGCGCCGGCGCGCGCGACCGGACGCTGGGCATCGCCGTCGGCGGCGGCCTCGCCGCCGCGGCGCCGCGCGCCCGACGCGGTGACGGCCGCGCCCGTGATGCGCTCCTCGGTGATCTCGTCGCCGGTCAGCTCGGCGACGACGCTGCCGCGCGACAGGATGACGACGCGGTCGCACAGGCCCTCGAGCTCCAGCGCGTCCGAGGAGCAGACGACGACGGCCTTCCCGGCGTCGGCGAGCTGGCGGATCAGCGCGTAGATCTCCACGCGGGCGCCGACGTCGACGCCCTGGGTCGGCTCGTCGCACAGCAGCACGTCGGGCTCCGACAGCAGGGCCCGCGCGAACACGACCTTCTGCTGGTTGCCGCCCGACAGCGTCATCACGCCGGCCTCGGGCGACGGCGCCTTGACGGCCAGCGCGGCGCTCTGCGTCGCGACCGCGGCGCGCTCGGCCGACGGGCGGACCATCCCGCCGCGCGCGTAGGACTCCAGGGACGTCGCGGCCGCGTTCTCGCGCACGCTCAGCGAGCCGAACACGCCCTCGCGCTGGCGATCGGCGGGGACGAACGCGATGCCGGCCTTGCGCGCCTGCACCGGGTTGGCGATGCGCACGTCGCGCCCGTTCACGCGGATCGCGCCGGTGTGCGGCTCCAGCCCGGCGAGCGCGCGGATCAGCTCCTGCTGGCCGTTGCCGACCACGCCGGCCAGGCCGACGATCTCGCCGGCGCGCACGCTCAGCGACACGTCGTCGAAGGCCTCGCCCGACAGCCCGGCGACGTGCAGCACCTCGTCGCCGGCACCGGCGCTCTTGTCGGGGAAGACCGCGTCGATCTGGCGACCGACGATCAGCTTCAGGATGTCGTCCTCGCTCAGCTCGGCGGTCGGGAACGTGCCCATGTGCTCGCCGTCGCGCAGGACGGTGACGCGATCCGAGATCGCGGTCACCTCGGGGATGCGGTGCGAGATGTAGACCACCGCGGTGCCGCGCGCGCGGATCGCGCGAACCTGCTCGAAGAGGTGCTCGACCTCCGCGGCGCCCAGGGCGGCCGTCGGCTCGTCGAGGATCAGCACGCGCGGCTCGAGCGCCAGCGCCTTGGCGATCTCCACGAGCTGGTGCTCGGCGGCGCTGAGGTCGTTGGCGCGGCGCAGCGGGTCGACCCGGGCGCCCACCGCGTCGAGCTGCTCGCGTGCCCAGCGCTCGGCGGCGCCGAAGCGCGGGCGCCGGTCGGCCGGCATCGCCAGCAGCATGTTCTCCAGCACGGTGATGTCGTCGGCGATCGCCGGGTGCTGGTAGACGACGCCCAGCCCGAGCGCCTGCGCGGCGCTCGGGCTGGTGTGCGTCAGCGGCTCGCCGCCGATCTCGACGGTGCCGCTGTCAGGCTCCAGGGAGCCTGCCGCGACGGCCATGAGCGTCGACTTCCCCGCGCCGTTCTCGCCCAGCAGCGCATGGACCTCACCGGCCCGCACGCTGAACGAGACGCCCTTGAGGGCGCGCACGCCCCCGAAGGACTTGTGCACGTCGGTGAGCCGGAGCTCGATCCGATCCGTCGACTCGCTCATGACCGTCACCTCGCTAGGACGCCGGCTGAGACGACTGCTCGATGAGCTCCTGGAGCTCCTCGTCGGTCATCTCGTTGGACGGGTCGTAGTCGGGGCCCTCGTCCTCGTAGCACTTGGGCTCCATGCCCGGCTGCGTCGAGTCCTCGAGCAGCGGCAGCGCCATCAGGCCGGGGTCGTTGTTCTCGATGTCGTTGGCGGCGGCGACCGCGTGGCGCACCGCCAGGCGGCCGGTCCAGTTGCGGTTGGAGATCGTCGCGAGCTCGAACTCCTCGTCCGTGCCCTTCGCCTTGTCCCACTCGCACGACAGCGCGTTCAGCTGGATCGTGATGATCGGCGGGATCTTGCGGCCGGCATCGCGGAACGCCTTGATCTCACCGGGGACGTTGGCGCCGTAGCCGTCGATCAGGCCGTCGATCTGCGGGTACTTGGCCAGCAGCGACGACATCAGCTTCTGCGCCTGCGCCGGATCCCAGTTGGTGACCGGCCAGTTCTTCGGCGACAGGTCCTCGAGGACCTTGATGTCCGGGTAGTTCTTCAGCTCCTCGAGGATGCCGGTGACGCTGCCCTGGTCGACCGTGTTGCCGGCCGGGCCACCCATGAACAGCAGGTTGCCCTTGCCGCCCATCTGCTCGGCCATCCACTTCGCCCACAGCCGGCCGTTGGCGACCGGATCCCAGTCCGAGTACGAGACGTAGTCCTTGCCGACCTCGCCGCAGCCGTCCGCCGCGTGGATCGCGACGGGGATGCCGCGCTGGGTCGCCTGGCGCATCGCCGGCAGCTCGGCGCAGACGCCGGCGTCGGGGATGATCACGATGGCGTTGACGCCCTGGGAGATCATCGACTGGATCCCCGAGGTCGCCTTCTGCGGATCGAACCCGGCGTTGACGACGACCGTGTCGGTGATGTTCGGGCACTTGGCGGC
>DATMSA010000009.1:0-29687 GCA_035565675.1 Capillimicrobium sp. | reverse complement strand
TCACCGCGCCGATCAGCAGCGCGGTGCCCGCCCGCCCGTGCCACTCGATGAGGCGCTTCATCGTGTGCCCGCCCCAGAACGCGATGCGGTCGACGAGCTCGCCGGTCCCCGACGCGCCCGCGTGCGGGCCGGCGCCGGTGGCCATCGTCCCCGCGAACAGGACGACGGCGCCGTAGACGAGCAGCGCCCGCACCGGCAGCACCGACCAGCGGTCGGCCACGCGCGGCCGCTCGCCCGGCTCGTGGCGGGCGCGCCACGCCAGCGCCGCGGCGGCGGCGATGCAGAGCTGCGACAGCAGGAAGTGGCCCATCACGAACCCCGGCTGCAGCTCGAACAGCACCGTGAGGCCGCCGAGCACCGCCTGGGCGACGACGCCGAGCGGCAGCAGCAGGCCGATCAGCGCCAGGTCGCGGCGGAACGGGACGCGCAGGAACGCGCACAGGGCGGCGAGGATCGTCGCGACGCTCACCACGCCGGTGAAGAGGCGGTTGCCGTACTCGATCGCCCCATGGGTGTCGAGCTCGGTCTGCACGAACGAGCCGTTGCAGTCGGGCCAGCTCGGGCAGCCCAGGCCGGAGCCGGTGACGCGCACGGCCGCCCCGGTCAGCACGATGATGACCAGGGTCGCCAGCGCGAACGTCGTGATCCGCGCGTAGGTCCGCGGCGAGATGTCAGGCAGGCGGGCGCGCACCGTGGGCAAGGATAGGGCCGATGGGCCGGTCTCCGGGCCCGCCCACCCCCGCGCTACTCGGGCAGGTCCTCGGCGGGGACGTCGGCCAGCCGCGGCTGGTTGCGGTCGCGCTCCGACGTCTTCAGCTCCAGGCCCGACGGCCACGTGATCCCGACGTCGGGGTCGTCGTAGGCGATCCCGCGGTCCTTCTCGGGGTCGTAGTAGCCGTCCTGCAGGTAGACGACGTCGGCGACGTCGGACAGCACGACGAAGCCGTGCGCGAAGCCGGCCGGCACGAAGAGCTGCTGGTGGCTCTCGTCGTCGAGCGTGAACGCCTCCCACTGGCCGAAGTGCGGCGAGCCGCGGCGGATGTCGACGACGACGTCGAGGATGCGCCCGCGGGCGCAGCGCACGTGCTTGGCCAGGCCGAGCTGGTAGTGCATCCCGCGCAGCACGCCCTTCGACGACCGCGAGTGGTTGTGCTGCACGAACGTGGTCTCGATCCCGACCTGCGCGAACGTGCTCTCGCGGAACGTCTCCACGAAGAACCCGCGGTCGTCGCCGTGGACCGTGGGCTGCAGGAGGATCAGGTCCGGCAGGCGCGTGTCGAGACGGTGCATAGGCGGCCGGAGGCTAGCGCGGCGGGGCCGGCGGGCGCACCGCGCGCAGCGTCACGACCAGCTCGAACGCGGGGTCGTCGTGCGCGAAGTCGGCGGGCTCGAGCTCGTGCTCGGCCAGCCCGTAGAGGAACGCGGCGGCGGTGCGGAGGTTGCCGTGCGCCCGCACCTGCGGGTCGGGGAACACCTGCGCGGCGAGGGCGCGCAGGCCGTGGGCGGTGTAGCGCAGGTGGTCGGGGAACGCCTCGCCCGGGATGTCGGGCGTGATGTTGGGGACCGTGACGAGCAGGACGCCGCCGGGCTTCAGCGCCGCGTGCGCCTGGCGCAGCTTCTGGAGCGGATCGCCGACGGCCGACAGCGTCTGGGTGCAGACGAAGCAGTCGAACGCCTCGGCCGGCAGCGCGTCGAAGTCCCCGTGGATCGTGGCGTGCGCCGCGGCGGGGTCGAGGTCGAGGACGTCGATGCGCTCGCAGCGGCCGAAGCGCTCGAGGTAGGTGGGCTCGTGGATCTCGACGCCGCGGCCGCGCAGGTCGCCGGCGTGGCGCTCGAGGAAGCGCTCGATGTAGACGCGGTCGATCGGGCGCCCGCGATCCTGCCCGAAGCGGCGCGACAGCGGCTCGGGCGGCAGGCTCGGCAGGGTCCGCGCCGACCGGGGCGCGGCGCGGCGCCAGGCGCGCGCGTACGCGCGGCCGAGGGCGGCGCGGGCGCGGCGGGCGGCGTTCATAGATCTTCGGCGAGGCGGGGCGCCGCCCGGCGGAACACGAGGTAGCCGACGACGAAGATCACCGCGATCACGGCCAGCGGGGCGAGCAGCCGCCAGGTGCCGCCGATCGCCGCGGCCGCCGTGTCGTACTCGGGGCTGACGACCGCGTGGCGGGCCTGCTGCAGGATCGCCGCGAACGGGTTGAGCATCAGCGCCTTGGCGACCCAGTCGGGCGCGGACGCCTGCACGGTCTCGACCGCGTAGAAGATCGGCGAGCCGTAGAACAGGATCTGCAGGACGACGTCCCAGATCGGCTTGAGGTCGCGGGCGCGCACGTACAGCGCGCTGAGCAGCATCGCCAGCCCGCTGGCCAGGACGGCGAGCAGCGCCACGAGCGGGATCAGCTCCAGCCACGACCAGCGCACCGACCCGCCCGAGGCGAGCAGGAACACCACGACGACGCCGAGGTTCAGCGCGAGGTTGAACAGCGCCGTGAGCACGACGCTGAGCGGGACGGCCAGCCGCGGGAACTCGATCTTGCGCACGAGGTTCTCGCGCTCGACGATCGACGTGACCGCGGTGCCGCTGGCCTCCGACAGGAACGTGTAGAGCACGAGGCCGAGCAGCAGCGCGACGCCGTACATGGGGACGTCGCCGCCGATCTTCACGATCTGCGTGAACAGGACGTAGAGGACGCCGAACAGCATCAGCGGCCGCATGACCTGCCACGCGTAGCCCAGCACCGAGCCGAAGAAGCGCAGCTTGAACTCGGTGACCGCCAGCGCGCGGGTCAGGTGCCAGAAGCGGCGCGGGTCGGTCCCGACCGCCGACGGGCCCTTGATCTGGCGCCCCAGCGACGGCTCAACGGCGCTCACGCGAGCGCACCTCCAGCGCGAAGGGGACGTCGAGGACCGCGTCGGTCGAGCGCGCGGACGCGACGACGACCGAGGCGAAGCGCTCGCGGCGGTCGATCCACGCCACGCCGCTGCCGCCGCGGGCGATCGCCGGCGTCGCCTCGTAGCGGCCCGCCGACAGCACGCAGTCGAAGCTGATCCGCACGGTCGCCTCGTCGCCGGCGGCGAACGTGCCGGCCGGCTCGAGCATCAGGTTGGACGCCTCGAACACGGCGGTGCCGCGGTCGTCGGCGAGCACGACGCCGAACAGCGGGTCGGCGACCTCCTCGCGGAAGCGGGCGCGGAAGCAGAACGCCAGCCGCGCGCCGCCGGGGATCGTCTGCACGCGCTCGCCGGCCTCGTCCTCGAACCACGCCTCGACGATCTCGGCGCGCCGGTCGCCGTAGCGGCCGGCGTCGGCCTCCTCGCGGGAGGCCTCGACGTCGCCGCGGTTGAAGTTCAGCTCCAGGTAGCGGGCGGCGACGCGGTCGGGGTCGCCGAGCTCGACGATCTGCCCGCGCTCGAGCAGCATCGCGCGGTCGCAGAAGCGCTGGACGTTGCCCATGTCGTGGGTCACGAGCAGCACGGTCTTGCCGGCGCGGCGGATGCGCGCGAACTCGTCGAAGCACTTCTGCTGGAACGACGCGTCGCCGACCGCGAGCACCTCGTCGATGAGCAGCACGTCGGCGTCGACCTGCATCATCACGCTGAACGCGAGCCGGACCTCCATGCCCGACGAGTAGTTCTTCAGCTTGAGGTCCTCGAACTCGCGCAGCTCGGCGAAGTCGATGACCGCGTCGTAGCGGCGGCGCGCCTCGCGCGGGCTGAGGCCGAGCATCGTCGCGTTGATCATCACGTTGTCGCGCGCGGGCAGGTCGTTGTTGAAGCCGACCCCCAGCTCGATGAACGTCGACATGCGCCCGTTGACGTAGATCCGCCCGGCGTCGGCGGCGTAGATGCCGGCCAGCAGCTTCAGCAGCGTCGACTTGCCGCTGCCGTTGCGCCCGACGATGCCGAAGAACTCGCCGTGGTCGACGGCGAAGCTGACGTCGCGCAGCGCCGGGAACGCCTCGTGGCCCATCCGCCGCAGCGGATGGAGCGCCCGCTCCTTGAGCGTGTGCACGCGCTCGTGGGGCAGGCGGAAGGTCTTCGAGACGCCGTCGACGGCGACCGCGGGCGGAGCGGGCGGCACGCCGAGAGCGTAGCCGCGGACCGGGCGGCGGACCCGGCCGCGGCGCGGCGGTATCGTCGCGCCGCCATGCGCCCGCTCGTCGCGCTCGCCGCCGCCCTGCTGCTCACCGCCGTCCCCGCGGCCGCGTCGGCGCAGGCGCCCGCGTTCGCGCCGGGCGCGCTGTCGGGCGGCGACCGGCTGTTCCCGTGGGTCGGCAACGGCGGCTACGACGCGACCCACTACGCGATCGCGCTGCGCCACCGGCCGCAGACGCGGCGGCTGCGGGCGACGGCGACGATGACGGCGACCGCCACGCAGGACCTGTCGAGCTTCGGGCTCGACCTGCAGGGCTACCGGGTTCGCTGGGTGCGCGTCGACGGCGCCCCGGCGCGGTTCGAGCGCCGCCGCCCGCGCGGCTGGCGCGAGCGCTCCAAGCTCGTCGTCACCCCCGCGGCCGGCATCCCGAGCGGGACGCCGTTCCGCGTCACCGTGCGCTACGCCGGGCGGATCCGGCCGGTGGTCGACCCCGACGGCTCGTGGGAGGGGGCGATCCCGACCGACACGGGCATGGTGGTGCTCGGGGAGCCGATCGGCGCGATGGGCTGGTTCCCCGCCAACAACACCCCCGCCGACAAGGCCACGTTCGCCGTGACGGTCACGGTCCCGCGCGGCCTGTGGGGGATCTCCAACGGCGCGCTGCTGTCGCGGCGCACGCGCGGCGGCTGGACGACGCACCGCTGGCGCGAGGACAGCCCGATGGCGCCCTACCTGGCGACCGCCACGGTCGGGCGCTACGACGTGCGGCGCGACCGCTCGCCGCGGGGCGTCCCGCTGTTCAACGCGATCGACCTCGCCGCCAACACCAACCGCCGCCCCTGGGCCGGCCACGAGGAGGTCGGCGCGCCGCTGCCGGCGATCACCCGGGACGGCCTGCGCCGGGTGCGCGGCCTGCTGCGCCGCCAGGGCGCCACGCTCGACTTCCTCGCGTCCGCGTACGGCGCCTACCCGTTCGCCTCGGCCGGCGCGATCGTCGCCAACGCCGGCTACATCGGCTACGCGCTGGAGGTGCAGACCAAGCCGGTGTACGTCGAGCGGGGCGTGCACGCGCTCACGCACGAGCTGGCCCACCAGTGGTGGGGCAACAGCGTCGGCTTTGCGACCTGGAGCGACATCTGGCTGGCCGAGGGCTTCGCCGTCTGGTCGGAGTGGCGCTACGAGCAGGACGTCGGCGGCTCGCGGCTCACGACCGCCGACCGCTGGGACCGGCTGTGGAAGCTGCCCGAGCGCGAGCGCACCCCCGACGGCCTGCGCCTGCGCGACATCTGGAAGCCCGTGATCCCGCGCCGCAGCGAGGACGTGTTCGGCGACGCCGTCTACCGCCGCGGCGCGATGACCGTCGAGGGCCTGCGCCAGATCGTCGGCGACGACGCGTTCTGGCGCATCCTGCGCACCTGGCAGGCCGAGCGGCGGCACGCGACCGGCACCACCGCCGACTTCGTCGCGCTGGCCGAGCGCGAGAGCGGGATGGAGCTGGACGCCTACTTCGACGAGTGGCTGCGCCGCTCCGGCAAGCCGCGGATCGCGCCCCGCTCGCTGCCGAACGCGCGCAGGTCGGCGAGCAGGTCGGCGATCACGCGCGGCCACATGCGGCTGGCGCGGTAGTCGTCGGCCTTGTGGCGCCCGCGGTGGCGCACCCGCTCGAACGTGTCCGGGCGGCGGGTGAGCTGGTAGAGCAGCGTCATCAGCTCGTCGGGGCGGCGGATCTCCAGGAAGTCGATCCCGGCCTCGAGCCCGTGCGCGGGCTCCAGCGGCTCGGAGATCACCAGGTGCCCGGCCGCGAGGTGCAGCAGCACCCGGTTCTCGAAGCTCGGGTAGTGCTCGACGTGCAGGTTCAGCCCGACGTCGGTGCGCCCGAACACCTCCAGCAGCTCGTCGCCGTGGAGGCCGTGCGCGTAGTGCAGGACGTCGTACTCGTGCTTGGCGTTGATCAGGAACCGCTCGCGGTGCTCGGTCGAGTAGCCGACGAACAGCACCCGCGGCCGGGCGGCGCTGGGGCGCACCGGCGCGTAGATGCGGTCGTCGACCGGCAGCGGCAGCGAGCGCCACACCGGCGCGTGGCGGTCGGCCGTCTCGGCCACGAGCGGGTCGAAGGCGACGATGCGGTCGTAGTTGCCGGCGTCGGTGAGCGCCAGCTCGGACTCGCGCCAGTCGAGGTCGGGGTGCTCGACGCCGCCGGCGCGCGTGAGCGGCTCGGTGACGAAGCCCAGCGTCGCGGCGCGGAGGTCGTGCAGCGTCCCCGGCGGCAGGATCTCGGGCCGGAACACGACGACGACGTGCGCGCCCCACGCCTCGAGCGCGTCGCGCAGCGCCTCGGCGTCGTCGCCGACGCCGGCGCGGAAGTCGAAGAAGCGGGGCAGCAGGCCGACGGCGGGCGCCGACAGCGCGCACTGGGAGAAGTAGGTCTGCTGGCCGACGAACGCGACGCGGACCGGCTCGCCGAAGCGGGGCTGACGCATGGGCGCGCCGTACAGTACGGCCCGCCGATGCGCGTCGCGTTCCTCACCCAGGACCTGCAGCTCTCGGGCGGCGTCGGCGTCGTCGTCGAGCACGCCTCCCAGCTCGCCCGCCACCACGGCTTCGACGTGTCGCTCGTCCTCACCGCCCGCCAGGCCGAGCCGGACTGGTCCTTCCGCGGCCTGGAGCACCTGCACGTGGTCCCGCTGGAGGACGCGCGCGCGATGCGCTTCGACGTCGCGCTGTCGACCTGGTGGGAGACCGCCGACTGGCTGTTCGACCTCGACGCCGGCCGCTACGCGTCGTTCGTGCAGTCGCTGGAGGAGCGCTTCTACGTGCCCGAGGAGCCCGAGCGCATCGCCGCCGGGCTGACGCTCGACCTGCCGGTGCGGTTCGTCACCGAGGCGCGCTGGATCGCGCGCGAGCTCGAGGCGCTGCGCAACGGGCGCGACCGCGCGTTCCTGGTGCGCAACGGGATCGCCAAGGACGTGTTCGCCTCCCCGCCGGCGGCCCCGGTCGCGCTCGACGGCCCGCTGCGGATCCTGATCGAGGGCTCGCCGCGGATCGCGTTCAAGGGCAGCCCCGAGGCGCTCGCGGCGGCCGCGGCGATGCGCGAGGAGCGCACGGTCACGCTCGTCACGCCCGACCGCGACGGCGACGAGGTCGAGGGCGTCGACCGCCTGGTGCGCGCCGTCCCCCACGCCGAGATGGCGCGCCTGTACGCCGAGCACGACGTCGTGCTGAAGCTGTCGCGGGTCGAGGGCATGTTCGGCCCGCCCCTGGAGGGCTTCCACATGGGCGCCACGTGCGTCGTCACGCCGGTGACCGGGCACGACGAGTACGTGCGCCACGGCGTCAACGGCCTCGTCGTCGACTGGGACGACCCGCGCGGCACCGCCCGCGCGCTGGACCTGCTCGCCCGCGACCGCGAGCTGCTGCACCGGCTGCGCGCGGGCGCCCTGGCGACCGCCCGCGCCTGGCCGTCGTGGGAGCAGGCCGGCGCGTTCATGGCGCTGGCGCTGCGGCGCATCGCGGCCGAGCCGCCGCCCTCGCCGCAGGTGACCGGCCGCCGCCTCGTGCGCGACTTCCAGGCCAACCTCGCGCGCGGCCAGCGCCTGACGATCGACCACACGATCACCTCCGGCGTGCTGAAGGACCTGCGCGAGCAGAACGCCTACAAGGTCGGCGTGAAGCTGCGCGGCGTGTTCCTCAGGCTCACCGCCCCCGCCCGGCGGGTGAAGCGGTGGCTGGCGAGCCGGCGCGGATGATGCGCACCGCGCTGCTGTCGGTCGTGCTCGTGGTCGCCGGGCTGGCCGGCATCGTCGCGCTGTCGACCACGGCCGGCCCGCCCGACGGCTACTGGGTCTTCGAGCAGGACGGCGTGCGCGTCGACCTGCCCGAGCACCTGCGCTCGGAGCCCTCCGCCGGCCGCGACGTGCTCATCAAGCTCGGCGACGGCCACGGCACCGGCGCGCTCGTCGCGCGGGTGCCGCGCCGCGGGCGCACGCTCGAGCGCTACGTGGCGTTCACCGTGGCCGGCATCCGCGGCGGCGACGACCCCGGGCACGTCGTCGACAGCGAGGGCACCGACGTGCCAGGCGCCGACGACGCCCACCGGCTCGTCGTCGAGTACCCCGACCACGGCCTGCGGACCACCCAGGTGATCGCGCAGGCCGGGTCGCGGTTCGTGACGCTCAGCGTGACGGTGCGCCGCGACCGCCCCAACGGCGTGGTCGACACCGACGAGATCGTCGGCTCCTTCGAGATCGAGTAGCGGCTAGCCCTGCAGCAGCGGCGGGAGCTCGACCTGGAGCACCTCGCGCAGCGTGCGCGGCGTGGACCCGGTGAGGCGCTGCACGGTGTCGGTGACCTCGGCCAGGTAGCCCTCGCGGGCGGCGCGCCCGAAGTCGGCGACGATGTGCGCGACCGCCTCGGGCAGCCCGGCGTGCTCGACGAGCCCGGCGACGAGCGCGGCGTCGTCGACCTTGACGACCTCGATCGGCTTGCCGCTGATCTCGCTGGCGATCGCGGCCAGGGTCTCCTCGGTGACCGCCTCGGGCCCGGTGATCTCGTACGCCTGGCCCTCGTGGCCGTCGCCGGCGAGCACGACCGCCGCGGCGGCGGCGCAGTCGGCGCGCGACACGTACGCGGTGCGCCCGTCGCCCTTGTTCGTCACGAGCTGGCCGCTGGCGACGGCCTGGGCGGCGCCGGTGGCCTGGTACTCGGCGTAGATGCCGTTGCGCAGGAACGTCCACGCCAGGCCGCTGTCGCGCAGCGCCTCCTCGGTGGCGCGGTGCTCGGGCGTGACCGGGGCCGGGTTGTCGGGAGCCGGGTTGGCGATCGAGGTGTAGGCGACGTGGCGGACGCCGGCGGCCTTGGCGGCGTCGATGGCGGCCTGGTGCTGGGGGATGCGGCGGCCGATGTCGCTGGCGCTGATCAGCAGCAGCTTCTCGACGCCGGCGAACGCCTCGGGCAGGCCGTCGGGCTGGTCGAAGTCGCCGTGGCGGACGGTGGCGCCCTTGGCCGCGACGTCGGCGATCGCGTCGGGGCTGCGGGTCACGAGCACGAGGCTCGCCGGGTCGACGCCCCGTTCCAGCAGCGCGTCGATCGTGAGTCGGGCGAGCTGGCCCGAGGCGCCGGTGATGCCGATCGTGGTCATGCGTCCTCCGTCTGGATTCGTCGTCGTCGTGGTTGCGATTGCGCGGCCGCGAACTGTAACCGATGCGGTTGCGGTTGTACGCTCTCGTCATGAGCCGCCCGACGAACACGCAGTTCGCGGTCGCCGCCCACGTGCTCCTGCTGCTGGCCGAGGACCCGCGCCGGCCGCGCAGCTCCGAGGAGATGGCGCCCAGCGTGCAGGCCAGCCCCGTCTACCTGCGCCGCGTGCTCGGGCATCTGCGCCGGGCCGGGCTCGTCGTGTCGCGCCCCGGCGCCCGGGGCGGCTGGCAGCTCACCCGCGCCACCCACGCGATCACGCTCGGCGACGCGTGGCGAGCCGTCCAGGGCGACGACCCGGTGCTCGGCCTGCACGGGCCCGCCGAGGCGTGCCCGGTCGGCCGCGAGGTCGGGGTGCTGTTCGTCGGGCTGCAGGACCGCGTGTCGCAGGCGATCGAGGCCGAGCTCGACCGCACGACGCTGGCGCAGGCGGCCGCGCGCCTGGCCGCCCCGCCCGCCGCCGCCTGAGCGCGCCTACAGGACCTTCCCGAGGAAGTCGCGCGTGCGCGCCTCCCGCGGGTTGGCCAGCAGCTCCGACGGGGTGCCGCGCTCGACGATCAGGCCCTCGTCCATGAACACCACCTGGTCGGCGACCTCGCGCGCGAAGCCCATCTCGTGCGTGACGACGAGCATCGTCATGCCGGTCGCGGCCAGGCCGCGGATCACGTCGAGCACCTCGCCGACCAGCTCGGGGTCCAGCGCCGACGTCGGCTCGTCGAACAGCATGAGCTTGGGGTCCATCGCCAGCGCCCGCGCGATCGCGACGCGCTGCTGCTGGCCGCCCGAGAGCTGCGACGGGTACGCGTCGCCGCGGTCGCCCAGCCCGACGCGCTCCAGCAGCTCGCGCGCCCGCGCGATCGCGTCGGACCGGCGCACCTTGCGCACCCGGCACGGCGCCTCGATCACGTTCTCCAGCGCGGTCATGTGCCCGAACAGGTTGAAGTGCTGGAAGACCATCCCGATCTGGGCGCGCTTGCGCGCGATCTCGGCCTCCTTCAGCTCGTACAGGCGGTCGCCGCGCTGGCGGTAGCCGACGAGGTCGCCGTCGACCCAGATGCGCCCGGCCTGGATCTTCTCCAGGTGGTTGATGCAGCGCAGCAGCGTCGACTTGCCCGACCCGGACGGCCCGATCAGGCAGGTCACGGTGCCGGCGTCGACGGACAGGTCGACGCCGCGCAGCACCTCGACGCGGCCGAAGCGCTTGTGGACGCCCTCGGCCTTGACCATCGGCTCGCTCACGACGTGCCCCCCGCCTTCGCGTGGCGCGGGATCGCGTAGCGCCAGGCGCGCTGCCACCAGGTCTCCGGCTCGTTGCGGCGGAAGCCGCGCCCGTAGCGGCGCTCGAGGAAGTACTGGCCGATCGACAGCACGGTCGTGACCGCCAGGTACCAGATCGACACCGTGATGAGCAGCGGGATCTGCTGGTAGTTGACCGCGTAGATGAGCTGGCCCGCGTAGAGGAGGTCCTTGACGGCGATGACGCTCACCAGCGAGGTCGTCTTCAGCATCGAGATCGTCTCGTTGCCGGTCGGCGGGATGATCACCCGCATCGCCTGGGGCAGCACGATGCGCCGCATCGTCTGCATGCGCGTCATGCCGAGCGCCTGCGCGGCCTCCGACTGGCCCTCGTCGACGGACAGGATGCCGGCGCGCACGATCTCGGCCTGGTAGGCGGCCTGGTTGAGCCCCAGCCCCAGCATCGCCGCCACGAACGGGGTGATCACGCTGTTGGCGCTGAAGTCGTAGAACTCGACGCTCGTGAACGGGATCCCGATCGAGATCGTCGGGTACACCGCCGCGATGAAGTTCCAGAACAGGAGCTGGACGAGCACGGGCGTGCCGCGGAACAGCCACACGTACACGTAGGCGCCGCCGGACACGAGCGGGTTGGCGGACAGCCGCATGACGGCCAGCAGGGTCCCGAGGACGATGCCGATGACCATCGCGATGACGGTCAGCTCGATCGTCAGGACCAGGCCGTCGAGGATGCGGCTGGAGAAGAGGTAGTCGCCGACGATCGACCAGCCGAAGCGCTCGTTGGTGACGACCGAGCGGATGATCGTCGCGGCGACGACGACGACGATCGCGGCGGCGATCCATCGCCCGGGGTGGCGGAGCGGGACCGCCTTGATCTCGTCGGGGGGAACCGGAGCGCCCGCGGGGACGTTCCCCGCGGGCTCCGGAACGGATTGGCTCAGGACTGCGCTCCGTTGATGACCGGGTCGTCGATCGCGCCGGCCTCGACGCCCCACTTGGTGAGGATCTCCTCGTAGGTGCCGTCGGCCATGATCGCCTTCAGCGCCTCGAGGATCGGCTCGGCCAGCCCGCTGTCCTTGGGCACGGCGATGCCGTAGGGGGCGGTGCCGTACGGGGTGCCGGTGGACTTGAACTGCCCGTTGGACTGCTTGACCTGGTAGTCGGCGACGGGCGAGTCGGCGAGGCTGACCTGCGCGCGGCCGGACTGCAGCGCCAGGTTGGCGCCGTTCTGGTCAGGGAAGGTCGACAGCTCGACCGGCTGCTTGCCCTCCTCCTCGCACGTGGCCGACTGGGCCTCGACGTCGGCCTGCTGCGTCGTGCCCTTCTGGACGGCGACCTTCAGGCCGCACAGGTCCTCGAGGCCGGTGACGTCGGTGCCGCCCTCGGCCTTCGTGAAGAACGAGGTGCCGGCGGTGAAGTACGTCACGAAGTCGACCGTCTCCTCGCGCTCCTTCGTGTCGGTGAAGGAGGACATGCCGAGGTCGTACTTGCCGGAGGCCAGGCCCGGCAGGATCGCGTCGAAGCCGGCTGCCTCGAACTTCATCTCGACGCCGAGCTTCTCGCCGAGGGCGTGGCCGAGGTCGGGGTCCATGCCGACGATCGTGCTGCCGTCCTCGTCGATGAACTCGTTGGGCGGATAGGCGGCGTCGGTGGCGACCGTCAGCGTGCCCTTGTCGGCGTACTCGGCCGGGAGCTGGATCGCGGCGCCGGTGGTGGCGGTGGCCGCCTCCGTGCCGCCGGTCGCGGTGGTGGAGCTGTCGTCGTCGCTGCCGCAGCCGGCGGCGACGGCGGTCAGCGCCAGACAGGCGAGGAGCGCGGCGCCGCGGCCGCGCGTGAGCGTCTTGATCACAGGATTCGTCGTTCCTTCTCGTCGGATGTGACCCACCGACGGTAGTGCGAGGCGTTATGACAAGCGCCGCTAGAAGATCCCGTATTCGCGCACGAGGGGCAACAGCGGGGTTTCGAACAGGAGCGCGAGGAGGCCGTTCTGGAGGTCGTCGGCGTGGCGGCGCGCGGTGCGGAAGGCGCGGTTGGCGTCGCCCTGCTCGCGCGTGAGCGTGGCCAGCTCGGCGCGGATCTCGTCGTCGTCGAGCATGCCGATCCAGCGGTCGTAGGCCGACAGCGCCCGCACCCCGGAGTCCACGTCGAACTCGAGGAACACCTCGGCGAGGCGGTCGGTGGCCGGCTGGTCGAGGCGGCGGCGCAGCTCGGGCGCGATCGCCTCGGCGCGCAGCCGGTGGCACAGCAGCAGCGGCAGCAGCCCGCCGGCGAACAGCACCTTGCGGTTGAGGCGCAGCTTCAGGTTGCGCAGCGCGCCCTTCTCGCCGCCGCCCGCGCGGGTCTTGCCGACGAAGTCGACGGTGATCGTGCGCCAGTAGCGGATGACGTCGTTGAGGAAGAAGCGCGGCGGGCGGTGGTCCTTGACGTCGCCCTGCAGGTAGCCGTCGAGGACGAGGTCGCGGGCGGCGCGGTGCGCGTCCTCCCCGGCGACGGCGACCGACTCGAGCATCAGCAGCATCCGCCGGGTGAGGTTGCGGTTGGTGTCCTCCTCCAGGCCGATGCGCCCGGCCAGCTCGGCGGCGAACGACACGTCGGCGAACGTGCCGGTCTCGCCGGGCCGCCGGCCGAGCGCGGCGTCGACGGCGGCCGGCTCGGGGGCGACCGCGTCGCGCCGCTCGCCGGCGACGAGCACGAGCCAGTCGTCGTCGCTGCCGGCGGTCAGCTCGCGCCGGCCCCACGAGCCGAACAGCACCACCGCGGCGTCGGGGTCGCGCGGGAGCGCGGCGAGGCGCTCCCGCGCCGCGTCCAGCTCGCGCGCGGTCCGCTCGCGCGCGGCGATCAGGTGCGGGAAGCCGTCCAGGCTGTGGGCGGCGAGCTGCTCCAGCGGCGAGGCCACGCGCGGCAGGATGGCCGATCGGGCCGCCTGCCGCATCCGCGGCAACGCGCCTACCAGGGCACGGCGCCGGCGGCCGACAGGAACGCGCCGCTCGGGCCGCCGGCGTCGACGGTCGCCGCCGCGACGACGACCTCGGCCGCCTCGTCGGCGCTCAGCGGCGCGGCCGCGCGATTCTCGGGCCCGCCGAGATCGGTCTGCACCCAGCCCGGGCAGACGCTGTTGACCTTGATCGGCGTGTCGGCGAGCGCCTTGGACAGCCCGATCGTCAGCGAGTTCAGGGCCGCCTTGGAGGCCTGGTAGGCGGGGACGACGAGGCCGTGGTAGGGCGAGGCCGGATCGGTCTGGTCGGCCAGCGAGCCCATCGTGCTCGACACGTTCACGATCCGCCCGGCGGGCGACCGGCGCAGGAGGCCGAGCATCGCCTGCGTGACCGCGGCGGCCCCGAACACGTTGGTCTCCAGCGTGCGGCGCACGAGCTCGGCGTCCAGCGGCCGGTCGGCGTCGGCGGCGGTCGCCTCGGGCAGGATGCCGGCGTTGTTGACGAGCACGTCGAGGCGGCCGTGCAGGCGCTCGATCCGCGCGGCCGCGGCGCGCGCCGTGGCGATGTCGGTCACGTCGATCGCGACGGTCTCCGCCGTCGCGCCCTCGCGGCGCAGCGTCGCCGCCGCCTGCTCGCCGCGCCCCGCGTCGCGGGAGCCCACGATCACCGTCATGCCCAGCCGGCCCAGCGCGCGGGCCGTCGCGAGCCCCAGGCCGCGGTTGGCGCCCGTCACCAGCGCGATCTCCGTCATGCGTCCTCCGTCGTCGTGGGTTGACGCAGGGAGGACGCGGGCGCGGCCCGCGGCGTGAGGTCGGCCGCGCGCGGTCAGCCCGCGAGCGGCGCCTCGAGGATCCACGGCACGTCGCGGCAGCGGCGCAGGACCGGCGTCCACGCGGTCTCGTCGGCGTCGCTGAGCGGCAGGTGGTGGCAGTCCTCGTCGAGCGACGAGACGTGCAGGTGGCGCAGGCGCGCGCCGAAGCGGTCGAGCATCGCGTGGGCCTCATCGAGCAGCGGGTCGACCGCCGCCGCGTGCGCGACGTCGAGGCAGAAGCCCGCCTCGGGCAGCGCGACGAACAGCGGCTCGAGCTCCTCGGCCGTGCGGCCCGCGAGCTTGCGCGGGTCCATGTTCTCGACGACGAGCGCGGCGCCGAGCCGGCGGTACGGCGCGACGTCCTCGATGACGTCGGGGTGCACGACGATCGCGTCGACCCAGGCCGGCAGCCGCAGGAGCGCGTCGACCAGCTCGGCGTCGCTCATGCGCAGGTGCTTGGTCGGCGCGTGCACCGACACGTAGTGGAACGGCAGCGGCGGCGCCCCGTCGAGGAACGCCAGCAGGCCGGGCAGCTCGGTCTCCGACAGCGCAGCGAGCTCGACGGCGAACGACGAGGTCTCCAGCGCGCCGTCGACGAGCGCGGCCCAGTCCCCGCGGAGGTCCTCCATGTAGCCCGTCGAGGCGCCGAGCGGATGATGCTGGGCGACCGGGCCGCGTTCGAGGAGCTGCAGGGGAACCATGGGCGAGCCACCCTAGTACCCGCGCCGGACGCCCCGGAGGCCGTCAGCGCTTGGAGGCCGCAATCTGCTGACGAAGCGCGTTCGTCAGCATGCCGCCGGCCACGATGATGCCCACGCCGACCCACCACGGGGCGGCGTCGAACACCAGCACGAGGACGCCGACGACCGGCAGGTAGCCGGCCAGCGGGATCAGCAGCTCGGCGACCGCCGGCGGCGGGTCGCCCTCCACCCCGGCCTCCTGGCGCGCCCGCCCGGAGGCGTAGTCGGGGTACCACTGCGTGAACTGGATCGCCACGATCAGCGCGCCGATCTGCACGACCCAGCCGGTCCACAGGTTGTCGTTGTCCTCCAGGACGGCGTCGCCGTAGAAGCCGGCGATCGCGGCCACCAGGAACGCCACGCCCCAGGCCGCGGTGATGACCACGTTGATGTGGCGGAAGATCGGCAGGTCCCAGTACTCGCGCGGCGCCTGCTCGCGGGCGTACTGGATCGTGAACGGGACGCCGATCGCGATCGAGCCCCAGGCGATGATCACCAGCGCGATGTTCGACAGCTCGCCGGCCCACGTCTCCAGCCACTCGATCGCGGCGTCGGAGGCCAGCAGGCCGACGATCGCGAACGCGCCGAAGAACGCGGTGTCCGCGCCCGCCAGCAGCTTCAGCGAGCGCCCGCGCAGCACGTCCGACAGCAGGACGACGAGCGACAGCACGAGCGCGACGACGACCGCGATCTCGAAGCGCCCTGGGCCCACCAGCAGCGACAGCGCGATCCACGGCGCCATGCCGACGATGGGGCTGTCGAAGATCTTCTCGACGAGTCCCGGCTCGGCCTGCTGCGGCTCGGACGTGGGCGCTTCCGTGGCCATCGCGCCAACCGTAACCGAGCGGCGCGCGCCGCGCGCCAGCGCTCAGCGGCGGCGGTCGGTCCCGAACGCGGCGACGTCGGCGAACGCGTCGGCCACCAGCCGCGGCCACACCCGGCTCGCGCGGTACTGCTCGGCCTTGCGCCGCCCGCGCACGCGCACCCGCCGGTAGGCGCCGGGGTGGCGCACGACCGTGCGCAGCATCGACAGGAGCTGGTCGGGCTCGGCGAACTCCAGGTAGTCGATCCCCGGCTCCAGCCCGTGGGTCGGCGACAGCGTCTCGCTGACGACCAGGTGCCCGGCGGCCAGGTGCAGGCAGACGCGGTTCTCGAAGGACGGGTACGGCTCGTTGTGGAGGTTGATCGCCACGTCGATCGAGGCCATCAGCGCGTCGAGCTCGGCGCCGTGCAGCCCGAACGCGACGTGGACGATGTCGAGCTCGTGCTTGGGGTGGGCGAGGAACGACTCGCGATGCGGCGTGGAGCGCCCGACGAACCCCAGCCGCGGCGTGCCGTCCACGTGGCCGGCGACGCCGTAGAAGCGGTCGGCGACCGGGATCGGCAGCGCCCGCCAGACCGGGAGGACCTCGTCGGCGGTCGGCACGATCAGCGGGTCGAAGGCGACGATCCGGTCCCACAGGCCGGGGTCGGCCTTGCGCAGGTCGGCGCGACGGCGGCGCAGGTCCGGGTGGGCCTTGCGCGAGCGGGCGGGACCGATGCGGGGGATCGGCTCGGTCAGGAAGCCGATCGTGAGCGCGGGCAGCCCGTCGAGCGCGCCCGCCGGCACGATCTCCGGCCGGAACACCACCACCGCGTGCGGCGCGAAGCGGTCGAGCGCCGCGCGCATCGCCTCCGCGTCGGCGCCCTCGCGGAAGTCGACGTAGCGCGTGTGCACGCGCGCGGAGCGCTCGTCCAGGGCGCACGCCTCGAAGTAGGTCTGCTGCCCGACGAACGCCAGGCGCAGCGGCTCGCCGAAGCGGGGTGTCCGATACCGGGCCGCCATCGCGGCCGGAAGATACGCTCCACGGGCCCATGGCCGACTGGCAAGAGCGCATCACGCGCGACACCAAGCCCTCGATCCGCGTCGAGCACGACCTGCGCTACGCGGCGGCCGCGCCGTTCGTGGCGGGCGCCGCGACGTGGTGCGACCTGGGCTGCGGCACCGGCGTCGCGGCCGCCGACGCGCTGGGCGACACGGCGCTCTCCCGCGTCGTCCTCGTCGACGCCGACGCCGGCGCGCTCGACCAGGCGGGACGCGACCTGCAGGCCCGCGAGATCGTGCGCGTCCAGGCCGACCTCGCCACCGACGAGGGCGTCGCCGCGGTCCGCGCCGCGCTGGGCGACGGCGAGCCGGGCGCGATCACCTGCTTCGAGGTGATCGAGCACCTGAAGACGTTCGTGCCGCTCGTCGGCGCGCTGGTCGAGCTGGCCGAGGCGGGCTGGACCGTCGTCCTCAGCGTCCCCAACGACGCGTTCTGGGCGCTGGAGAACCCCTACCACGAGACGATGTGGGGCGAGGGCGCCTTCGACGAGCTGCGCCGCCTGCTGCCCGCCGGCGCGGTGGTCGCCCACCAGGTGCCGCTCGACGGCTCCCACCTCGTCGTCGAGGGCCACGACGGGCCGCTCGAGCTGCCGCCGGTCACGCCGCGCCCCGACGCGGTCCCCTCGCACTTCATCGCCGCCTTCGGCCCGCGCGCCGGCGAGCTCGCCTCCCGCGCGCTCGCGATCCCGTCCGATCTCGACGGCCGCCGCACGTGGGAGCGCCAGCGCGAGTCGACGCTCGCGGTGCTGGAGGCCGAGCTGGAGGAGCTGCGCGAGAACGTCCGCTGGTCCTCCGACGAGATCGCGCGCCTGAACGCGCAACTCGGCAGCCGCTCGTCTTGAACGTCGCCTTCCTCGTCAACGACCTGCAGCTCTCCGGGGGCGTCGGGGTCGTCGTCGAGCACGCCCGCCAGCTCCCCCGCCACGGGATCGACGCCGTGCTCGTGCTCGCGCGCGAGCGCGAGGATCCCGACTGGCGCTTCCGCGGCCTGGGCGAGGTCGAGGTGCTGTCGCTGAGCCAGGCGCGCGAGCGGCGCTTCGACGTCGCGCTGGCGACCTGGTGGGCGACCACCGAGCCGCTGTTCGAGCTGGACGCGCACCGGCGCGCCTACTTCGTGCAGTCGCTCGAGGACCGCTTCTACCGCCCCGACGACCCCCAGCGCCTGGGCGCCGCGCTGAGCCACGACCTGCCGCTCGACGTGGTGACCGAGGCGCGCTGGATCGCGGAGACGCTGGAGGAGATCCGGCCGGACCTGCGCGCCCTGCTCGTGCGCAACGGGGTCGCCAAGGACGTGTTCGCCTCCCCCGCCGAGCTCGACGTGCGCCGCACCGAGCCGCTGCGGATCGTGATCGAGGGCAACCCGCACGTGTGGTTCAAGGGCGTCGGCGAGGCGCTCACGGCGGTGCGCGAGATGCGCGAGCCGCGCCACGTCACGCTCGTCACCGGCGTGCGCGACGTCGACACGGCCGGCGCCGACGAGGTCGTCGGCCCGCTCGCCCACGAGGAGATGGCGGCGCTGTACGCGCGCACCGACGTGGTGCTGAAGCTGTCGCGCGTGGAGGGCATGTTCGGCCCGCCGCTGGAGGGCTTCCACCTGGGCGCCACCTGCGTGGTGACCGCCGTGACCGGCCACGAGGAGTACGTCGAGCACGGCGTCAACGGGCTCGTCGTCGACTGGGACGACCCGCGCGGGACCAGCCGCGCGCTGGACCTGCTGGCCCGCGACCGCGCGCTGCTGCACCGGCTGCGCTGCGGAGCGCTGGCGACCGCGCGCGCGTGGCCGTCGTGGGAGCAGGCGGGGACGGTGATGGCGGCCGCGCTGCGCGAGATCGCGCGCCGGCCCGAGCCGGCCGCCGCGCCCGCCGCCGCCCGAGCGATCGCCGACGTGCGCGCCGCGATCGAGGCGCAGGCGCTCGTCGTCGGCCAGCGCGACCGGCTGCGCTACCGGGTCGTGCCGCTGGAGCGCCTGGACCGCGTCGTCGACCGCGCGCCGCTGCGGTGGCTGCTGGCGCCGCTGCGCCGGATCTGGCGGAGGGTGCGCCCGACATGAGGGACCTGGCCCGCCGCGTCCTGCGCCGGCCCGACGCCGGGCCGCTGCGCGTGCAGGCGCCGCCGGCGCTGCTGGAGGTCGCCCGCGAGGGGATCGCGCCGCTCGCGCCGCCGGCCGGCGCCGCCCGCGACCGGCTGCGCGTCGCCGTCGTCGTCCCGCAGTTCCGCCGCGGCTCGGGCGGGCACTCGACGATCATGCACCTGCTGCGCGGCCTCGTCGCGCGCGGGCACTCGTGCTCGGTGTGGATCGAGGACGCCGACGGCACGCACCGGGGCGAGCCGCCCGAGGAGGTCGAGGCGCGCTTTCGCGAGTGGTTCGACGCCGCCCACGTCGACGTCCACGCGACGTTCGACGCCTGGCGCGGCGCCGACGCCGTCCTGGCCACCGGCTGGCAGACCGTCCACCGCGTCCTGCGCCTGCCCGGCGCCGTCGCGCGCGGCTACCTGGTGCAGGACCACGAGCCCGAGTTCTACGGCACGTCGGCGGAGCGCACGTGGGCCGAGTCGACGTACCGGCTGGGGCTGCCGTGCGTGGCCGCGTCGCCATGGCTGGCCGGCCTGCTGCGCGACCGCTACGAGGCGCGCGCGGACGCGTTCGACCTCGGCATCGACCACGCCGTCTACCGCCCCGGCGCGGAGGTCGCGCGCCGCGACGACACCGTCGTCTTCTACGCCCGCGCGGTCACCGCGCGGCGCGCCGTGCCGCTGGGGCTGCTGGCGCTGCGCGAGCTCGCCGAGGCGCGGCCGGGCCTGCGCATCGTCCTGTTCGGCGAGGCGCGCGAGATCGACGCCGGCTTCGCCTGCGAGCAGGCGGGCGTTCTCGACGGCCCGCAGCTCGCCGCCCTCTACGCGGAGGCGACGGTCGGCGTGGTGCTGTCGATGACGAACCCGTCGCTCGTCCCGACCGAGATGCTCGCCTGCGGCCTGCCGGTCGTCGACCTCGCCTCGGAGGCGATGACCGAGACCTTCGGCCGCCACGGGCCGATCGCGCTGGCCGAGTTCGACCCGCTGTCGGTGGCGGGCGCGATCGGCGACCTGATCGACGACGCCGCCGAGCGCGAGCGGCGCGCCGCAGCCGGCCTGGAGCTCGCAGCCGGGCGGACGTGGCCGCGGGCGGCCGAGCAGCTCGAGACCGCGATCCGGGGGTGGCTTTCGTGAGCGAGATGGTCCCGATCCCCGAGCGCGGCCGCGTCTTCGAGGGCGAGGCGCGGGCGCGGCTGGGCGACGTCACCGCGAGCGGGCGCGCGCGCACCGACGCGCTCGCGCGCTGGCTGCAGGACGTCGCCTACGACGACGTCGCCGACGCGGGCCTGGCCGACGCCGGCGTGTGGGTCGTGCGGCGCCTGCGCATGGTCGTCGCCCGCTTCCCCCGCTTCGACGAGCGCGTCGTCCTGCGCACGTTCTGCTCGGGCGTCGGGCCGCGCTGGGCCCAGCGGCGCACGTCGCTGCAGGGCGCCGCCGGCGCGCGGATGGAGGCCGACGCGCTGTGGATCTTCCTCGACCCCGCCACCCAGCAGCCGGCGCGCCTGGACGAGCGCTTCGACGCCGTCTACGGCGAGGCCGCCGCCGGGCGGCGCGCCGACCGCGCGCGCCTGCGCCACGGCAACCCGCACGCCGACCTGCCGCGCTTCGACTGGCGCTTCCGCGTCGCCGACGTCGACCTCGCCGACCACGTCAACAACGCCGCCTACTGGACGGTGCTCGAGGAGCGCCTGGCCGCGGTCGGCGCCGATCCCGAGACGCTCGACGCCGAGATCGAGTACCGCGACGCCGCGCAGCCCGGCCCCGCCCGCGTCGCCCACAGCGAGGACACGCTGTGGGTGACGAGCGGCGACGGGGCCGTGCACGCGTCGATCGTGGTGCGCTGAGCTACCGCGTCCAGTCGCAGTCGTCCCCGCTGACGCCGAGGTGGGAGACGACGTTGCCCTGCAGGTCGATGACCGAGATCGGCTGCGAGCCGTCGGCGGCCGGGTTCGGCGACACGCACAGCAGCGTGCCGTCGGGCGAGAAGTCGCCGTGGAGCCACTCGCCGGGGATCGGCCGGACCGTGCCGCCGCCGACCGGGACGAGGCCCAGCGCGGGCTTGGAGTCGAAGGTCGGGTTCGTGGGGTAGAGCGCGACCAGCAGCGTGCTGCCGTCGGGCGACAGCGCCAGCTCGCCCTGGTCGAGCCCGAGCCCGGCCGGCGCCGTGATCGGGATCGCGCGGGCCTTGCCGCGGCGGGCCGGGGCGCTCATCACGCGCGTCGTCGCCGGCGGCGCGCCCGGGGCCATCGGCGGGTTGTCCGTCCGCGTGAACAGCAGGCGGGAGCCGACCCACAGCGGGTCGTTGTAGAAGGCGTCGGGCGGGTTGCCGCGGGAGCGGAAGCGGTGGCGGACCTTGCCGCCGCCCGCCGGGGCGATCGCGAGGCCGAGCCCGTAGCCGTAGGCGACCTGGCGGCCGTTCGGCGACCACGCCGGGATGCCGCTGTAGGGCGCCAGATACGTGGCGCGCCCGCCCGTGGCCGGCACGACGTACAGGGCCGACGTCGTGCTGCGCCGGTGGGAGATGGAGACGGCGATCCGCCGTCCGTCGGGCGACACCGCCGGCGCGGTCGCCCAGCCCTCGACGATCCGGGTCGGGGTGCCGCCCGTGGCGGCGACGGAGTAGACCCCGGCCACGGCCGGGTGGGCGTCGACCACGCTGAAGGTGATCGTCCCGGAGGGCGTCTGGGCGCCGGCGGCCGCCGGCGCGAGGAGCGCGAGCGCCGCGGCGGCGGCCACCATTCGTGCGTTCATGGCGCGACGCTAGCCGGATCAGGAGAACGCCATCGCGCCAGGTCCCTCGAGTGGTCAGGCGCCGCTCCGGTCACGCCGTCGCCTGGGCCTCGGCGAGCTGCTCGGCCGTGGGGGCGATCCGCGGCGCGACGAAGCCGACCGCCACGTTGATCGCCGCCAGCACCGCGGCGACGAGCATCCCGCGCTCGAAGCCGTCGACGAGCGCGGCCACGGGGTCGGCGCCGCCGGCGAGCGCGCTCTCGGCGTGCGCGGTCGACAGCGTCGTGACGATCGCCAGGCCCAGCGCCCCGCCGACCTGGTAGGCCGCGGTGACGACCCCGGAGGCCGCGCCGGCCTCCTCGGGCCGGACCTCGGCGACCGCCGCGATCTGGTTGGCCACCGCGATGCCCATGATCCCGGCGCCGAACAGCACGATCCCGGGGAGGATCTCCGCCGCGTACGTCCCGCCGGCCCCGGCCCGCGACAGCAGCAGCAGCCCGGTGACGCTCACGAGCGCGCCCGCGAAGTGCACCGGCCGCGTCCCGATGCGCGTGACGAGGTTCGACGCGACGGTCGCGCCGGCCACGGCCGCGACGCCCATCGGCAGGAAGTGCAGCCCGGCCTGCAGGGCCGAGTCGCCGCGGACCTGCTGGAGGAAGATCGCCGTCAGGAAGAACATCGCCAGGAACGCGCCGCCGTTGAGCGCGAGCGCGGTGCTGGAGATGCGCATCCCGCGGGAGGCGAACAAGCGCAGCGGCACCAGCGGCGCGGCCGCGCGCGACTCGATCGCCAGGAACGCGCCCAGCAGCGCCACGCCGCCGGCCAGCGCGGCGACGACCTCCGCCGCGCCCCAGCCCAGCGGCTCGGCCCGGATGACGCCCCAGACCAGCGCCAGCAGGCCGCCCGTGCCCAGCAGCGCGCCGGCGACGTCGAAGGAGCGCACGGCCCCGTCGGCGCGGCTCTCGCGCACGATCAGCGGGGCGATCGCCACGAGCGCGATCGCGACCGGCACGTTGATCCAGAAGATCGACTCCCAGCCGAGCCCGTCGACGAGCACGCCGCCCAGGATCACGCCGAGCGTCCCGCCCAGGGCGGCCAGCCCGCCCCACACGCCCATCGCCAGGTTGCGCTCGCGCCCGTGCGCGAATGTGACCATCAGGATCGACAGCGCCACGGGGGACAGGAGGGCGCCGCCGAGGCCCTGCGCGGCACGGGCGGCGACGAGCATCTCGGGCGAGGTCGCGAACGCGGCCGTCAGCGAGGCGGCGCCGAACAGCGCCAGGCCGGCCATGAACACGCGCCGCCGCCCGAGCAGGTCGCCGGCGCGGCCGCCGAGCAGCAGGAAGCCGCCGAACAGCAGCGTGTACGCGCTGATCACCCACTGCAGGTCGTCGGGCGCGAACCCGAGGTCGCGCTGGATGTCGGGCAGCGCGACGTTCACGATCGTCACGTCGAGGACGACCATGAACTGCGCGAGCGCCAGGACGGTGAGGGTCGCCCAGCGGTTGTGTCTCATGAAGGATCGCTCCCTGAATCGTTCGATCGCAGAATGATTCGACAACAGTACCAGCACTTGCTGTATCATTCAACTCGTGAACGATTCGTTCGGAGATATGATGGCCGGCATGGAACCCGTGGCCGAGGCCTGCGTCTCCAGCGGCGCGGCGAATCGCCTCGCGCTGCTGCTCGTCCACGCCGGCAGCGCGCTGGTGGCGTCGGCCGACGCGCACCTGGCGCCGGTCGATCTCGACGGCCGCGGCTACTCGATCCTGTCGATCATCGAGAGCGACGACCCCGGCTCCCAGCAGGAGATCGCCCGCCTCCTGGGCAAGGCCCCGGCGCTCGTCGTCTCCGCCATCGACGACCTCGAGGCGCGCGGGCTGGTCGAGCGCACCCGCGACCCGCAGGACCGGCGGCGCTCGCGCGTCACGCTGACGGCCGCGGGCCGCCGCACGCTGCGCCGCGCCCACCAGCTCGCCGACGAGGCGGTCGCGGCGCTGCTTCCCGGCCTCGACGCCGACGAGCTCGACGAGCTGCGCGCGCTGCTGGCGCGCGGGCTGGGGCTGACCGGCGCGACGGAGGGCGTCGCCGCGCAGAGCGCGTAGCGTTCCGGGCCGTGCCCCGGATCGACGTCGCCGTCTGCCTCGATCGCCTCTCGCCGGCGCTCCCCGAGGCGCTGGAGGCGGTCGGCCGGATCGTGCCCGATCCGATCGTCGCGGCCGCCGGGCTCACCGCGTCCGAGCGCGTCGCGCTGCGCCAGCTCGTGGCCCGCGAGGCGCCCGACGCGCGGGTGGTCGAGGCGGCGGCCGGCATCGCGCAGGCGCGCAACGCGGCGCTCGCCGCGAGCGGCGCCGACGTGCTCGCCTACCTCGACGACGACGTCGCCCCGCCGCGCGGCTGGCGCGACGCGCTCGCCGCCGCCTGGGAGGCGGCGCCCGACGACCGCGCCACGATCGGCGGGCCGATCGCGCTGCGCTTCGACGGCCCGCGCCCCCGCTGGCTGGCGGACGGCCTGCTGGGCGCGCTCGCCCCGCTCGACTACGGCCCGCGCCCGCTGGAGCTGGACCCGAGCGAGCGCACGCTGCGCGGCGGCAACGTCGCCTTCCGCACGGCGGCCCTGCGCGCGATCGGCGGCTTCTGGCCGGCGCGCGACAGCCAGCGCGACTGGTTCGCCGAGGAGCACCACGCCCAGCGCGAGCTGGGCGCCGCCGGCTGGAGCGCCGAGTACCGGCCCGAGCTGGGCGTCGAGCGGATCGTCCGGGTCGCCGCGCTGCGCCGGCGCGAGATCGTCGCCCGCCGCGCGCGCTACGGCGGGCGCGCGCAGCTCGCCGGCACGCCGCGCGACGTCGGCGCGGCGCTGAAGGCGGCCGCGAGCAGCGCGGCGGGCGCGGGCCTCGCGCTCGTGCAGGGCGACGTGGCCACCGCCAGCGAGCGGGCCGCGCGCGCGGCCGAGAACGCGGGCGCGCTGGCCGCGCCGGTCATCGCCCACCGCGGCCTGCAGCCGGCCGCCCCGTCCACCCCGTTCCGCCCGTCGGTGCCCGACGCGCTGCCCGCGCTGCCACGCGTGCCGTCGCTGCGCCGCGACGAGGGCCCGCGAGCGGTGGTGCTGCTCTACCACCGCGTCGCCGAGCCCGGGCACGACCCGCTGAGGCTGGCCGTGTCGCCCGCGAACTTCGCCGCCCAGATCGAGGCCCTGCGGTCGCGGATCGTGCCGCTCGAGCAGATCGCGTCCGGCGACGTCCCCGACGGCGCGGTCGCGATCACCTTCGACGACGGGTACGCCGACAACCTGCCGGCGCTGCGCGGCATCGGCGTGCCGGTGACCGTCTTCATCTCCACCGGCCACGTCGAGGAGGGCCGCGCGTTCTGGTGGGACGAGCTGGCGCGCCTGCTGCACACCGCGCGCGCCGCCGGCCCGCTCACCGTCGACCTCGGCGGCGACGTGCGCACGTGGCCCGCCCGCGACGCCGCCCAGCGCGCCGTCGCCATGCGCGGCCTGCACGCGTGGCTGCAGGTGCAGTCGCGGGCGCGCATTCAGGCCGCGCTCGCGCAGGTGCGCGCGTGGGCGCAGGCGCCCGACGGCGAGGACCCGCGCCCGCTCACCCTCGCCGAGCTCCGCGAGCTGGCGCAGCACGTGACGATCGGCGCCCACGGCCGCGACCACCTGTCGCTGCGCTGGTTCCCGCCCGAGCAGCAGCTCGCCGAGATGGAGCGCTCACGCGACGACCTGGCCGGCTGGCTGGGCACGACGCCGACCGCGTTCTCCTACCCGTACGGCGTGCCCGGGCGCGACCTCGACGCGACGACGCAGGCGATGGCCGCGCGGGCGGGGTTCACCGTGGCGGTGGTGAACGCGCCGGGCGCGATCGAGCCGGGCATCGAGCGGTTCGCGCTGACGCGGGCCGTCGCACAGGACCGGCCGGACGCCGTCTTCGCGCAGGAGATTCTTCGCAAATAGCGCAGATCGGCCTCGGACATCCGTCCGATCGAACGGGCTTGGCCTAACGCTCAACGGCCAGGTATTGCTCAACTGATCCTCTGCATGCGGACGGGGGCGAATCCTCCCCGCCGCCCGCCTCGGCCAGGGCAGGAACGGCCGGTTCGACCCAGAGGAGCCCCACATGACCGAAGCAACCGCTCGCCGGCGGCGCCGCCTCACGTGCGCCGGCGCCGCCCTCGCCGCCGCGCTCGCGCTGACGCCCGCGTCCGCCGCAGCGGCCGTGGGCGACCTGACCGTGCACTCCGGCGCGCTCCCGGACGGCTCACCGGCGACGGTCGGGCCATGGGTCGGCCTGACGAGCAACGCGCCGGGCGGGACCGGCGCCTACGGCGTGACGATGGGCAACGTCGGGGAGGGCTGGTCGCAGACGGCCACCCTCTCGCCGCCGGCGCACCTGACGTTCCGCTCCGCGACCGTCGCCTGGCGCGCGAACCTCCCGGTCTCGGGCAACCACTCGCAGCCGCAGGCGCAGACGACCTGGGTCAACCGCGGCTGGCCCTACGCGCCCGGCCCGTACGGCGGGTACGGCGGCGACGTCGCCGACGGGACGAGCACCGCGACGAACCCCGGCGCGCTGTCGATCCGGCTGGCGTGCGTGCGGTTCGACGAGGTCACGGGAACCTGCGGCAGCGGGGGCGGCTTCTGGATCGAGCGCGCGGAGCTCGTGCTGCACGACGACGACGCGCCCGCGGTGACCGGCACGATCACGGGACCGCTGCTGGACGGGGCCTGGCAGACGGCGCCGACCGCCTCGGTCACCGTCACCGCGTCCGATCTGGGCTCCGGCGTGTATCGCGCGTTCCTGCGCACCGCCGGCCAGACGTTCCACGCGCTCGTGGACCCGGCGGCGACGCGCTGCCGCGACGCGCGGCCGACGAACGCCTCCCCCTACGACTTCGTGCCGTCGGCGCTCACGCTCGTGCCGTGCGCGACCGCGTCGACGACGTACACGCCGACGTTCGACCTGACCGCGCTCGGCGACGGCGTCCACCTCGTGTCGGCCGGCATCGAGGACGCCGGCGGCAACGAGCGCACGGTGCTGACCAACCGCACGGTGCGCATCAACACGCCCGGCGGCGCGCTCGGCGACCCCGGCGCGCCGTGCGCCGGCGGGACCTACGACGTCGCGGGCACCTGCCAGGCCGTCGCCGGTGGGGGCGGCGGTGGCGGCGGCGGGGCCGGCGGCGCGGGCGGCGTCGTGCCCGCGCCGGTGCGCGAGGCGTCCGGCGGCGGGGGCGCGGCGCCCGCTCCCGCGCCGGAGCCGGTGGCGCGAGCGGTCCCCGACGGCCCGCGCGCGAACGGCGAGAACGCCACCACCGCCGCGTCGCTGTCGGTGCGGGCCGGCGACGCGTCGGGCCGGCGCGTCGTCGTTCCCTACGGGCGGCCCGTGACGGTGAGCGGCCGGCTGACGGGCCGCGGCGGCACGCCGATCGCCGGTGCCCGGGTCGAGCTGACGGCGCTGGCGCGCGGCGGCGGCTGGACGGCGCTGCCCGGGGTGGTCACCGGCGAGGACGGGACGTTCCGCGCGACGCTCGCGCCGGGCCCGTCACGGACCGTGCGCTTCGCCTACCGCGCGTTCGCGGGCGATACCGACCACGCCGACACCGCCGAGCTCGAGGTGGCGGTGCGCAGCGCCGTGCGCCTGCGCGCGATCCCCCGGGCGCTGCGCAACGGCGAGGCGATGCGCTTCCGCGGTCGGGTCGCGGGCGCGCCGGCGGGCTCGCGGAAGGTCGTCGAGATGCAGGTCTTCCAGGAGGGGCGATGGCTGACGTTCGGGACCACCCGGCTGCGACACGGGCGCTTCACCTACCGCTACCGGTTCACGCGCACGGTCCGGCCCACGCGGTACCCGTTCCGCGCGGTCGTGCGCACCGACGCCGGCTGGCCGTACGAGACGGGCGCCTCCGCGACCGTCGCCGTGGAGGTGCGGCCATGAGGCGCCTCGCGCTGGTCGCCGCGGGCGCCGCCTGCGGCCTCGTGCTCGCCCCGCCGGCGCTCGGGGCGGGCCAGTACCTCCAGTACCTCGGCACGCTGCCGTCGGGCGCGCCGGCGCCGGCCGGGCCGTGGCAGGACGTCGGCATCCACGGAGGGCTCAACCACGGCACGCGCGCCGGGGGCGCGTTCGGCGTGCAGCTCCCGGCCGACGCCGGGCTCGGGCACGAGCAGCGGACGGTGCTCGCCGCCCCGCCGAACCTGTCGTTCTCCTCGGCGTGGGTCGACCGGTACCTCGGCGCGCCGGTGTCGTGGGCGCTGGCCCAGCCGCAGATCCAGACCACCTGGGAGAACCGGGGGAGCTGGGGCGGCGGGTACGGCGGCGACGCCGACGACGGGCCGGTCCTGGCCGGGGCGGCGCCGGGCCTGTCGATCGCGGTGCGGTGCGCGTCGACGGTCGGCGGCTTCGACCCGTCGCCGCGGTGCACCGGGGGCGGCTACTGGATCGCGCGCCGGATCGAGCTGATCGTCGCCGACGCCACGGCGCCGTCCGGTGGGCTCGACGGCGACGGCGGCGCGCTGCTGGCCGGCGGCTGGCTGACCGGCGAGAGCGCGAGCGCCCGCGTGGTCGCTTCGGACACCGGCTCGGGCGTGTACCGGTTCGTCCTGCGCGCGGGCGGCACGTCCGCGAACGCGCTCGCCGACCCCGACAGCCCGACCTGCCGCGACATCCGGCCCGGCATCGGCGTCGACCACGAGTTCGCGGCCAGCGCGACGTCGTTGGTGCCGTGCCGCACGGCGAGCACGACGTACGCGCCGGCCTTCGACCTGCGCGACCTGGGCGACGGCGTCCACGCGGGCGCGCAGCTGGTCGTCGAGGACGCGTCGGGCCGCGAGACCGTGGTCGTCTCCGGAGTGACGCTGCGGGTGAACGCCCCGGGCGGCGCGCTCGCCGATCCGGGGACGCCGTGCCCGAACGGGACGACCGGCGACGCGGGCGAGTGCGTGAAGCGACCGCCGTCGAACTCGGCCGCGCCGCAGGTGACCGGGACGGCGCGGGTCGGGGCGACGCTGGCGTACGAGCGCGGGACGTGGGCCGACGTCGACGGCGTGACGTGGAGCGCGCGCTGGCAGCGCTGCTCGGCCGGCGGCGGCGGGTGCACGGACATCCCCGGCGCGACCGGCGACACGCTCGCGGTCGGCTCCGAGCTCGCGGGCGCGACGGTGCGCGTGCTCCTCACGGCGACGACCGACGGGGGCGAGACCACGGTCGCGTCGCCGGTGAGCGCGCAGGTGACGCTCGGCGACGGGACGATGCCGAGCCCCGGCGGCGCGGGCGGGGCGGGCGGCGTGCGCGACGCCCCGGTGCGCACGGAGACCGGCGGGGGCGGCGGAGGCGGCGGCGGTGCGCTCTCCCGCGACCAGGTCCGGCGCCTGCCCGTGCCGCCGCAGCCGGCGCGGGCCGTGTCGGTGAGCGCCCTGAACGGCGTGAACGCGGGCGCGGGGGCGCGGCTGCGGATGGCCGGGAGCGGAGCGGCCCGGATCGTCCTGGGCCAGCGGCGCGAGCTGGCGGGCGTGCTGGAGAACGCCGCCGGCGAGCCGATCGGCGACGCGCAGGTCGACGTGATCGTCCACCGCCACGTCCGCGGCGCGGAGGGCGAGATCGCCGGTGCCGTGCGGACCGACGCGGCCGGCCGCTTCCGGTTCGTGCTGCCGCCGGGACCGTCGCGGATCGTGACGTTCGGCTATCGCGTGCACCTCAGCGACCGCGGCTACGACCGCACCGTGTCGACGACCGTCGAGGTCGCGGCGCCGGTGTCGCTGACGGCGAGCCGGACGTACGTGCGCAACGGCGAGGCGGTGCGGTTCCGCGGCGCCGTGACCGGCGCGCCGGCCGGCTCGCGCAAGACGGGCCGGCTCGAGGTGCGGGTCGGGCGGTCGTGGCGCGCCGTGCGAACGGTGTCCCTGGACGGTCGCGGCCGGTTCGCGACGCGATACCGCTTCGAGCGGACTGTGCGCACGCAGCGGTACGCGTTCCGGGTGAGCGTGCGCCGCGACGCG
>DATMSA010000008.1:0-36130 GCA_035565675.1 Capillimicrobium sp. | reverse complement strand
ATGCGGGGATGGAGGTGATCTACACGGGTCTGCATCAGACGCCGGAGCAGATCGTGGAGACGGTGATCCAGGAGGACGCCGACGCGGTCGGGCTGTCGATCCTGTCGGGGGCGCACATGACGCTGGTGCCGCGGGTGGTGGGGCTGTTGCGCGAGCAGGGGGTCGACGACGTGGTGGTGACGGTGGGCGGGACGATCCCGTCCGACGACATCCCCGAGCTCAAGAAGCTGGGGGTGGCGGAGGTGTTCACGCCGGGCGCGCCGACCCAGACGATCGTCGACTTCATCCGCGGCGCCGTCCGCGCCTGACGGATCGCGAGCGGGCGCGCCGCCCGCCGTCCGATCCTCGATGATGCGGCGCCCGTGTCCGCCGCCCCGACCGTCCCGTCGCTGCGCCTGATCGTCCTGCTCGGGGCGCTGTCGACGTTCGGGCCGCTGTCGATGGACCTGTACCTGCCGGGCCTGCCGGCGATGGCCGACGACCTGTCGGCGTCGGCGTCCGCGGCGCAGGTGACGATGACGACCTGCATGATCGGCCTGGCCGTCGGCCAGGTCGTGATGGGGCCGGTCAGCGACCAGCTCGGCCGCCGCCGCCCGCTGCTGGCCGGGCTGGCGGCGTTCACGCTCGCGTCGCTGCTGTGCGCGATCGCGCCGTCGGTCTGGGTGCTGATGGGGGAGCGGCTGCTGCAGGGCCTGGCCGGCGCCACGGGCATCGTGATCGCCGGGGCGATCGTCCGCGACTACAGCGGCGGCGCGGCCAGCGCGCGCCTGTTCGCGGCGCTGCTCACGGTCGGCTCCGTCGCGCCGGTCCTCGCCCCGCTCGCCGGCGGCCAGCTCCTGCACATCACCGACTGGCGCGGCACGTTCCTGGCCCAGGCGGCGATCGGCGTGACGCTGCTCGCCGCCTGCGCGCTGATGCTGCGCGAGACGCTGGCGCCCGAGCGGCGCAGCAGCCGCGGCTTCGCCGCCACCGGCGCCGCGCTGCGCGAGCTCTCGCGCGACCGCCACTTCGTCGGGCTGGCCGCCGCGATGTCGCTGTCGTTCGCCGGCCTGGCGCTCTACCTCGGCGGCGGCTCGTTCGTGCTCGAGGGCATCCACGGCATGTCGCCGCAGCTCTACAGCGTCGTGTTCGCGATCAACGCGGCCGGGATCATCGTCGCCAGCCAGCTCAGCCGGCGCCTCGTCGGCCGCTTCGGCTCGGGCCGCCTGCTGGCCGCCGGCCTGACCTCGAGCGCGGTCGGCGGCGCCGGAACGCTCGCGGTCGTGCTGACCGGCGCGCCGCTGGGCTTCCTGCTGGTCGGGATGTTCCTCGTCGTCTCCGCGGTCGGGCTGGTGCGACCCAACGCGATGGCGCTCGCGCTCGAGCCGCACCCGAGCGCGGCGGGGAGCGCCACCGGGCTGATGGGCCTCGCGCAGTTCGGGCTGTCGGCGGCGCTGCTGCCGCTGGCCGGCGTCGCCGGCGAGGACACGGCGGTGCCGATGGCGATCGGGATGTGCGCGGTGACCCTGCTGGCCCCGATCGCGCTGCTGGCGAGCCGGCGGCGCTAGAGCTGGGCGCGCACGAGCGCGGCGCCGTCGCACATCGCGCGCAGCTTGCCGAACGCGGTCTCGCGCGGCAGGTACTTCATGCCGCAGTCGGGCGCGACCACCAGCCGCTCGGACGGCACCCACTGCAGCGCGGCGCGGATGCGCTCGGCCACGACGTCGGGCGTCTCGACGTTCGGGTCGGCCAGGTCGACGACGCCGAGCGCGACGGTCTTGCCGCCGAGCTCGCGCAGGATGCCCAGGTCGAGGTCGGGCTGGGCGGCCTCGATCGAGATCTGGTCGGCCGCGCAGTCGGCCAGCTCGGGCAGGAACGCGTAGCCGCTGGGCTTCTCGCCCTGCACGACCGCCGCGTAGCCGAAGCACAGGTGCACGGCGGTCTCGGCCGTCAGCCCGGCCAGCGCGCGGTCGATCGCCGGGACCGCGATCCGGCGCGCCGCGTCGGGGTCGTTGCGCAGCCACGGCTCGTCGAGCTGGATCACGTCCGCGCCCGCGGCCTGCAGGTCGTGGGCCTCCTCGTTGACCGCCCGGGCCAGGTCCATCACGAGGTCGTCGAGCTCGTCGTAGGCCTCGTTGGCCGCCTGCTGGGCCATCGTGAACGGGCCCGGCAGCGTGATCTTCACGCGCCGCTGCGTGTTGGCGCGCAGGAACTCCAGGTCGCGCACCTCGACGGGCCGCACGCGCCGCACCCGCCCGACGACGCGCGGCACGAGCGTCCGGCGCCCCACGCGGTTGACGATCTCGGCCGGGTTGGCGGCGTCGACGCCCTCGAGCGCGGTCGCGAACCGGTTCGAGTAGCTCTCGCGGCGCATCTCGCCGTCGGTGATCGTGTCGACGCCGGCGCGCTCCATGTCGCGGATCGCCAGCAGCGTCGCGTCGTCCTGGGCCTGCTCCAGGAACGCCTCGTCGACGCGCCACACCTGCGGCATCCGCACCCGCGGCACGTGCCCGGCGGCCAGCAGCTCCCGGTCGACGAGCCAGTCGGGCTGCGGGTAGCTGCCGACGACGGTGGTCGTGAGCGTGGGGAGGGGCGGCATCGCAGGCACCCTACCCCGGACTCAGGCGAGGCTCGGGACGATGATCCCGCTCAGGTCGCGCTTCTCGTCGGAGGCGTGCAGCGCCTCGTTGATCTGGTCGAGCCGGTAGCGGTTGGTGACGATCGACTCGGGATCGACCCAGCCGTCCTCCATCATGCGGATGAAGCGCGGCAGGTCGTGGCGCATGCGCACGTTGCCGTTCTGGGCGCCGAGGATCGCGCGGGACGTGACCGACAGCGCCATCTGCGGCACGGTGACCTCGGCGTCGGCCTTCTCGACGCTCGTCAGCACCACCGTGCCGGCGCGGCGCGACATGAGGATCGCCTGGGTGAACGCCTCGGTGACCGTCGCGGCCTCCAGGACGTAGTCGGCGCCGCGGCCCTCGGTCAGCTTCTGCACCTGGGCGACCGGGTCGTCGGCCGTCGGGTCGACGGTGTGCGTGGCGCCGAGCCTCCCGGCGTGCTCGCGCCGCCAGCCGATCGGGTCGATCGCGATGATCTTGCGCGCGCCCGCGACCTTCGCGCCCTGCACCATCCACTGGCCGAGGTGGCCGAGGCCGACGATCGCGACGCTGCTGCCCGGCGCGACCTTCGCCACGTTGAAGACGCAGCCCAGGCCGGTGGTGATGCCGCAGCCGAGCATGCTCAGCCACTCGTCGGGCAGGTCGGTCTCGACCGGGAAGACCTGGTTGGCGGTGACGTTCATCAGCTCCGCGTAGCCGCCGACGTTGCCGGCCGCGCTGACCGGCTCGCCGTTGTCGCGGTTGGCGACGTGCGGCCAGATGCCGCCGCGGTCGAACGTCTCCGAGCACTGGTCGGGGCGCCCGGCCGCGCAGTAGAAGCAGACGCCGCACTCGGAGGTGCCCGGCACGATCACGCGGTCGCCGACCGCGATGTGGCTGACGCCCGGCCCGACCTCGACGACCTCGCCCATCGAGGCGTGGCCGAGGATCGTCGGCGGGATCTTGGCCAGCTCGCCGCGCCAGTTGACGCAGTCGGTCGAGCAGAACGGCGAGGCGCCGGTGCGCACGAGCACGCGGTTGGGGGCCGGGTCGAGGTAGTCGATCTCCTCGACGACCATCGGCTCCTTGATCGCGGCCAGCAGCGCCGCCCTCATGCGGGTCATGCGAAGTCTCTCCTCCGGGTTCGGATTGTCGTACGGTGCTACAAACCGCGGCGGAGCGCAACGGCGAGCTCGCCGCCGGGGCGCACGTCGAGCGGGAGCTCGCCGAGCGCGTCGAGCACCGCGACCTGCGCGGCCAGGTGCGCGGGGTCGGCGCCGACGAACGGGTGCAGCACCAGGCAGCCGGCCCGTCCGCGCGCGGCGTGGCGCTCGAGCTCGGCGATCAGGCGGTCGCGCAGCGCGCCGGCGTCGAGCGCGGCCGGCGGGTCGCCGTGGCCGGCGCGCAGGTCGGCGAAGCGGTCCATCACGTGGTAGGCGTCCACCAGCGCCCACCGGAACGGGACGATCGCGACCCCGTCGCGCACCTCGGCGGTCTCGCCGGCCGGCGAGCACCACGTCAGCCCGGCGCCGGCGAGCAGCGCGAGCGTCCCCGGGTTCACGTCGCCGCCCGGCGGCCGGAACCCGCTGACGCGCAGGTCCAGGCGCGCGAACGCGTCCAGGCCGCGCGTCAGCGCCGCCGCCTCCTCGCCCGGGTCCAGGCGCGACCATGCCTCGTGGCGCCAGCCGTGGTGGCCGACCTCGTGTCCGCGCGCGGCCAGCTCGCGCAGCGCGTCGGGGTACAGCTCCGCGTTGATCGCCTCGACGAAGAACGTCGCGCGCAGGCCACGCTCGTCGAGCAGGTCCAGCAGCCGCGGCAGGACCTCGGTGACCGTCGGGTGGCGGCCCACCGGCCGCCCGGCCGGCCACGTCCCGCGCTCCAGCTCGGTCGCCTCGCCGAGGTTGTCGAACGTCAGCGCCAGCGGCGCGCGCGGTCTCGCCACGATCAGGCCGCCGCCCCGTGCACGAGCGCCCGCACCGCGTCCACATCCTCCGGGCTGACGCGATGCGCGGGGTCGTCGCGCGGCAGGAAGCGCACGTCCGCGCCGGCGGCGGAGAACGCGTCGGCGGTCCGCGCCGCCGCGCCCAGCTCGATCCACGGGTCGCGGCTGCTGCAGGAGACGACCATCGGCAGGTCCTCGAGCGGGTGCTCGGCGACCGCGTCGCCCATGATCGCGCCGGTCAGGATCGCGGCCCCGCCGAGGCGCGCGCCGCGGCGGGCCAGCAGCGTCGCGGCGATGCACGCGCCCTGCGAGAAGCCGGCCAGCACCGTGCGCTCGGGCGCCACGCCGGCGGCGGCGACGTGCGCCAGCGCCGCGGCGCACGCGTCGAGCGCCCGGCTCAGGTGCGGCTCGTTGGCGGACGGCGGCTCGTCGTAGCGGCCCGGGTACCAGGAGCCGGCGGGGGCGGCGGGCAGCACGAACGCGGCGGCGTCGGCGTCGAGCGGGCGGACGAGCTGCTCGTGCAGCCAGCGCGGGTCCTGGCCGCGCCCGTGCAGCGCGACCACGGCGACGCCGCATGTCTCCAGCGGGCGTCCCGTGACGAGCGCCTCCGTGCCGTGCGGTCCCGACCCCATCGGCCGCGGATGGTAGGCGCGGCGCCGGTCAGGCGTCGTCGTCGCCGCGCTGGCGGCGCAGCCAGTCGCCGAGCTGCTGGCCGACCTCCTGCAGGGAGGAGCCGGCCTGGGCGAACGCGTCGGAGACGCGCCCGGCGTAGTGGGCCTGCGCGGCCGCCGCCTCGTCGCGCAGCGGCGGCTCCTCGCCGCGGCGCACGTAGTCGCCGCCGACGATCCGGTCGTACTCGCCACCGCGCACCCACGCCAGGAGCTGGCTCACCCGCCGGACCGGCATCGGATGCGTCAGCCGCAGGTCCTGGGTGAGGCGTGTCAGGCGGTCCAGCCCGGCGCCGCCGTCGCCGTACTCCATCGACTGGGCGACGAACGCGTCGAGGTTGAGGTCGTCGGCCGCCTCGCCGGCCGCGATCGTCATCAGCGCGCGGCAGACGGCCTGCGGGTCGCGCGTGACGAGCGCGGCGGCGCGGTCGCAGCTCAGCTCGGCGGCGCGCGCCCACTCCAGCAGCGCCAGCACGATCGCCTGCAGCGGCAGGCCGGCCAGCAGCGGCAGCCGCGCCGAGCCGCCCAGGCGCAGGAGGATCATGAGCGCGGTGTGGTAGAGCACGTGGTCGGAGTGCACGTGCGCGGCCTCGTGGGCGAGCACGACGCGCCGCCCGTCGTCGTCGAGGATCCGCACCAGCTCGGAGTTGAGGACGACGACGGGGCGGTCGGAGCCGATCGTCGCCGCGTTCGCGAGCGGGAACTGCGTGAGGTACAGGTCGGGCGCCGGCTCGACGTCGAGCGCGTTGAAGCACTCGCGGTGCAGCACCCAGATGTGCGGAAGCTGCTCGGGGCCCAGCCGCACGGAGGCGCCCAGCGACGCGGCGCGCAGCGCCCGCTCGTAGCCGAGGGCGATGAGCCGCCGCACGACCTCGTCGAGGTAGGGGACCTTCCCGAGCGCCGCGGTCGCGGCCCGGTCGGCCGGGTGCTGGTAGGCCCGCGGCGAGATCGCGGGCAGCTTCCAGGCGTGCGCCGGAAGGGTCACGAGGGCCACGATAGACCGTGCGGTCGCGCCACGTGCTGGCATGCGCGCCCGCGCCCCGCTACCGTCGCGGGCGCATGCCGACCCCACGCACGATCGTCGTCGGGTACGACGACTCACCGGCCGCGCGCGCCGCGGTCGCCCAGGCGGTGGCGCTGGCCGACGGCGGCCAGGTCGTCCTCGTCCACGCGCGCGAGGACGCTCCGCCGCCCTCGCGCATGAGCTCCCGCTGGCAGGAGCTGCTGTCCGCGCACGACCCGATGAAGGCCGGCGAGGTCTTCGAGGCGATCGCGCTGGAGGCCAACGGCCCGCTGCGCGGCGCGACGTGGTCCGGGCGGGTCGTGAGCGCCGCGCCCGCGCGGGCGATCGTCGACGTCGCCGCCGAGGTCGACGCGGACCTGATCGTCGTCGGGTCGCGCGGCTACGGCAGCCTCGGCCCGCATCTGGGCAGCGTGTCGGCGCAGGTGCTGGCCCAGGCGGACCGGCCCGTGGTCGTGCTGCCGCCGGCCGCCGTCGGCTGATCGCCGCCCCGAGCGGCGGCATCCGTACGTCCGCGGGCGCCGATGGGTGGTGTCCACGGATTCGGATCCCGCCGCCCGGTCGTACGGTGGCGGCATGACCACGACCACCGCCCCCACGACCCCATCGCTGGCCGGGCTGACCGTGGCGTCCGTGATGCACCACGGGATCCTCGGCACGTCCAAGGACGCCGACCTGACGACGCTCGCGGCGATCATGGCCCGCCACCAGGTCCACAGCGTCCTGCTCACCGACGCCGACCGTCCCGCGATCGTCACCGACCTCGACCTGCTCGCCGCGGCCGTCGAGGGCGACGGGCAGGTCGCGGCGGGGCGCAGCGGCCGCTCGCTGCCGGTCGTCGCCCCGCAGACCCCGCTGAGCGCGGCCGTCGCGCTGATGTCCGACGCCGACGCCCGCCACCTCCTCGTCCAGGACGACGGCGTGCCCGCCGGCATCCTCTCCTCCTTCGACGTCGTCGCCGTCATCGGCGGCCACGACCCGCGCGTCGCCGGGCTCCCGCGGCCGCGGCCCGCGCGCCCCGCCGTGTCGGAGCCCCACCTGCACCGCGTCCGCGTGCGCGACGTGATGCACCCGGGCGTGGTCGGCGTCCCGCCGTCGACGACCGTGCGCGAGCTCGCCGACACGCTCGCGCACTACCGGCTGCACGCCGCGTGCGTGTCCGGGATCACCGGCGAGCGCGGCGGCGAGCGGCTCGTGTGGTCGATCGCCTCCGACATGGACGTCCTGCGCGCGGCCGACGCGGGCCATCTCGACGCGACCGCCGGCGAGATCGCCGCCACCGAGGCGCTGACCGTCGACGCCGACGAGCCGCTCGACGCGGCCGCGGTGCGGATGGTCGCCCACGGCGTGTCGCACGCGATCGTCGCCGCCGCGGGCGCGCCGCCCGCCGGGGTGCTGTCGACGCTCGACGTCGTCGGCGTGCTCGCCGCCGATCTCGGGTAGGGCCCACGGCGTGGCCGGGGGCCCGCCGAACGTCCTCTTCCTGCACTCCCACGACACGGGCCGCCACCTGGAGCCCTACGGGTTCCCGGTGGCGACGCCCAGCCTCCAGCAGCTCGCCGCGCAGGGCGTCCTGTTCCGCCGGGCGTTCTGCGCGGTGCCGACCTGCTCGGGCAGCCGCGCGGCGCTGCTGACCGGGCAGGTGGGCCACAGCAACGGCATGATCGGGCTCGCCCACCGCGGGTTCGCGCTGAACGACGACCGCCAGCACGTCGTCCACACGCTGCGGTCGGCCGGCTACTGGACCGGCCAGATCGGCGAGCAGCACGTGGCCAAGCGGCCCGACGTGATCGGCTACGACCGCGTCTGGCCGGTGCGCACCACGCACGCCGAGACCGTCGCGCCGATGGCCGCCGCGATCCTGGCCGAGATCCCGCGCCGGCCGTTCTTCCTGGCGGTCGGCTTCAACGAGACCCACCGCGAGTTCTTCGCGCCGTCGTCGTCGCGCGACGCGCTCTACTGCCTCCCGGCGCCCGGCCTGCCCGACACGCCGGAGACGCGCGCGGACATGGCCGGCTTCCACGCCAGCGCGCGGGCGCTGGACCAGGGCGTCGGCACGGTGCTGCGGGCGCTCGACGAGCAGGGCCTCGTCGAGGACACGCTCGTCGTCTACACGACCGACCACGGCATCGCGTTCCCGGGCGCCAAGGCGACGCTCTTCGACCGCGGCCTCGGGGTCGCGCTGATCGCCCGCGGCCCCGGCGGGTTCCTCGGCGGCCGCGTGATCGACGCGATGGTCAGCCACCTCGACCTGTACCCGACGATGTGCGAGCTCGCCGGCGTGGCGGCGCCGCCGTTCCTGCAGGGCCGCTCGCTGCTGCCGCTCGTGCGCCGCGAGGTCGAGGCGGTGCACGACGCGATCTTCGCCGAGGCGACGTTCCACGCCGCCTACGAGCCGCAGCGCGCGGTGCGCACGGACCGCTGGAAGTACATCCGCCGCTTCGGCGACCGGACGCTGCCGGTGCTGGCCAACGTCGACGACGGGCCCAGCAAGGACGTGCTGCTGCGCGCCGGGTGGGGCGAGCGCGAGGTCGCCTTCGAGCAGCTCTACGACCTCGTGCTGGACCCCGACGAGCGCGTCGACCTCGCGCGCGACCCGCGTCACGCGACCGTGCGCGCGGAGCTGGCCGCGCGGCTGGAGCGGTGGATGCGCGACACGGCCGACCCGCTGCTGGACGGGCCGATCCCGCCGCCGCCCGGCGCCGAGATCAACCTGCCCGACCAGCGCTCGCCGGCGGAGCCGACCGTGCGCGTCGGGGCGCCGCCCGGCTCAGCCTGAGTTGTTGGAGGTCTCCTGCACCTCGGGCACCTCGACGGCGGCCGAGCGCGGCACCACGATGACCGGGCACGGGGCGTCGCGCACGATGCGCCCCGACACGGACCCCAGCAGCACCCGCCGCACCGGGCCGTAGCCGCGCGAGCCGAGCACGAGCAGGTCGGTCTCGGTGGACACGTCGAGGAGCTGCTCGGCGGCGTCGCCGAGGCGCAGCTCGGTCTCGACCCCCTCGCCGGCCTCGTCGCGCAGCATCTGGCGCAGCTCGGCCTCGCGGCGCTGCTCGACCTCGCGCCAGTCGGGCGTGTACTGGTACTCCCAGCGGTCCAGCGGGCCGACCGCGACGCCGACGAGCCGGATCTTCGCGCCGGTCTCCGACGCCAGGCGGCGGGCGAGCGCGAGCGCCTCGTGGGCCTCGGTGGAGCCGTCGAACGCGACGACGATCTGCCTCGGCGTCCAGCTTCCGCCGGCCAGGCCGTGCGGGGCCACCGCCACCGGGCACGGCGCCCCCGCCAGGACCCGCTCGCTGTGGCTGCCCAGCAGCGTGCGCCCCACCGGGCCGCGATGGCTGGAGCCGACGACGAGCAGCTCGGCGTTCTCGCGCGCGGCGACGCGGTGCAGGCCGCCGACGGTCGAGGCCGCGGCGACCGTCATCGTGCGCGGCGTCAGCGGCGCGGCGGCCTCGGCGGCGCGGCTCAGCAGCGTCTCGCCCTCCCGGCGCAGCGGATCCTCGTCACCGGTCTGGTACGCGAGCGCGTCGGCGAACGGGTCGATGGGGTGGACGTGGACGAGCACGAGCTCGGCGCCGGCGGCGCCGGCCAGCGCCGCGCCGAGCGCGGTCGCGTCTCGCGACTGGTCGTGGGCGTCGACGCCGACGACGATGACTCCTGACATCGCGGGCCTCCGGTCGGGAACGTGGAGCGACCGTAGCGACCGGCCGCCCGGCGGGCAACGCGGTCCGTCGGGCAATATGTCCGGCCATGGCACCGATGGACGTCGTGATCGCGGGCGGGGGCGTCGCCGCCGTCGAAGCCGCGCTGGCCCTGCGCGACCTGGCCGGCGATCGCGTCGCCGTGACGCTCGTGAGCCCGAGGCCGGATTTCGTGCTCACCCCGCTGGCCGTCGCGGAGCCGTTCGCGGCCGGGCACGCCGAGCGCCGGCCGCTGCGGTCGCTGGCCGAGGAGGCGGGGTTCGCGGTCATCGCCGCCGGCGTCACGCGCGTGCGCCCCGAGGAGCAGGTCGTCGAGCTGTCCGACGGGTCCGAGCGCCGCTACGACGCGCTGCTGCTCGCCCCGGGCGCCCGGCCGGTGGCCGCCTACGGGCACGTCCACACGTTCATGGCCGAGGACGAGCCGAGCGCGCTGTCGGGCCTGGTGGCCGACCTCGAGGAGGGCTGGTCCAAGAGCGTCGCGTTCGTCGTGCCGCCCGGCGTCACCTGGCCGCTGCCCGCCTACGAGCTGGCGCTGCTGACCGCGGCCGAGGTCCGCTCGATGGGCCTCGACGGGGTCACGATCACGCTCGTCACCCCGGAGGAGCGGCCGCTGGGCCTGTTCGGCGACGAGGCCAGCGCCGCGGTGGCCGGGCTGCTGGAGTCGGCGGGCATCGAGTTCGTCGGTGGGGTCGAGGCGCGCGGCGGGGAGCGCGGCGTCATCCGCCTGATGCCCGGCGACCGCCCGCTCGAGGCCGAGCGCGTCGTCGCGCTGCCGGTGCTCGAGGGGCGCCGGCTGGCCGGCATCCCGCGCGACGAGCAGGGCTTCATCCCGATCGACGAGTACGGCCGCGTCCAGGGCCTGCGCAACGTGTACGCGGCGGGCGACGCGACGACGTTCCCGATCAAGCAGGGCGGCATCGCCACCCAGCAGGCCGACGCGGTGGCCGAGCAGATCGCCGCCTCGGCCGGCGCGCCGATCACGCCGCGCCCGTTCCGCCCCGTGCTGCGCGGCCAGCTCCTGACCGGGGCGGTCGAGCAGTACATGCGCGCGGGCGCCGAGGTCGACCGCGGCCGCGACCGCGCGTCGATCGAGCCGCTGTGGTGGCCGCCGACGAAGATCGCCGGCCGCTACCTGGGGCCGTGGCTGGCCCAGCGCCAGCCGCGCTCCGCCGACGCGCCGGCGGGGCGCACGATCGACGTCGAGGTCCTGCTCGACTGACCCACCGTTGTCGGTTCGTGATCGCTACGCGATCGCGAGGCGACAACGGTCGTGGCTGGAACGGCATCGGCGAGGGTGTGTGGGCGGTGGCGCCTGCGGCGCGGCCGCCCGCCGCGAAGCACGCGCCGGGAGACGTGTGGCACATGGCGTCCGGATAGCGGCTGCCATGTGCCACACGTCCCTCCACGGCGGTGCGGGCGATGGGGCCGCGCACGCTGCCCTCGATGCCCGTCGTTCGACGCCGGCGCGCGGCGCGCGGCGGACGGTCAGTCGCGCGCCACGAGCGTGGAGCAGGGCGCCTGGTGGGCGACCCGCTCGCTCACGCTGCCGAGCGCGCGCAGGCCCGTCACGCCGCGGGCGCCGACGACCAGCAGCGCCGCGCGCCACGAGCGCGCGGCCGCGACGATCCCGTCGGGGCCGTGCTCGGGCTCCTCGATCCAGGTGGGCTCGGTGCCGGTCGCGTCGGCGAGCGCGACCGACTGCTCGGACATGCGCCGCCGCCGCTCGGCGTCGGCCAGCGAGCCCGCGTGGACGATGCCGACCGCGGCGCCGTGGGCGCGGGCGATCGACGCGGCCAGCTCGACCGCCCGGTCGGAGCCGTCGGACCCGTCGGTGGCGACGAGCAGCCGCTGCGGGAACGGCGCGTCGTCGGGCGGCCGGCGCGCGACCATCACCGGCACGCGGCTGCGGTGCAGCAGCGTCGTCGCGGTGCGGCCCAGCAGGATCCCACCGGTGCGGGTCCCGACCGGGGCGCCGGCGACGACGAGGTCGGCGGCGTCGCCGCGGGCCAGCAGCGCGCCGTCGACGTCCTCGTCGTGCACGAGCTCCACCTCGGCGTCGACGCCCGCCTCGGCCGCCTCGCGGCGCGCCGCGTCGAGCGCCTCGCGCGCCCGCTCGGGCGACAGGGTGGCCATCGCGGTGGGGCCGTCGCCGCGGGCGTCGGTGATCGCCACGAACGCGAGCGTCGCCTCGTGCGCCTTGGTCAGCACCACCGCCTGGGCGGCCGCCAGCGCGGACGCGCGCGTGCCGTCGACGCCGCACACGATGCGGGCGGCGCGGAGAACGTCGGTCTGCGGGCCGTCGCTCATCGTCGGCCCGGGAAGCTATCGCGTGGACGGCCCTTCGTGGCTCACCGCGACCGCTCCGGCCGCGAGCGCCGCGGCGCGGAAGCGGTCCCCGCGCTCCTCGAAGTCGCGGAAGCGCCCGTAGCTGGGGGCGGCGGGCGACAGGAGCACGGTGCCGCGGCCGTCGAGCGCCGCCCGCGCGGCGGAAACCGCCTCGGAGAGGTCGCCGGCCATCCGCGTCGGCGCGGCGCCGCCGATCGCCGCCAGCGCCCGCTCGCCGGTGTCGGGCAGGCCGACGACCGCCGCCACCGCGCCGTGCTCGGCGACCGCCGCCGCCAGCGGCGCGTAGTCCTGCCCGCGGTCCTGGCCCCCGACGATCAGCGCCACGGGGCCGCCGGCCAGCGCTCGCAGCGCCGCGACCGCCGACTCCGGCGTGGTGGAGATCGAGTCGTCGACGTAGGCGACGTCGCCGTCGCGGGCGACGGTCTGCAGGCGGTGCGGCAGCGGCGCGAACCCGGCCAGCGCGGCCTGCGGGTCGTCGGGCCGCCACCCGGCGGCGTCGGCGGCGGCCAGGGCCGCCGCGGCGTTGAGCGCGTTGTGCTCGCCCAGCAGCGCCGTCGCGCGCAGATCGGCGACGAGCGCCCCGTCGCGCACGATCGTGCCGTCGCCCGGCGCGTCGTAGCCGCCGGGGACGCCGAACAGCACCCGCGGCACGCCCGCGGGCGCGAGCGCGAGCAGCCGCGCGTCGCGCCCGTTGAGCACCGCCACCCGCGGGCCGTGGGCCAGCAGGTTGAGCTTGTCGGCCAGGTAGCGCTCCTCGCTGCCGTGCCAGTCGAGGTGCTCGCGGAACAGGTTGACGACGACGGCCACGCGCGGCGAGCGCTCGAGGTCGGCGAGCTGGTAGCTGGACAGCTCGACCACCCACACGTCCGGCGGGTCGGCCGGCGCGAGCGCGTCGAGCAGCGGCCGGCCGATGTTGCCGGCCAGCTCGGCCCGCGCGCCGGCGGCCGTGACGAGCCGGTGCACGAGCGAGGCGGTCGTGGACTTGCCCTTCGTGCCGGTGATCCCGATCACGGGCTCGTCGCCGTGCTCGGCGAACCACAGGTTCGTCGCGGTCGTCAGCGCCGGGCCGGCCGCCGCGAGCGCGCGCACGTCGTCGCGGTAGCGGCTGATCCCCGGGGAGCGCACGACGACGTCGCACCCGGCCAGCTCGCGCCACGCGTCTGGCCCGTCGGCGAACGTCGCGCCCGGGAACGCGGCCCGGCCGGCCGCGTCGACCGGCGCGTCGGTGGCGACCACGACGGTGGCCGGCGCGCGCAGCGCGCGGAACACGGACGCGGCCTCGCGGCCCGCGCCCCACAGCCCGACCCGGGCGCCCTCAAGCGCCGAGACGCGCATGGACGGCGGGCACCAGCCGCGCGGGGATCTCGTGCTCGTCCGACAGCGCGAGCACCGTCTCCGGGTCGCCGACGTCCGGCCCGACGGCGGGCAGCATCCGCTCGCGCGCGGCGCGCACGACGGCGTGGTCGGCCCAGCGCGGGTCGGCGGCCAGCAGCCGGAACGCGGCGAGCGACTCCTCGCGCTCGCCGACGCACTCGAACGGCTTGTGCTCCTCGAAGCCGCACAGCGCCAGGAAGTCGGCGGTCTGGCCGGCGTCGTCGAGGAGGTCGGCGCCGAAGATGCCGCGCAGCGCCTGCGGCTCCAGCCACGGCGCGAGCGCGAGGAACACGAACCGGCACTTCGGGCAGTCGCCGCACCAGGTCGCCGCGCGGCGGCGCTCGTCGAGGCGGAACGTGGCGTTGCAGCTCGTGAACGCGTGGTGGTAGGCGGGGAGCGCGGCGAACGCGCGGGCGATCCCCAGCTCGGAGGCGCCGCGCAGCAGCGAGAACACGTCGACCGACGGCGTCACCTCGTGGGCGAGCACGTCGCGCAGGGCGCGCTCGAACGCCAGGCCCTTGCTCCACTGGTGGTTGACCTCGATGCCGCGCCACCGCAGGTTGCCCTGGGAGGCCGAGCGCTCGTTGGCGAGCACGACCTCGTCGAGGCCGTGCAGGACCGCGGTCGCCAGCGCGATCAGCGTCACGACGGCGGTGACCGGCACGTGGCCGTTGAGCGCGCCCGCGGCGTTGGCGGCCAGCAGCGCGGGGGAGATCGTGCGCCGCGCGATCAGGCGCGGCAGCCCGGCGACCTGCGCGGTCGCGGCGATCGCGGTCGCGTCGCCGACCGAGAACAGCGTCACGTCGGCGCCCGCGGCGCGCATCGTCTCCAGCGCCACGACGGAGTCCTTGCCGCCGCCGACGGGGACGAGCGAGCGGCCGGTGGCGGGGAGCGCGACCGGCGCGGCCGCGCGGCCGGGCTCGCCGGCGAAATGGATGCGCCCGGCGACGTCGATCCCGTTGCGGTAGGCGTACTCGCCCAGACCCTGCACGTAGACGTCGGTGAGCAGCCGGGCGCGGCGCTCGGTGAGCGGGCCGATCTCCAGCGCGGGCGGCGCGGCCGCCTTCCAGTAGCTGACGCCGGCGACCTGGTGCAGCAGCTCCAGCACGGCGTCCAGCGCGGCGCGCCGGGCCGGATCGAGCGGCGGCGCCCCCGGCGGCAGCTCGATGCGCTCCTCGAAGACGAGCGCGTCGTCGAGCGCGTAGCGCAGCGTCGCGGTCGCGGTCGCCTCGTCGAAGCGCCAGCCCTCGAAGCGGAACGTCGCGTACCGGGCGGGGTCGAACACGTCGGGGACCGCGGTCGAGGTCACGCCACGACGGTAGTGCTTCCCGTAGCGTTCCCACCATGCCGGACAGCTTCGACCTGCTCGTGGTCGGCGCAGGGGTCGTCGGGCTCAGCGTCGCGTGGCGGGCGGCGCAACGGGGCCTGACGGTGTGCGTGGTGGAGCGCGAGCGCCCGGGCGTCGGCGCCTCGACGGCGGCCGCCGGCCTGCTCGGCCCCGCCGAGCCGCACGAGTGGGCGGGACCGCTGGGGACGGCGACGCGCGCGGCGCTCGACGCCTGGGAGGACTTCGCGCTCGAGCTCGAGCAGGCCGCCGACGGTCCCGTGGGCCTGCGCCGGGAGGGGGCGCTGCACATCGCGCTCGACACCGCCGAGACCGCCGCCCTGGAGGAGATCGCGACCGCACTGGCCGGGGCCGGCGTCGCCTTCGAGCGCCTCGACGCGGACGCGTGCGCGCAGGCCGAGCCGGGGCTGCGCGGCGTCGAGGCCGGCCTGCTCGTGCCCGGTGAGGCCCAGGTGGACACCGACCGCCTGCTGGCCCGGCTCGCGCGCGCGTGCACGCGTGCGGGCGTCCAGATCGACATCGGCGTCGAGCCGCTGTCGGCGATCCGCGGCGGCGACGGCCCGGTCGAGGGCGTCCGCCTGTCCGACGGCACCGAGCGGCTGGCCCCGCTGACCGTGCTCGCCTGCGGCGCGTGGTCGTCGCAGGCGGCGTGGCTGCCGGCCGAGGCGCGCCCGCCGGTGCGCCCGCTCGTCGGCGAGTACGTGCTCGTGCAGGGCGACCCCGAGCGCCCGCCGGTGTCGCGGACGGTGCGCGGCCGGCGCGGCTCCACCGCCCCGCGGGCGGACGGCGTCGCCTGGGTCGGCACGACGGTCCGCGACGCCGGCTACGTGCGCCTGCCCGCGGTCGCGGCGATCCACGAGATCCTCGCCACCTGGACGCGCGTGCTGCCGGCGCTCGCCGAGCTGAGCGTCGCCTCGGTCGGCTGCGGCCTGCGGCCCGCCAGCCCCGACGGCCTGCCGTACGTGGGCGCGTCGGCGATCGACGGCCTCGCGGTCGCCACCGGCCACGGCCGCGGCGGCATCATCCACGCCCCGCTGGCGGGTGAGGCGATCGCCGCGCTGGCCGCCGGCGACGGGCTCCCGGACGTGGTCGCGCCGTTCGACCCGCGGCGGGCCGCGGCGGGCGATCCCGGGGCGACAGCCTGACCGCTAGCCTTCGGGTCCCCTTATTCACGTCAAAGCGGATCGGAATATGGCTCAGACCGTCGGCACTCCCGAGAACCCCCTGCGCGTCGCGATCGTCGGCTCCGGCCCGGCGGGCTTCTACGCGGCGGGCCAACTCCTGTCGCACGGGGAGATCTCCGCCACCGCCGACGTCTTCGACCGCCTCGCCACGCCCTGGGGGCTCGTCCGCTACGGGGTCGCCCCCGACCATCCGAAGATCAAGTCGGTCACGCGCGTGTACGAGAAGACCGCGCGCAAGCCCGGCTTCCGCTTCCACGGCAACGTCGAGATCGGCACCGACCTCTCCCACGAGGAGCTGACGTCGGCCTACCACGCGGTGATCTACGCCTGCGGCGCCGCCGCCGACCGCCGCCTCGGGATCCCCGGCGAGGACCTGCCCGGGTCGCACGCGGCCACCGAGTTCGTCGCCTGGTACAACGGCCACCCCGACTACTGCGACCACGAGTTCGACCTCAGCGGCCGCCGCGCCGTCGTCGTCGGCAACGGCAACGTCGCGCTCGACGTGGCCCGCATGCTCGCGCTCGACGTCGACGAGCTGCGCGCCACCGACACCGCCGACCACGCGATCGAGGCGCTCGAGCACAGCCGCATCGAGGAGATCGTCGTCCTCGGCCGCCGCGGGCCCGCCCAGGCCGCCTACACGAACCCGGAGCTGCGCGAGCTCGCCGACCTCGCCGACGCCGACGTGATCGTCGACCCCGCCGACGTCGAGCTCGACCCGGCCAGCCGCGCCTTCCTGGAGTCCGACGCCGCCGACGTCACCGCCCGCAACAACGTCGAGATCGTCACCGACTACAGCCGCCGCGCGCCCGGGGGCAAGCGCCGCCGGATCGTGCTGCGCTTCTGCGTCTCGCCGGTGGAGATCGTCGGCGGCGACCGCGTCGAGGGCGTGCGGGTCGTCCGCAACGAGCTGGTCGCCGACGAGCACGGCCGCATCAGCGCCCGCCCGACCGGCGAGACCGAGCTGATCGAGTGCGACCTCGTCCTGCGCTCGATCGGCTATCGCGGCACCCCGATGCCGGGCGTGCCGTTCGACGAGCAGCGCGGCACGTTCCACAACAGCGGCGGGCGGATCACGCACGTCGGCACCGAGGACCCGCTGCCCGGCGTGTACACGGCCGGGTGGGTCAAGCGCGGGCCGTCGGGCGTCATCGGCACGAACAAGAAGTGCGCCCAGGAGACCGTCGACCGCCTCGTCGAGGACCTGCAGGCCGGGCGCCTGCCGGAGCCGTCGGTCGAGCCCGACACGCTGCTGGAGGCGCTCGAGGAGCGCGGCGTCGAGGTCGTCGACTACGCCGGGTGGGAGCTCATCGACGCGCACGAGCGCGCGCTCGGCGAGCCGCACGGCCGCCCGCGGGTGAAGCTCGTGCGTCGCGCCGAGCACCTCCTGCACGCGGCGGCCGACAAGGTTCGCCGCTGATGCGCATCGTCGACCTGTCGCACCCGATCGTCGCCGACCCGCCCGAGTACCCCGACTTCCTGCGCACCGACGTCGAGTACGCCGACCACGCGGCCGGCGCGGCGCAGATCGAGCAGCTGTTCGGCGTTCCGGCGCGGCTGCTGCGCGACGGCGAGGGGTGGGCGGTCGAGCGGCTGTCGGTCGGCACCCACAACGCCACCCACGTCGACGCGCCCTACCACTACAACTCGACCGCCGACGGCGAGCCGGCGCCGACGATCGACCAGATCCCGCTGGAGCGCTTCTTCGGGCCGGGGGTCGTCGTCGACGCGACCGGCCGCGAGGACGGCGACGCGGTGACGCGCGACCAGATGGAGGCGGGCATCGCCGCCGCCGGCCACGACCTGAGGCCCGGCGACATCGTGCTCGTCCACACCGGCTGCGACGCCCACTACCGCGACCCGGACTACATCGTCCGCGGCCCCGGCGTGACCCCCGAGGCGACCGAGTGGCTCGTCGACCAGGGGATCCACACGATGGGCATCGACGCGTGGGGCTGGGACCGGCCGCTGAACCTCGAGGCCGAGGAGGCGCTGGCGCGCGACGAGCCGGGCGTGTTCTGGGCCGCCCACCAGATCGGCCGGGCGTACTCGCACATGGAGCGCCTGGCCAACCTCGGCGCGCTGCCGCCGACCGGCTTCACGGTCGCCTGCTTCCCGCTGCGGATCGCCGGCGCCAGCGCGGCGCCGTCGCGGGTCGTCGCGATCCTCGACGCGTAGACGCGATCAGCCCTCGTCGCGGCGCGCCGCGCCCGCGGCGAGGATCGCGTACATGCGCGCGAGCAGGTCGTCGGGCACCGCCTCGGGCTCCAGCAGCGATTCGAGCGCGACGCCGTTGGCCATCGCGAACGTCATCAGCGCCAGGTCGGCCGGCGACACGGTCGCGGTCATGCCGGTCTCGCGCATGCGCCGCTCGAGGATCGCCGCGATCCGCTCGCGCAGCGTGCGGTAGCGGGCGGTCAGCCGCTCGCGGAACGCGGCGTCGCGCGCGGCGTGCACGGCGAACTCCAGGAACAGCCGCTGCCAGTCGCGGTCGGCGGCCATCGCGCGCGACAGCTCGGCGCCGGCCTCGGCGGCCTGGACGGTCGGGTTGGCGTCGGAGCCGAAGAGGCGCTCGATCTGCGCCAGCCGCTCGGCGAAGCGCTCGTCGAGGACCGCCAGGAACAGCTCCTCCTTGGAGGCGAAGTTCGCGTACACGGCGCCCTTCGTGTAGCCGGCCTCCTGCGCCACCTCGTCCAGCGACGCGGCGGCGAGGCCGCGCCGCGCGCCGACGTGGGCGGCGGCGTCGACGAGGCGCCGGCGCGTGTGCGCCTGGCGCTCCTTGCGGGTCAGGCGGGCCACGCGACCACCTCCGCGCCGCGGTCGGGCGTGAGCGTGATCGCCCGGCGGCGCACCCGCTCCCGCTGCGGCCGCACCGGCGCGAGGCGCCGCTCGCGGGCGATGACGCGCAGGATCGCCTTCATCTCGAACTGGGCGAACGACGCGCCCAGGCAGCGGCGCACGCCGCCGCCGAACGGGATCCACGTGTAGGTGCCGGCGGGCTGCTCCAGGAACCGCTCGGGGCGGAAGCGGTGCGGCTCGGGGTACACGTCCGGGCGGCGGTGGATCAGGTGGATGCACGGCGTCAGCGTCACGCCGGCCGGGAAGTCCCATCCGGCGACGCGCACCGGCGCCTTCGTCTTGCGCACCACGATCGGCAGCACGGGCCGCAGGCGCAGCGTCTCCTTGACGGCCGCGTCGAGGTAGTCGTCGTCGCCGTCGGCGAGGCGGTCGAGCGCGTCGGGGTGGCGCACGAGCCGCTCGATCGCCCACGACAGCGACGTGGCGGTCGTCTCGTGGCCGGCGAGCAGCAGCGTCATCAGCTCGTCGCGCAGCTCCAGGTCGCTCATCGGCGAGCCGTCCTCGTGGCGCGCGTCGAGCAGCAGCGAGAGGATGTCGTCGCGCTCGCCGCCGCCCTCGTGCTCGGCGCGGCGGGCGGCGATCGTCTCGTAGACGATGGCGTCGACCGGCGCCATCCGCCGCTGGAACGCCTCGCTGGCGGCGATGCGGTCGGGGCCCAGCGAGGCCATCTTCAGCATCGTGCGCCAGCTCGTGGTCGACTCGGCGGTCTCGCGCAGCGCGGCCAGCAGGCGGTCCATCCGCGGCCCGCCGCTCTCGCCGAAGATCGCCTGGACGATCACCTCCAGCGTGACGGCCTGCATGTGCGGCCACAGCGCGATCGGCTCGCCGGCCGGCCAGCGCTCGACCGCGCGGCGGGCGAGCTCGGTCATCAGCGCCTCGTAGCGCTGCATGCGCCGGCCGTGGAACGGCGGCAGCAGCAGCCTGCGCTGCGCCATGTGCTCGTCGTCGTCGAGCAGCAGCACCGAGTTGGCGCCCAGCCAGGGACGCAGGACGCGGTTGGCCTCGCCGGCGTGCAGGACCTTCGGGTCGCCGGTGAAGACCTCCTTGACCGCGTCCGGGTGGGCGAGGAAGACCCAGGTGCCCTCGTAGGCGACGCGGACCGTGAACACGTCGCCGTAGCGGCGGTGGCAGCGCTCCATGAACGGCACGGGACGGGTCAGCCAGGCGAGGGACTGGACCGCGCGGGGGGCGCGCGGGCCGGGCGGCAGCGAGGACGTCGTCGGCATACCGACGAGTATCCGGATACCAATAGGAATGTCAACTCGACAGAACTTCGCAGGACTCGGCGTGTTGGGGTTGAAGTCAGGCCGGGCCACCGGTTCGATCCGGGTCACACCATCATCCGTCAGGAGGACTCAACCCCCATGCGTCTTCGCCGTCCGCGCCACGGCACCGTGGCCGCCTACCTCGCGCTGTTCATCGCGCTGGGTGGCACCTCGTACGCCGCGGCCACCATCAGCACGCGGGACATCAAGCGCGGCGCCGTCACGACCTCGCGCCTCGCCAACAACGCCGTGACGAGCGCCAAGGTCCGCAACGGCTCGCTGACCGCGGCCGACTTCCGCCGTGGCTCGCTGCCCGCCGGCCCGCAGGGCCCGGCCGGTCCGCAGGGCCCCGCCGGCCCGCAGGGTCCTCCCGGCACCGGCGCCGGCGTCGCCTTCGGCCTCGTCGCCGCCAACGGCAGCGTCACCAACGCGCAGGGCATGAGCTCGGCCAACGTCAGCAACCCGGCCGTCGGCGGCTACTGCATCTTCGGCCTGGCCTCGCAGCCCAACAACGTCCAGGTCACCCCGGTCCACACGTTCTCCGGCGCGATGGTCGCCAACGCCGTGCTGGGCCAGTTCGGCACCTGCCCGAGCAACACGCAGGTCACGGTCGTGATCACCTCCGCGGTCACCAACACCGCGGTGAGCACGCCGTTCTTCATCTCGATGGACTGATCGATCCGCGCCGTGGAGCGTCCGCCCCCGGTGGGCGGGCGCTCCCGCCGCGCGCGTGGGGGATGATCCCGCCATGCGCGCGATCCAGATCACGGAGTTCGGCGGACCCGAGGTGCTCGTCCTGCGGGAGGTCGCCGACCCCGTGCCGGCCGACGGGATGGTCGTCCTCGACGTCGAGGCGGCCGGCGTCAACTACGCCGACACCCATCAGGCCGAGAACACCTACCTCGCGCCGGCCCAGCTCCCGCTGATCCCGGGCGCGGAGGTCGTCGGCGTCCGCGACGACGGGCGGCGCGTCGTCGCGCTGCTGCCCGGCGGCGGCTACGCGGAGCGCGCGCTCGCCGCCCCGCAGGCGATGTGGGAGGTGCCCGACGGCGTCGGCGACGGCGAGGCGCTCGCGCTCGTCCTGCAGGGCACGACGGCGTGGCATCTGCTGCGCACGAGCGCGCAGCTGCGCGAGGGGGAGAGCGTGGTCGTGCACGCGGCCGGCGGTGGTGTCGGCACGCTCGCCGTGCAGCTCGCCCGGCGCTTCGGCGCGGGCCGCGTGATCGCCGTCGCCTCCACCGAGGAGAAGCGCGCGCTGGCGCTGCGGCTGGGCGCGGACGCCGTCGTCGACGCCGGCGCCGAGGACCTCACGGCCGCGCTGCGCGAGGCCAACGACGGCGCGCGGGTCGACGTCGTGCTGGAGATGGTCGGCGGCGACACGTTCGCCGCCAGCCTCGCCGCGCTCGCGCCGTTCGGGCGGCTCGTCCACTTCGGCCAGGCCGGCCGGGCCGGGGCTCCGCCCGTCGATCCCGGCCACCTGATGGTGCGCAGCGTCGGCGTCGTCGGCTTCTGGCTGGCGCGCGTGCTGCAGCGCCCGGAGATGATGAGCGCCGCCATGCACGACCTGCTGCGCGCCGTGCTCGCCGGCGAGCTCGAGCCGATCGTCGGCGGGACCTACCCGCTGGAGGACGCCCGCCGGGCCCACGAGGACCTGCGCGCCCGGCGGACGGTCGGCAAGCTCGTGCTCGTGCCCTGAGACGACGCGGGCCCCGGCGTCTGCCGGGGCCCGGTCGCGTCTGCGGATGCGTGGCTCGCGCCACGTGCCGATCTCGTCTAGGTTCTCCTCGGCCACGTTCATGGAGGAGGGCCGTGCGTCGAACGATCGTCCTTGCCGGGCTCGCCGCGACCATCGCCTGCGCGCCCGCGGGCGCGCAGGATCTCGCCGCCTTCCGTCCGGCGGACACCTACCCCGAGTTCGGGCAAATCCTCCCGACCGCCCGCGCCGCTTGGCCCGACAGTCCGTGCGCCGGCCGCGAAGAGATCGCGATCACCGACACCCTGCCAGCCGGGGCCCCGGAAGGGAGCCTCGGCGCGGCTGCCACCTTCGCCGGCCGGTGCCTCGTGGTGCTCAAGCCGGTGCTGCTTCAGCCGGGCTGGGGGTACGGGTTGTGCGTCGCCGTGACGCACGAGTTCGGGCATCTCGCCGGGTTCAGGCACTCCGACGATCCGGCAGACCTGATGTACCCGCTCCTCGATGACGTGCGATACGAGCCGTGCCTGCCGCCGACGAAGCCGCCCGATTCGCCGGTGCCGCCGGGGATCGCCCCGATCACGCCGGACCAGGAGCTGGTAATCGTCCAGGGCGCCGAGCACCGGGCCGATCAGATCCTCGCCGGCCGGTATCGGCACTACCGGGGGGAGGCGACGTGCGAGTACACCCCGCCGCCCGCGGGGGAGAGGAGCCCGACGCTCACCTGCACGGCCGCCTGGCGGACGAAGAAGCGCCGCTACCGGGCGACGGTGCTGCTGCGGGAGGGGACGGAGAACGTCACGCTCAAGACACGGAGGATCGATGCGCGCCATCATCGTGGCGGTCGCGACCGCGATCGTCCTAGCCGTCGCGGCGACCGAAGCTGAAGCCGCCTGGTACTGGTCGGAGGACGCAGCAGAGGCTGCTCTCGTGGCTGACTACGAAGGCATCTACGCCGCCTACTGCTACGGCCGCGGACGCTGGGTTCGCACCCCGTCTGGTCTTAAGGGGTATCGGCGCATGCGCTGCTACACCGAGATGACAGACGGGACGGAGGACACCGGCCGGTTCCATGTGCGCGGCAAGTACCGGTACTCCTTCTACTGGGGGTAGGACCACACATGCGCCTCCCGTCACGACGGCGGGGCACCGCCATCAAGCGTCCCCGTTTTGAACGGGGGACAGGCCGGCCGCGAGAATTGGCCCCAGAACGGCGAATCGCCCCGCCTGACCAGTTCTGATCAGACGGGGCGTGCGATGCGGATGAGAGGACTCGAACCTCCACGTCCCGAAGGACACAGGCACCTGAAGCCTGCGCGTCTACCAATTCCGCCACATCCGCGGGACGGGCATGCAGGGTAGCGTCCCCGCGCGCCCGTTGCCGCCTCAGTGCGCGAGCACCGGCTCGGCGCCCGGCTCGACCTCCGGCGCGCCGCTGCGGAACATCGCCGCCGACACGATCGCGCCGACCGCGAAGATGCCCGCGGCCCACCAGAACGCGGTGGTGAAGCCGTGCACCGCGGCCTGCTCGGCGACCGCCGGGGTGGCCGCCTTGCCCGCCGCGAACGAGGCGACCGCGCTGGCCGACAGCGTGCTCAGCAGGGCGGTGCCCAGCGAGCCGCCGACCTGCTGGCCGACGTTCAGCAGCGCCGAGGCGATGCCGGCGTCGTGCGCGGCGACGCCGAGCGTCCCGATCGCCATGCCCGGGGCGAAGATGAGGCCCATCCCGGAGCCCATCAGGATCAGCGCCGGCAGCACGTCGCTCGCGTAGGCGGAGTCGACGCCGAGCTGCGCGAGCAGGACCATGCCGACCGCGGCCAGCCCCATGCCGAGCGTGACCAGCGGGCGGGGGCCGAAGCGCGGCACCAGCATCGCGGTGGCCGTCGTGGCGCTGACCATCACCGCGCCCGCGAGCGGCAGGAACGCGAGGCCGGTCGTGACCGGCGAGAAGCCCAGCGTGCGCTGCAGGTAGTAGGTCAGGAACAGGAACACGCCGAACATCCCGGCGCCGGCGATGCCCATCGCCAGGTACGACGTGCCGCGGTTGCGGTCGAGGATCACGCGCAGCGGCACGAGCGGCGCGGCGACGCGCGTCTGCAGCCACACGAACGCGACGAGCAGCGCGACGCCGGCGGCCAGGAAGGCGACCGTGACGCCGTCGCCCCAGCCGCGGGTCTCCGCCTGCGAGAAGCCGTAGACGATCGCGAACAGGCCGGCGCTGGCCGTGATCGTGCCCGGGATGTCCAGCCGCGGGCGGTCCGGGTGCGCCTGCGAGCGGATCAGCGCGAGCGCGCCGAGGGCGGCGGGGATCGCGAAGAACAGGTTCACGTACATCGCCCAGCGCCAGCTCAGGTACTCGGTGAGCACGCCGCCGAGCAGGAGGCCGACGGCGCCGCCGGCGCCGGCGACCGCGCCGAAGATGCCGAACGCCTTGCCGCGCTCGCCCGGGCTGGTGAACGTCGTCGTCAGCAGCGACAGCGCGGCCGGGGCGAGCAGCGCGCCGAAGACGCCCTGCAGGCCGCGCGCGGCGACGAGCACGCCGAAGCTCTGCGCGGCGCCGCCGATCGCGGACGCGACGGCGAAGCCGAGCAGCCCGCCGATGAACACCTGGCGGCGGCCGAACAGGTCGCCGATGCGGCCCCCGATCAGCAGCAGCGAGCCGAACGCCAGCGCGTACGCGGTGATGATCCATTGACGGTTGTCGTCGCTGAAGGCCAGCGACTCCTGCGCGGACGGCAGCGCGATGTTCACCACGGTCGCGTCGAGCACGACCATGAGCTGGGCGATGCCGAGGATCGCGAGGATCCACCAGCGGCGCGCGTGGTGGGGGTTGTGCGTGTCGGCGGTCATGCGGGGCAGTCCTCGATCCAGAAGTGGAGGGGCGTTCTCAACTTCGGCGGCACGATAGCAGCTAAGTGGAGGACTGTCTTCCGCTTCTTTGTAGACTTGTGTCCATGAGCACAGAAGTCGAGCGGCCCCTGCGCCGCGACGCGGAGCGCAACCGCCAGCGGATCCTCGCCGCGGCCCGCGCCGTGTTCGCCGAGCGCGGCCTCGACGTCTCGATGGACGACATCGCCCGCGCCGCGGGCGTGGGGGTGGGGACCGTCTACCGGCGGTTCCCCGACAAGGACCAACTCATCGACGCGCTGTTCGAGGACGAGATGGCCGGCATGGTCGAGCTCGTCGAGCGGTGCCTGGCGATGGACGACCCGTGGGAGGGGTTCGTCACCTTCATCACCGAGATGTGCGGCCGCCAGTCGAGCGACCGCGGCCTGAAGGAGCTGCTGCTGAGCACGAACCGCGGCCACGCCGAGATCGAGCGCGCCCGCGACGCGCTCGTCCCGCTCGTGACCGAGCTCGTCGACCGCGCCAAGGCGGCCGGCGCGCTGCGCGCCGACGTCGAGGCCACCGACGTGCCGCTCATCCAGGTGGCGCTCGGCGCGGTCGTCGACTACGCCGGCGAGGTCGACCCCGAGGTCTGGCGCCGCGTCCTGGGCGTCGTCCTCGACGGGCTGCGTCCCGCGCGCGAGACGACCGAGCCGCTGCCGGTCCCGGCGCTCGGCATCGAGGGCGTCCTGTGCGCGATGCGCGAGTGGCGCCCCGGGCGCCACTGACCCGGGGTTGCCCCGGCGCGCGGGCGCCGCATAGGCTCGCGCAATGCGCTTCCTGGTCTGGCTCGCGACGGCGCTCGCCGGCGCTCTGATCGTCACCTCGCCCGCGCTCGCGGCGAAGCCCAAGCCGCGGTACTACCTCGCGCTGGGCGACTCGCTGTCGGTCGGCGTCCAGCCCGGCCCGGCCGCGCATCCCGGCCAGGAGGCCGCGCTCGCCAACACCCGCCAGGGCTACGCCGACCAGCTCTTCGAGCGGCTGCGGCGGACCACGCCCGGGCTGCGCCTCGTGAAGGCCGGCTGCGGCGGGGCGACGACCGGCTCGTTCATGAACGGCGGGCCCGGCGTCGACGACGTGCCCGGCTGCACGCCGCCGCGGCGCCTGCCCTACGGCGACACCTCGCCGTCCACCTCGCAGCTCGCCTACGCCGAGCGCTTCCTGCGCAGGCACGGCGCGCGGGTCGCCTACGTGACGATCGACATCGGTCCCAACGACCTCGACAGCTGCGCGACGGGCGGCGGGATCGACCTGGCCTGCGTCACGCAGGGGACCCAGGCGATCGCCACCGACCTGCCGCAGATCGCGCGGCGGCTGAAGGCGGCGGCCTCGCCGCGCACCCGGATCGCGGGCGCCACGCTCTACAACCCGTACGTCGCCAAGTGGCTGGACGGGCCGGCCGAGCAGGCGGTCGCGGCGGCCTCCCAGGAGCTCGCGGAGAACATCAACCGCACGGCGATCATCCCCGCCTTCCGCACGTCCGGGATCGCGGTCGCGCGGGTCGACCGCGCGATGCGCAGCGACGTGCCGCTCACGCAGACGACGACCCTCCCCGGCGGCGGGACCGCGCCGGTCGCCGTCGTCGCGATCTGCGCGTGGACGTGGATGTGCACGCCGCCGCCGGTGGGACCGAACATCCACGCCAACGCGACCGGCTACGGCCGCATGGCGTCGGCGTTCGCGACGGCGCTGCGCTCCCGGGGCTGAGCGCCGGCGCCGTCGCGGGTCGCGCTCAGGCGACCGTGAACCGGCCGACGAGCGCGTCGAGCTCGCCGGCGCGCACGGCCAGCTCCTGAGCCGCCGAGGCGACCTCCTGGGTCGATGCCGACGACTGCTGGGCGGACGCCGACACCTGCTCGGTGGCGGCGCTGGCGTCCTCGGCGACGCCGCGGACGTCCGTCGTGGCGGCCTCGATGCGCTCGACGACGCCGGCGACCTGGGTGACGCCGTCGGCCAGCCGCGTGAACGCGGCCTCGGTCTCGCGCACCGTGCTGGCGGCCGACTCGGCCAGCTTGCGGACCTCGTCGGCGACGACGGCGAAGCCGCGCCCGTGCTCGCCGGCGCGGGCCGCCTCGATCGCCGCGTTCAGCGCCAGCAGGTTCGTCTGGTCGGCGATCGACGCGATCTGCCCGGTCATCTGCACGCCCTGGTCGGCGACCTCGTGGGCGTGGGCGGCCAGGCGCGTGGCCTCGTGCGACAGCTCCTGCGTGTCGCCGACCATCTTCACCTGGCGCTCGGCGCCGGCGGCCACGTCGACGGTCGCCTTGGCGATCTCCTGGACCGCCGCCCCGGTCTGGGCCGCGGTGCTGGAGATCTGCTCGGACGCGCCGGCCACGGCGGCCGACGTGCTGCCGATCTCGCCGATCATCGCCGCCATCTGCTCGCGCATCGTGTTGTAGGCGCCCAGGCCGCCCTGGGCGCGCCCGAGCATCGTGTTGAACGTCTCGCCGAGCGACCCGATGCTGGCGCCTCCGCCGGCCGGGATCGGCTCGGTGACCGGGTCGGCGGCCCGCGTGAGGTCGCCGCGGGTCATCGCCTCCAGGCCGTCGCCGAGGCTGACGAGGCAGTGGTCGCTGAGGCTCGTGAGGCGCTCCTGCAGCGGGCCCAGGCACGACTGGTCGCCGAGCGCGGCCTGCAGCTCGCGCCGCACCGCGTCGTAGGCCTCCAGCGCGGCCTGGGCCTTGGCCAGCATCGAGTTGAACAGCGTGACGAGCTCGCCGATCTCCCCGCCGGCGCGGGCGTCCTCGATCGGCGTCGTCACCGCCGCGACCTCCACGGTGAGGTCGCCCTCGCCCATGGCGCGCAGGCCGCCGACGAGGTCGTTGAGGCAGTGCTCGTCCAGGCTCTGAAGGCGCTGCTTGAGCATCGTGACGGCGGCCGTGTCGTGGTGCCGGCTGGTGAGGGACATCGGGGACCTCCGGGGGTTGGGGACGGGGTGCCTCCCGGTGTCGCATTCGTTCGGCAGCTCGACCCCCGGGCTGTCCGATGGTGGACACCTGTTGGCGAGGCGGTTGCGGATCCGGGAGCAGGCTGCCGATGACCGGGGCATGCCGATGCACGCGACGACCGTCCGCTTCAGCCCCGACCTGTGGGCCGTCCTCGAGCGCGAGGCGGCCGGCGCTGGGGTCAGCGCCGCCCAGTTCGTCCGCGACGCCGCGGTCCTGCGCCTCGGCGCGCTCGCGGGCCTGCGCGGCGACACGCCCGCCGAGGACCCGGTCGGCGCGCTCGCGCAGCTCGTGCGCCGCCACGACGGCCCGGTCGCCCCGGCGCTGGCTGCCGACCCGCGGCGCGTCGCCGCGGTGCACGCGACGGGCCTGCTCGACGACCCGGCGGTCGGCGGCTTCCGGCGCTTCGTCGAGAGCGCCGCGAACCTGCTGCGCTCGCCCGTCGCGGCGGTGTCGCTGATCGACGACCGCCGCCACGTGATCGTCGACGCGGTCTCCGACCACGGCGTGCACCGCGAGGCGCGCGAGGTCCCGCTGCACGCCTCGTTCTGCCGCTACGTCGTGGAGGACCGCGCGCCGATGGCCGTCCCCGACGTGCGCCGCGACCCGCTCCTGGGGGACATGACGCTCGCGGCCGAGGCCGGCGTCGTCGCCTACCTCGGCGTCCCGGTCTTCGACCGCGCCAACCTCGCGCTCGGGACCATCTGCGTCGTCGACCACGAGCCGCGCGGCTGGACCGAGTCCGACGTGCGCCTGCTCGAGGGTCTGGCGGCCGGCGTGGCCTCCGAGATCGAGCGTCGCGCGCACACGTTGCTACCCTGAGCCGTCGCATCTGCGCCGCTATCGTCTAGGGGACTAGGACGCCGCCCTCTCACGGCGGAAACCCGGGTTCGAATCCCGGTAGCGGTACTTCGCAAAGCCCCGCAGCCGCGGGGCTTTCTCGTTCCCCGGCCCACCCGGGCGCACGGCGACGTGGGAGCCATCGCGCAGGCTATGCCTGCACGATCGCTCCCACCCCCGGGACGACCGTCCACGACGAAGAACGCCTGGACGCCCGGCGAATCAAGCCGCGCCGTCGCGATGCCGATCCATGTTCGGTGCTGACCTGGCTGTCACGACGCTGGCTGCCCTACGTCGTCGGCGCGGTGCTGCTGGTCATCACCGCGTTGCTCGCCCTGGCCGGGTTCGCCGACGATCGCCGCGTCGACGAGCGCCAGCAGCGCACCGCCGCGACGCAGGCCATGAACGCCACGACGGCCCTGGTCGGCTCGCTCGAGAACCGGGTCATCAGCCTGCGCAGCCTCTTCCGGGCCAGCGAGAGCGTCACGCCCGAGGAGTTCGCGATCTTCACCGAGCCGCTGCTCGCCGGCCAGCGCACCGCGGGCCTGGGCTGGGTCGACATCATCCCCGGCTCCGACCGCCGCACCTTCGAGGAGTGGCTGGGCCGGCCGATCCGCTGGTACGACGGCGGGCTGCCCGAGCGCGCGCCGAGGCGGCCGCGCTACCTGCCGCTCACCTACATGGAGCCCGAGCCGGCGCAGCTCGCGCTCGGCTTCGACGTGCTCGGCTTCCCGGGGCAGGCCGAGGTCGTCGAGCGCGCCGCCGAGACCGGCCAGACGCAGCTCAGCGAGCCGGTGAAGCTCCCCGGGAGCGCCGGCAGCAGCCTCGTCCTGTACGCGCCCGCCTACGCCCCCGACACGCCCGTGGCCACCGGTCAGCAGCGGCTCCGCGCGCTCACCGGCTACGGCGTCGGCGTGTTCCGCTTCAGCGACCTGCACGCGGCGCTGCTGCGCACGCTCCCCGCCGGGACCGCGCTGACGATCAGCGCGTCCGGGAAGACCGTCGTGGAGATCGGCGAGCCCGGCGACGGCGCCCAGGTGCAGGGCCTCGACGTCGGCGGCCAGCGCTGGACGTTCCTCGTCGAGGCCGACCCGAGCCGCCACGCCTTCGGGCTGGGCTGGATGGCCCTCATCGTCGGCGTCGTCGTCACCGTCCTCGTCACGCTCCTGACGCGCCAGGTGGTGCGCGCCACCGCGGCCGTGCGCGAGCTCGCCGACGTCCGCGAGCGCGAGCGCCACGCGATCGCCTCCTCCACCGAGGCGCTGCTGCACCACCTCGACGAGCTGTACGTGATCTCCCACGACAGCGCCGACCTGCGCGTCGTCGAGGCCAGCGGCGGCCTGCTGCGCGTCATGGGGCTCAGCGCCGACGCCATCGTCGGCCTCACCTCGTTCGACATCGCCGACGCCGAGCCGAGCACCGCCCCGATCCGCGACGCGCTCATCGCCGCTCGCGACGGCCGGCACGTCAGCTTCGACCATCGCGACCGCCGCACGGGGCGCACGCTCTGGCTCCAGGCCGTGCCGGTCCCCGACATCGGCCGCGTGCTGCTCGTCGGCCTCGACGTCAGCGCCCGCGCCGAGGCCGAGCGGGCGCGCACCTCCGCCGAGGAGCGCTTCCGCCGCGCGTTCGAGGACGCCCCCGTCGGCATGGCGCTGCTCGACGCCGCCGGCCGCCTCGTCGAGGTCAACGACGAGCTGTGCCGGATCCTCGGAAGCCCGTCGCGCGACCTCATCGGCCACCAGCTCCCCGACCGCGCGCACCCCGAGGACGCCGACGCCCAGCGCGAGCACCTCGCCGAGCTGCTCGCCGGCCGCACGATGCGCTGCAGCTTCGAGTCGCGCGCCCTGCACGCCGAGGGCCGCGAGGTGTGGATCGCCGTCCACGCCACCGCGCTGGGGTCCGGCGCGGGCGGCCGGCGCCTGCTGCTGGCGCAGATCCTCGACATCACCGACCAGCGCCGCTTCGAGCAGCAGCTCCGCCACCTCGCCGACCACGACCCGCTCACCGGCCTCGGCAACCGCCGCACGTTCGAGCGCGCCGTCGACGCCCACCTCGCGCACGTCAAGCGGTACGGCGACGAGGGCGCGCTGCTGATGCTCGACCTCGACCACTTCAAGGCGGTCAACGACACCCTCGGCCACCACGCCGGCGACGCGCTCATCCTGTCGATCGCCGACATCCTGCGCGAGACCGTCCGCGAGACCGACCGCGTCGCGCGCCTCGGCGGCGACGAGTTCGCGATCCTGCTGCCCCGCGCCGACCGCGAGCAGGCCGAGGTCGTCGCCGACAAGCTCGTGCGCACGATCCGCGAGCGCCGCCAGTCGCTCGGCGGCAGCGGCTGGGCGGCGACGGTGAGCATCGGCGTCGCCCTGTTCACCGCCGACACCGAGCGCGGCGAGCAGCTGCTCGCCAACGCCGACCTGGCGATGTACGACGCCAAGGAGGCCGGCCGCGACCGCTACGCCGTCCACGCCGTCGGCGACCGCGCCGCCTCGCAGACCCGCGCGCGCCTGGCCTGGATGGACCGCATCCGCCACGCGCTCGACGAGGATCGCTTCACGCTGCTGGCCCAGCCGATCCTCGACCTGCGCTCCGGCGAGGTCGTCCACCACGAGCTGCTGCTGCGCATGATCGGGCCCGAGGGTCAGCTCGTCGGGCCGCGCAGCTTCCTGCCGACGGCCGAGCGCTACGGGCTCGTCGCCGAGATCGACGCGTGGGTGGTGCGGCGCGCGATCCGCACGCTCGCCGAGCACGCCGACGCCGGCCTCGTGCTCGAGGTCAACCTGTCGGGCAGCTCGATCGGCTCCGACTCGCTGCTGGAGACGATCGAGCGCGAGATCCGCGACGCCGACGTCGACCCGTGCGCGCTGATCTTCGAGGTCACCGAGACCGCGGCCGTGTCGAACATCGCCCAGGCGCGCGTGTTCGCCGAGCGCCTCGCCGCGCTCGGCTGCCGCTTCGCCCTGGACGACTTCGGCGCCGGGTTCGGCTCGTTCCTCTACCTCAAGCACCTGCCGTTCGACTTCCTGAAGATCGACGGCGAGTTCGTGCGCCACCTCGTGGCCAGCCAGGACGATCGCGTGATCGTGTCCAGCCTCGTGCAGGTGGCCGGCGGCCTGGGCAAGCGGACGATCGCCGAGTACGTCGACGCGCCCGCGACGATCGACGTGCTGCGCGACCTCGGCGTCGACCTCGCGCAGGGGTACGCGATCGGTCGCCCGGCGCCGCTGCACGCGTGGCTGCCCGACGCGGCGGCCGGCCAGCGGTAGCGCGCACGACGCCACGCGCACGCGACCCGCCTCGCGCGCATCCGTGGTTTTCCACAGTCCGGCTGGGGATTTCCTCCCGACCGGGGACCGGGTGCGGGACGGATGAAGCGCCGGGCGGACGACGGTGGAGTACGGCGGGTGAGGGAGTTGAGCTACGGCGAGCCGCAGATCTGGCTCGGCGTCCTGTTCGCGGTGATCGTGGTCCTGCTCGTCGCGGCGTTCGTCGCGATCGGGCGCAGCTCGCGCCGCGACGTGCCCTTCGAGCAGGTCAAGGCCGTCGGCTACGGCATCCGCACCTGGTGGTTCGCCGCGCTCGCCACGGTGCTCGCCGTCGGCGTCGGCCTCTCGTTCTTCCTGCTGCCCTACTCGAAGGCGGACGCGCCCGACGGCGAGGCGCGGGCGATCGAGATCGGCAGCGGGCAGTACTACTGGACGCTGACGCCCGACTCGGTGCCCGCCGGGCGCGTGGCGATCTCGGTCACGTCGGCCGACGTCAACCACGGCCTGGGGATCTACTCGCCCAGCGGCGAGATGCTCGGCTCGGTCCAGGCCATGCCCGGCTACGTCAACACGCTCGACGTGGAGCTCGACGAGCCCGGCGAGTACCTCCTGTCGTGCCTGGAGCTGTGCGGCGTCGGCCACCACCGGATGCACGCGATCCTGACCGTGACGCCCGCCGCCGGGGGTGGCTCGTGAGCGCCGTCGCGGTCGAGGTCGCGCATCCCGAGGCGGCCGGGCCGGCCGTCGCGCCCGCGACCGCGGTCGAGCGGCGCGTCGGCTGGCTGACGGGCGGGACGGGCCTCGTCCTGTTCCTCGTGATGATGCTGATCGGCATCACGATGCGCCTGTCGCAGGCCGACGTCGTCGGGATCCCCGACGACTGGTACTACCGGCTGCTGACGCTGCACGGGGCGGGGATGCTCGTCGCCGCCCTGCTGGTGATGATGGGCGCGCTGTGGTTCGTGCTGCGGCCGGTCCTCGAGCTGTCCGCGCGCCGACTGCTGTGGGCGTATGCGGGGATCGTCGGCGGCGCCGTGCTGGTCCTCGTCGCGGCCGTCGTCGGCGGCTTCGCGACCGGCTGGACGTTCCTGTCGCCGCTGCCGTTCCATCCGCTCGGGCAGTGGACCACGTGGGCGACCGCGACGTTCTTCGCCGGCATGCTGCTCGTCGGCGCCGGCTTCTTCCTGTACTGCATCGAGCTGTTCACGGCGACGACGAACCGCTGGGGCGGGCTGGCGGGCGCGCTCGGGATCCCGTACCTGCTGGGCCGCACCGACGAGGCGCCGCCGCCGCAGGCGATCGCCGCCACGGTCGTCGCGCTGGACGGGCTGATCTCGGGGGTGGGCGGGACGACGATCGTCGTCGCCATGCTCACCCGGACGATCGACGAGGGCGTGGTCATCGACGCGCTGTGGGCCAAGAACCTGACGTACTTCTGGGGCCACACGATCGCGAACCTGATCATCTACCTCGCCGCGGGCGCGATCTACGTGCTGCTGCCGCGCTACGCGGGGCGGCCCTGGAAGACGACCAAGCCGCTCGTCGTCGGCTGGCTGGCGACGCTGACGTTCGTCGCGACCGCGTTCTCGCACCACCTCTACATGGACTTCGCGCAGCCCGGCTGGGCGCAGTACGTCTCGATGGGCGCGTCCTCGGCGGCGGCGCTGCCGGTCGCGGTGGTCACGATCTACACGGGCATGATGCTCATCTGGGGCTCGCGCTACCGCTGGACGCTGGCCTCGACGCTGTTCTACCTGGGGTTCCTCGGCTGGGCCGTCGGCGGCGTCGGCGCGGTCCTCGACTCGCTGATCCCGGTCAACTTCCGCCTGCACAACACGCTGTGGGTGCCCGCGCACTTCCACACGTACCTGCTGATGGGCGTGATGACGTGGGCGATGGCGTTCGTCGCGCACCTGGCCGAGCGCGCGGCCGGCCGGCCGGCGCCCCGCGCGGCGGCGATCGCGATGCCCGCGCTGCTCGTGGTCGGCGGCTACCTGTTCGTCGGCGCCTGGTACGCGTCGGGCGCGCTCGGGGTCCCGCGCCGCTACGCCGAGCATCCGCCCGGAACGCACGCCTACGACGTCGTCGGCTCGGTCGGGGCCGTCCTGGTCCTCGTGGCGTTCCTGCTGTTCGCGGCGACGATCGCGCGACTCCTGCTCGCGGCGCGCGGTCGGCGGGCCGAGACGCTCGCGCCGCCGCGGGCGGCCGCCCCGGCCCGCCCGCTCGTGCCGCCGATCGCCACGAACGCGGGGTTCGCCGCCTGCTCGGGCCTGGCCGTCGTGTGCCTGCTCTCGCTGCTGCCCGCGGTCAACGACCTCACCGAGCGCTCGGTCGCGGCGCACCACCTGGCGCACGCCGCGCAGTTCCTGCTCGGCGGGCTCGTCGCGCTCGGGCTCGGGTCGCATCTGGCGCTGCGGCGGCCGACGCGGGCGGGCGGGACGTGGTGGGCGCTCGTGCTGGTGATCGCGGCGCCGGTGGCGATGCTGCTGGTGATGACGCCGGCCGTCTACGGGCCGCTCGAGGACGACGAGCTCCTGCACGTGCTCTTCCACTGGGGGATCGTCGCGCTCGGGCTCCTGACCGGGTGGGCGAGCGTCCGCTTCGGGCGCGTGTCGGGGATGGCGATCTTCGTGCTGTCCGCGGTGATGGGCTTCCTGTTCGCTGGGGGTGTCGGAGGGTGATGCACGGATGACGACGGACCCTGGGATCGACCGGCCGAGCGGGGACGCGGGCCCGCCGCCGGGACGCCGGCCGGGCGGCCTCGGCGCGTGGGCGTTCGGCGCATGGATCGGGACGCTGGTGGCGCTGCTGATCGTGTTCGCGTGGATGCTGGGCAAGGACGAGGGCGAGCGCCAGGCCGAGCGCGGCACGCCGACGCAGCAGGCGGCCCCGGCCCCGGCCGAGACCGAGACGACCGCCGCCGCCCCGGCCGCCGAGGCCGACCCCGGGCGGCAGGCGTTCGCCACGAAGTGCGGCGGCTGCCACACGCTCGCGGCGGCCGACAGCCACGGGGCGGTGGGCCCCGACCTCGACGACCTGAAGGCCGACGAGGCGCGCGTGCTCGCGGCGATCCGCAACGGCGGGTCGGGCGCCGGCGGGATGCCGGCGAACCTGGCCCAGGGCGGCGAGGCCGAGCAGATCGCCGCGTTCGTGGCGCAGGCCGCCGGGGGCGGGTAGGTCGCGATGAGCACGGATCAGATCGCGGTCGCCGTCGCCTTCTGGGCCGTCCTCGGCGCCGGCCTCGTGGTCCTGGCCGTCCTGTCGGTGCGCCGGCGGCGCGCGCGGGGCGAGGAGGACCCGCGGCTGGCCCGGATGGGCTCGGCGCTGACCCTCGCCGCGATCTACGTCGCGCTGGGGCTCGTCGTGCCCGGCGTGGTGATCGCGGTCGGCACCCGGATGGACGAGTCCACCGCGTCGGGGCAGGAGCTCACGCCGGCGCAGGTCGACGGACGGCGCGCCTTCTCGCTGAGCTGCGCCGGCTGCCACACGCTGGCGGCCTCCAACGCGGCCGGGGTGGCCGGGCCGAGCCTCGACGCGATGCGCCCGAGCGTGGAGCTCGTCCTCGACGCGATCGCCAACGGCCGGGCGCGCGGCAACGGCCAGATGCCCGCCGACCTGCTGTCCGGCGACGCGGCCCGCGACGTCGCCGAGTACGTCGCGGCCGTCGCCGGCCGCTGACGGGGCGGAGCGCGCGAGCATGCGCCCGCCGAGTGACCATGCCGGCCCGTGGCGGCGGCGCCGGCTGGTCCTCGGCGCCGTCGCGGGGCTGGCGGTCTGGGCCGGCGTGGTGGCCTACGTCGTCGCCACGCACGTCGACGACGCGCCGCCCGCGCGCGGCGACGGCCTGCGCGCCGACGCGCTCCCCGCCGGGCTGGAGCGCACGGCCGCCCCGCGCATCGCGCTGCGCAGCGCCCGCGGCGAGCGCGTCGACACGGCCGCGCTCGCCGGACGGCCGTTCGCGGTGACGTTCCTGTACGCGCGGTGCGGCGACGTGTGCCCGCTGATCGGCCAGGAGCTGCGCGCCGCGCTCGCGCAGCTCGGTCCGGCCGCGCGCGAGACGGCCGTCGTCGCGGTCAGCGTCGACCCGCGCGGCGACACCCCGGAGACGGTGCGCGCGTGGCTGGAGCGCCAGCGCATGCCCGCCGGCTTCGCGTACCTGATCGGCTCGCAGCGCCGCCCGGAGCCGGTGTGGCACGACTGGTTCGTGGCG
>DATMSA010000007.1:0-28039 GCA_035565675.1 Capillimicrobium sp. | reverse complement strand
CGAGGTCCAGGTCGCGCAGCGCGACGCGCTCGTAGTTGGGCTCGGTGGCGTCCAGCGGCGCCCGGTCGGCGATCAGCAGCACGTGGACGGCCAGCGCCGCGCCCGGCGCGGGGACGAGCGTCGCCGGGACCTGGCCGTAGGGCGAGACGTGGGCCGAGTGGACCGCCGTCCAGCCGCGCAGCGTGCCGGCCAGCGCCGCCGCGACCGCGCCCGGGCCGAGCTTGGCCGCGAGCGCCCGCGGGGACGCGTTGGCGCCGTAGGCCAGCAGCGGCCGCGCGGCGGGCAGCGCGTCCTCGCAGCCGCCCAGGTAGAAGGAGCCGGCGGCGCGGCCGAACGGATAGACGCCCGGGGCCGGCGGCGGCTCAGCCATGCCGGGCGGCCGCGGCCTCCTCCACCAGCGCGGCGATCAGCCGGCTCGTCTCGTCGGCCTCCGGATGCCACTGCACGCCGAGCGCGAAGCGGCGATCCGGGCGCTCGAGCGCCTCGGGCAGGTCGTCGATCGTCGCCCAGCCGGTGACGACGAGCCCCTCCCCCACGCGCTCGACGCCCTGATGGTGGTGGCTCTTGGTCGCGTGCAGCTCCTCGCCCGCGGCGCGCGCGGCGAGCGAGCCGGGCGCGAGGCGGACGTCGTGGTCGGCGTCGTCGAACGTCCCGATCGCCCGCCGGTGGTCCTCGTGGCCGTGGCTGTCGGGCAGGTGCTGGTTCAGCGTGCCGCCGGCGGCGACGTTCATGAGCTGCATGCCGCGGCAGATGCCCAGGAACGGGACGTCGCGCTCCAGCGCGCGGCGCGTGAGCGCGAGCTCGAACGCGTCGCGCTCCGGCACCGTGCCGACGGTCGCCGGGTCGCGCTCGGCCCCGTAGGTGGACGGGTCGATGTCGGCGCCCCCGGCGAGCATCAGCCCGTCGAGGCGGTCGAGCACCTCGTCGGGGTCCTCGACCCACGCGGGGTCGACCGGGAGGAGCACCGCGGCGCCGCCCGCGCGCTGGACGGCGTCGACGTACATGCGCGGGAGCAGGTAGGCCTGGAGGTCCCAGACCGACCAGCGGGCGCGCTCGAGGGCGGCGCAGATGCCGATCAGGGGTCTCATCGGGACATAGAGTGCCGCACATGCCCGCTGTCACCCTCACCACCGCCGACGGACTGGCCACGATCGAGCTCAACCGGCCCGAGGCGCTGAACGCCTGGAACGTCGCCCTCGGCGACGAGCTGCTGGCCGCCGTGCGCGCGGTGGCCGACGACCGAGCGGTGCGCGCCGTGCTCGTGCGGGGCGCAGGGCGCGCGTTCTCCTCGGGCGCCGACCTCAAGGACGTCGCCGGGCGCGGGACCACGGCGGAGGGCCGCCCCGACCTGCAGGCGGTGCTCGAGGAGGTCTACCACCCGATCATCGTCGGGATCCGGACCATGGAGAAGCCGGTCGTCGCCGCCGTCAACGGGCCGGCGGTCGGCATCGGCCTGTCGCTGGCGCTGGCCTGCGACCTCGTCGTGGCGGCCGAGTCCGCCTACTTCCTGCTCGCGTTCGTGAACATCGGGCTGGTCCCCGACGGCGGGTCGTCGCTGTTCGTCCCCGCGCGCGTGGGGTTCTCGCGCGCCGCCGAGATGGCCCTGCTCGGCGAGCGCGTGAGCGCCAGGGACGCGCTCGCCTGGGGGCTCGTCAACCGCGTCGTCGCCGACGACGCGCTGGCCGCCGAGGCCGAGGCGCTGGGGCGCCGGCTGGCCGAAGGTCCGACCCGCTCCTACGCCGGCAGCAAGCGCCAGCTCAACGCGACGGTCTACGCCCGGCTGGAGGAGCAGCTCGCCCTCGAGGCGCGCCTGCAGCAGGAGATGGCGGGGACCGCCGACTTCGTCGAGGGCATCGGCGCGTTCGTCCAGAAGCGCGAACCCCTCTTTCGGGGGGAGTGAACCCGTTGACGTGACGGCGCGTTCCGCCGGTGCTCGACTAACATCCCCGCGGCTCCAATGGCCCCCATCAATCGTCGTCACATCTTCACCGCCGTGCTGCTCGCCGTCGTGGCGGGCTGCCTCGCCCTCGCGCCGGCCGCGATGGCGGACTTCTTCACCCCCGAGGACGGCGGCTCGCCGAACGCGGACCGCATCGACACGCTCTACAAGATCGTCTTCGCGGTCGGCGTCGTCGTGTTCATCGGCGTCGAGGGCACGCTGCTCTACACGCTGATCAAGTTCCGCGCGCGCAAGGGCGCCGTCGCCGCCCAGATCCACGGCAACACCCGCCTGGAGATCGGCTGGACCGTCGGCGCCGCGCTGATCCTCGTCGTGCTCGCCACCGTCACGTTCGTGGCGCTGCCGGGCATCCGCGACCCCGAGAACTCCAGCGCCGAGGCCTCGGCGCTCGTCATGCCCGTCTCCGCCCACGGCGAGAAGCGCGTGCCGCCCGACGGCAAGGCGCTCAACATCGAGGTCACCGGCATGCAGTACGTGTGGCGCTACACGTACCCCGACGGCGACGACAACCCGCTGAACAACCCGTACTCCTACGAGGAGATGGTGGTGCCCGTCGGCGCGACCGTCACCCTCGACATCCGCGCCACCGACGTCGCCCACTCGTGGTGGATCCCCGAGCTCGGCGGCAAGATGGACGCGATCCCGGGCTACACGAACTACGCGTGGTTCAAGGCCACGAAGCCGGGCGTCTTCCGCGGCCAGTGCGCCGAGCTGTGCGGGCGCAACCACGCGAACATGATCGCGCAGGTGCGCGCCGTGCCGCCCGCCGAGTACCAGCAGTACATCGAGCGTCTGCGCAACGACATCGCCGCGGCCAACGCCGACGCTGCCGAGTCGCGCCGGAAGCTGGACGCCGACCCCCAAGCAACCCCCTGATCTGAATGGCCGCTGACACCGCAACCACGCCCACCCTCGCACCGGTTCCGCAGATCACCGCGCACGAGGTGACGCGCGAGCGCTCCGGCGTCATCGACTGGCTGACGACCACCGATCACAAGAAGATCGGGATCCTCTACCTGGTCACGACGTTCGCGTTCTTCCTGATCGGGGGCGTCGAGGCGCTGATGATGCGCCTCCAGCTCGGGACGGCGGAGAACACGCTGCTGGACCCGTCGACGTTCAACGCGCTGTTCACGATGCACGGGACGACGATGATCTTCCTGTTCGTCGTGCCGATCATGGCGGGCTTCGGCAACTACTTCGTGCCGCTGATGATCGGGGCGCGCGACATGGCGTTCCCGCGCCTGAACGCGCTCAGCTACTGGCTGCTGCTGTCCGGCGGCGTCGTCTTCTACGCCTCGCTGTTCTTCTCGCCGCCCGAGGCCGGCTGGACGATGTACACCCCGCTGTCCAACGAGACCTTCTCCGAGGGCGGCGGCGTCGACGCGTGGATCTTCCTCGTCCACCTCACCGGCCTCTCGTCGCTGGTCGGCGCGGTCAACTTCTACGTCACGATCGCCAACATGCGCGCGCCCGGCATGGGCTGGGGCCGCCTGCCGCTGTTCGTGTGGACGATCCTCGTCTACGCGATCCTGCTGATCCTGGCGCTGCCGGTCATCGCCGGCGCGGTGACGCTGCTGCTCACCGACCGCCACTTCGGCACCCACTTCTACGACCCGACCGAGGGCGGCTCGCCGCTGCTGTGGCAGCACCTCTTCTGGTTCTTCGGCCACCCCGAGGTCTACATCATGATCCTGCCGGGCTTCGGGATCATCTCCGAGGTCCTGCCGGTGTTCGCCCGCAAGCCGATCTTCGGCTACAAGGCGATCGCGGCCTCGTCGGTCGTCATCGCCTTCCTCGGCCTGCTCGTGTGGGCGCACCACATGTTCACGACGCCGAGCCCGACGGTCGTGCTCGTCTTCTTCATGATGAGCTCGTTCCTGATCGGCATCCCGACGGGCATCAAGATCTTCAACTGGATCGCCACGCTCTGGCGCGGCACGATCGAGTTCAAGACGCCGCTGATCTTCGCGATCGGCTTCCTGTCGCAGTTCACGATCGGCGGCATCACCGGGATCATCGTCGCGATCTTCCCGGTCGACTGGCAGCTCCACGACACGTACTTCGTGGTCGCCCACTTCCACTACGTGCTGATGGGCGGCGCCGTCTTCGCGATCTTCGCCGGCATCTACTACTGGTTCCCGAAGATCACCGGCCGGATGATGAACGAGGCGATGGGCAAGTGGTCGTTCGCGCTGATGTACATCGGCTTCAACGTCACGTTCCTGATCCAGCACACGATCGGGATGGACGGCATGCCGCGGCGCGTCTACGAGTACCCGGACGTCGGCAACCTCGAGCTCTACAACCTGATCTCGACGATCGGCTCCTTCATCCTCGGCCTCGGCATCCTGCTCACGGTCATCAACGTGCTGCGCTCGATCAAGCGCGGCCCGGTGGCCGGGCCCGACCCGTGGAAGGGCAACACGCTCGAGTGGTTCTCGCCGTCGCCGCCGCCGGCCAACAACTTCGACGTGGTGCCGCGCGTCCGCTCGGTCGAGCCGATGAAGGACATCCGTCGCCAGATCGCCCACGCGACCGGATCCGGGACGCCCGAGGCGCCACCGGCCCCTGAGTCGCTCGTCCGCGGGTAGCATCCGCCGCGGTCATGGGTCAACCCGCGCAAGCGACGTCGGTCCACGCGGTCGCGACGCGACGCCTGGGGCTGGTCGGCGACTACGTCGCGCTGACCAAGCCGAAGGTCCAGTCGCTGCTGCTGCTGACCACGGTCGCGGCGATGGAGATCGCCGGCGACCCGTCGCTGGGGCTGATCATCGCCACCGTCGTCGGCGGCTACCTGAGCGCCGGCGGCGCCGGGGCGTTCAACCACTGGTACGACCGCGACCTCGACGCCGCGATGGCGCGCACCGCGGACCGGCCCGTGCCGTCGGGGCGGGTGTCGCCGCGCGCGGCGCTGACGTTCGGCCTCGTGCTGGCCCTGCTGGCCGTCGTGTGGCTCACCGTGCTGGTGAACCCGCTCGCGGCCGCCCTGTCGTTCAGCGGCTTCCTCGGCTACACGCTCGTCTACACGGTGTGGCTGAAGCGCCGCACGGCGCAGAACATCGTGATCGGCGGCGCCGCGGGCGCCGTCCCCCCGCTCGTCGGCTGGGCCGCCGTCACCGGCGGCCTGGACGGCACCGCGCTGTACCTGTTCGCGATCGTCTTCTTCTGGACGCCGCCCCACTTCTGGGCGCTGTCGCTGCTGATGAAGGACGAGTACGCGGCGGTGAAGGTGCCGATGCTGCCCGTCGTCCGCGGCGAGCGCGAGACGCGCCGCCAGATCCTGCTGTACAGCATCCTGCTGTACGCGGTCAGCCAGCTGATCTTCTGCGGCGACGGCTTCGGCGTCTTCTACCTCGTGTCGTCGCTGCTGCTGGGCGCCGCGTTCATCGGCCTGTCCGTGCGCCTCATGCGCCGGGCCGACCGCCGCTCGGCCCTCACGCTGTACCTCTTCTCCCTGGCCTACCTGGCCCTGCTGTTCGTCGCCATGGTGGTCGACGTGCGCCTCTAGGGGCCGCGCGCCGCCACCGTCCGATGCCCGATAGGATTGAGCCCTGATATGGACCGTCGTCTCGCCCGCAAGAACATCCGCACGGCGCTCATCGCCACCGCGGTGGTCGTGTTCATGTTCGGCATGACCTTCGTCGCCGCCGCCCTCTACGTGGGGTCCTGAGCATGAGCGTCGATCCCGAGGTCCCGCCCGCCGGCGAGGAGATCCACCTTCCCGGCCCGAGCCTGATCCCGCTGGCCCTGACCGTCGGGATCACGATGATCCTGCTCGGCCTGACGACGACCTGGTTCCTCGCCATCGTCGGCGGCATCATCACGATCGTCTGCCTGGTGCGCTGGGTCATGGACACGCGCCGGGACATCGACGAGCTCCCGCTCGAGCACCACCACTAGCCGCGGCGCGGTCCGCAGGCGCACAGGCCGACCGGGGGTGTGGGCGCGCTGCAACGCGCCCCCGCGGTGCAGCCCGGCGCCACGCGGGCCGGCACCCACCCCCTGCGGGATCTCGGTCTATCCCGCCTTCACGAACCGCCCGGCCTCGGCCGGGACGTCGCAGATCGACCCGTCGTCGGTCCAGCAGCGCACGATGTCGCGCATCGAGATCAGGCCGCAGACGTCGCCGTCGTCGACGACGATCAGGTGACGGAACCCCCCGCGCACCATCGTGGCCGCCGCCTCCTCGAGCGACCACGTCGGCGCGGCGTGCACGACGTCGGCGGTCAGGTGATCGCCGACGCGCTCGGCATCCGGGTCCTGCCCCGCCCCCAGCGATTCGAGGACGTCGCGCTCGGTGATGATCGCCGGCCCGCCGCCGTCCGGATCCAGGACCACGGCCGCACCCGCGTGCCGCTGCGACATCAGCCTCGCCGCGTCGCGCAGCGTGTGCCCCGGTCCCACCGTCAGGACGACCCGGCTCATCCCATCGCGCACGTGCATCTCTGACGAGCTCCCTTCGTGTCGTTTGCCACGATCTCGTCGTGGCAAAGGTAGCAAAGGAATTCCGAGCGGTGGCGCGCCATGTTTGCGTGCGGACCCGAAAACGTTGCATTCACAGCGGTTTCTGGGGATCTAGAGCGCACATGCAGCGCACGGCCACCATCGAGCTGCGTCGCAGCCTCTTCGAGGACGCCACGGCGATCGTGGCCCAGGAGTACGGCTCCGACCTGGCCCTCGACGACATCGCCCGCCGCGTCGCCTCGTCGCGCCGCCAGCTCCAGCGGGCCTACAGCGAGATCGGCAACACGACCTTCCGCGAGCACCTCACCGCGGTCCGGATGGAGCGCGCCGCCGAGCTGCTCGCCGGGCGCGCGCTGACGGTGCGCGACGTGGCGCGCCGCGTCGGCTACCGCCAGCCGGCCCAGTTCGCCAAGGCCTTCCGCCGCCACCACGGCATCGCCCCGTCGACGTACCGGGCTCGTCACAACGGGCGCTCCAACGGCGTCTCCGGCGTCGCCGGCCCCGTCGCCGCCTGACCCGTGACCGCGCCGGCAGGCGGGACGCCCTTGTGGCATTTGGCATCCATCGCCGTCGACAGCTAGGGTCCCGCCCATGAGGGGAGAGAGGGCCCCGGAGGCCACCGGCCGTGCGTAGGCATCCGACCGCGCTCATGGTCGTCGCCGGCGTGCTCGCGAGCGCGATCGGCATCGTGCTCGCGCTGCTGATCGACTGGTTCCCGACCGTCGCCGCGACGCAGACGGAGCGCATCAGCACGCTCTACGACGTCCTGATGATCGCGTCGGTGCCGATCTTCGTCCTCGTGATGACGGTCGTGATCGCCGCCGTCATCCGCTTCCGGATGCGTCCGGGCCAGGAGGACCAGGACGGCCCGCCGATCCACGGCAACACGGGCCTGGAGGTCGTGTGGACCGTGCTGCCCGCGCTGCTGATCCTCGGGCTGTGCGTCTACTCGTACATCGTCCTCGAGGACGTCGAGAAGGCGCCCGCCGCCAGCCAGGAGCTGCGCGTCGGCGTCCACGGCGAGCAGTTCGCGTGGACCTTCACCTACCCCGAGGAGATCACCGGCGGCGAGGAGCTCACGACCACCGAGCTCGTGCTGCCGGTCGACCGGTCCGTGCGGTTCAACATCCGCACCGCCGACGTCATCCACGACTTCTGGGTCCCCGAGTTCGCGATGAAGATCGACGCGGTGCCGGGGATCACCACCCACTACCGGGTCACGCCCAACCGGCTGGGGACCTACCCGGTCGTGTGCGCCGAGCTGTGCGGCCTGGGCCACAGCGTCATGCGCTCGCGCGTGCGCGTGGTCGAGCAGCCGGAGTTCGAGCAATGGCTGCAGGAGCAGTCGCAGCCGGCCGTCGAGGAGGACGCCGGCCCGGGCGAGCAGGCCGCGGCCGGCAAGCAGATCTTCGCGTCCGAGGGCTGCGGCGGCTGCCACACGCTCGCCGATGCCGGCTCCGGCGGCCAGATCGGGCCCAACCTCGACGACGTGCTCAAGGGCGTCGACGAGGCCACGATCCGCGAGGACATCGTCGACCCCGACGCCAAGATCGCCGCGGGCTACGGACCGGGCATCATGCCGACCACCTACGGGCAGACCCTCTCCGACAGCGAGCTGAACGCGCTCGTCGCCTACCTGAAGGAGGCCACGCAGTGAGCTTTCGGGCACCCGGCTTCCCCCGCGCCGGCTTGGGGATCCTCGTCGGCATCGGCCTGGCGTACGGGATCGTGTGCGCCGCCCGCGCCCTGTACGGGTGGGACCCGATCGTCGACGGCGACGCGGTCCTGCAGGTCGCGCTGATCGCGGCCCCGTTCGGATTCCTGATCGGACTGGGCGCCTTCGACTACTGGTTCCGCTGGGCGTCCGGGGCGCCGACGGTCCCCGAGGACCACTCCGGTCACGGCGCGAAGAGCTGGAAGGACTACTTCCGCGTCAACACCGACCACAAGGTCATCGGCATCCAGTACACGGTGACCTCGTTCTTCTTCCTGGCCGTCGGCGGCCTGTTCGCGATGCTCGTGCGCGCCGAGCTGGCCCAGCCGGGGATGCAGTTCGTGGATCCGAACACGTTCAACGGGCTGTTCAGCGTCCACGCGTCGGTCCTGATCTTCCTGTTCATCATCCCGGTCTTCGCGGGCCTGGCCAACTACGTGCTGCCGCTGATGATCGGCGCGCCGGACATGGCCTTCCCGCGCCTGAACGCGCTGTCGTTCTGGCTGCTGCCGGTGGCCGGCGTGATGATGCTGGCCAGCTTCCTCGCCCCGGGCGGCTCGTTCGCGACCGGCTGGACCGCGTACGCGCCGCTGTCGACCGAGGCGCCGATCGGCCAGGTGTTCTTCACGATCGGCGTCCAGTTCGCGGGCGCCTCGTCGATCGCGACCGCGCTGAACTTCCTGGTCACGATCATCACGATGCGCGCCCCCGGCATGTCGTTCTTCCGCATGCCGCTGCTGGTGTGGGCGAACTTCTCGACGTCGCTGCTCGTCGTGATCGCGACCCCGTTCATCGCCGCGTCGCAGTTCTTCGTCCTGCTCGACCGCGCGCTGGGGTTCAACTTCTTCGACGCGGCCAGGGGCGGCGACGTGCTGATGTACCAGCACGTCTTCTGGTTCTACTCCCACCCGGCCGTCTACATCATGATGCTGCCGGGCTTCGGGATCATCAGCGAGATCATCGCCGTGAAGGCGCGCAAGCCGATCTTCGGCTACCGCATGATGGCCTTCTCGCTCCTGGCGATCGTGGTGCTCGGCTTCACCGTGTGGGCGCACCACATGTTCGTGTCGGGCATGCAGGAGTGGATCCGCGTGCCGATGATGATCACCACGGCGGTGATCGCGGTGCCGACCGGCATCAAGATCTTCTCGTGGCTGGCGACGCTGTGGCGAGGGGTGCTGCACCTCGACACGCCGATGCTGTTCGCGCTCGGCTTCCTGACGATGTTCACGCTCGGCGGGATCAGCGGCGTGATGCTGGCGATGATCCCGTTCGACATCCACGTCAGCGACACGTACTTCATCGTCGCCCACATCCACTACGTGCTCTTCGGCGGATCGCTGTTCACGATCTTCGCCGGCGTCTACTACTGGTTCCCGAAGATGACCGGGCGGATGTACGACGAGCGCCTGGGCAAGTGGCACTTCTGGACGACGTTCGTCGCGTTCAACTGCACGTTCGCGCCGATGCACCTGATCGGCATCGAGGGCATGCCGCGGCGCGTCGCCGACTACGCCGAGCAGTTCGCCGGCTGGAACCTGTTCATCTCGATCGCGTCGTTCGTGGTGGGCCTGAGCACGCTGATCTTCGTCTACAACGTCGTCACGTCGTGGCGGGCGGGCGTCCGCGCCCCCGCCAACCCGTGGCGGGCGCTCACGCTCGAGTGGCAGGTGTCCTCGCCGCCGCCGATCTTCAACTTCGACACGATCCCGACCGTCGTCGGGGGCCCGTACGAGTACGGCGTGCCCGGGGCGGTCCACGGCGTCTTCAAGGGCGCCGAGGTGAAAACGACCGCGACGCCGGCAGGCGCCGCACCTGCGGGGGACTGATCGCGATGGCACGCATCCTGGTCGTGGCCAACGAGACGATCGGCGGATCGAGCCTCATCGAGGCGGTCCGCCGGCACGTGGAGCAGGGCGACGCGGAGTTCGTGGTGTGCGTCCCGCGGACGCGTCCGCGCGACGGCAGCATCATCTACGACGACTTCGTCCACCAGGCGGCGCAGATCCGCGTCGACCTGGCGCGCAAGTTCATGCGCGAGCAGATGGGCGTCGAGATCATCGGCGAGGTCGGCGACCCCGACCCGTACACGGCGACGATGGACGCCGTGCGCGAGTACTCGCCCGACGAGATCATCGTGTCGACCAAGCCGGCGACGGTGTCGGGCTGGCTGCGGCGCGACCTCGTCGAGCGGATCTCGGACGCCACCGGGCTGCCGGTCGAGCACGTCGTCACCGACCTCGACCGCGAGGGCCTGCCGTTCGGCGTCGTGCTCGTCGTCGCCAACCGGACGGCGTCCAGCGACCAGCTCCTGGACCGCCTGCGCGAGAAGGCCGACGAGGCCGACAAGCCGCAGCTGTTCATCGTCGTGATCCCCCAGGAGGGCGGCCAGGGCGTCCACGCGCACCGCGCGCGGGGCCAGCTCAACCAGTTCCTGGACCGGGCGCGCGCCGCCAACCTGCTGGCCGCCGGCATGATCGCCGACCCCGACCCGTTCATCGCGGCCAAGAACGCGCTGCAGATGTTCCGCGTCGACGAGGTCGTCATCTCGACGCTGGGGCCGGAGCGCTCGGGCTGGCTGCGGGCCGACCTGATCGAGCGCATCCGCAAGGCGACGTCCGCCCCGGTCGAGCACGTCGTCGCCGCCCGCGAGACCGCCGACGTGAGCTGACGCATGGAAGCCGCCGCCCTCCCCGTCCACGACCATCACGGGCCGCCCCCGGCCAACCAGTCCTCGCGCGTGCAGCCCCAGGTGCTGGGGATGCTGCTGTTCATCATCAGCGAGGTCATGGTCTTCGGGGCCTTCTTCACGGCCTACTTCTTCATCAGGGTCGTGACCGGGGACTCGTGGCCGGCGGAGGGCGACCATCTCCCGAAGGCGATCGCCGGCGTGAACACGGCGATCCTGCTCTCGTCGTCGCTGACGATGCACTGGACGGTCGAGGCGACGATCAAGGGCAACCGCTGGGGCATGAAGGCCGGGATCGTCACGACGTTCCTGCTCGGCGCGACGTTCCTGTTCATCCAGATCAACGAGTACGTGCACGTCGGCTTCGCGCCGTCGGACTCGGCCCAGGCCTCGATCTTCTACGGGCTCACCGGGTTGCACGGCGCGCACGTGTTCATCGGACTGCTGCTCCTGCTGTTCGTGCTGATCCGCGTGTTCCGCGGGCACTTCTCGCCCGAGGCCCACCGCGGCCTCGAGGTGCCGGGCATCTACTGGCACTTCGTCGACGTGATGTGGGTGATCGTCTACGTGACGGTCTACCTGCTGTGATCAACCCGCTGCGCTCGGAGCGCGAGGCGTTCCGGTTCTTCGTGTGGGTGGCCGCGATCGCGGCCGTGCTGGTCGTGCTGATCCTCGGCGTGCGGGCGCTGCTCTGAGCGCGCGGCGGCGGCCCTCCGGCCGCCGCGCTCGCGGCTCACCGGACGGTGAGCGTGCCCTCCATGCCGGCCTCGCGGTGGCCGGGCACCGTGCAGAAGTAGACGAACTCGCCGGCCGGGAAGTCGGCGGTGAACTCGGACGTGCCGCCCTGGCCGACGACCTCGCCCTTGGCCGTGACGCCGCCGTTGTCGACGGCGATGTCGTGCTCGACCTGGGACTCGTTGCCCATGCGCACGGTCAGCGTGCCGGCCGGCGCCTCGGCCTTGTCGGTCACGTAGGCGAGCTGGCCGTTGGGATCGGCGTCGATCTGCAGGACGCCGTTCTCGGCCACCGCCGGCTCGCCGCCGCCGGCCTGCGGCACCGCGGTGGCCAGCAGCCCGGTGTCGCTGCCCTCGCGGTCCACGGCCTCGGCCACGTAGGCGGCGACGTCGGTGACGCCGTCGCCGGTGACGAGGTCCGCCGGCATCTTGCCGTTGCGCAGCGGGTTCTTGATCTGCTCGGCGACGACGCCCCGCACCACGCTGCGCCCGAAGCCCTCGGAGAGGCTCTGGCGGAACGCGGCGTCGAGATCGGGGCCGACCGTGCCGCGCGTCTCGGCTCGGGCGAGCGTGTGGCAGGAGCCGCAGCGCTCGACGAACAGCCGCTTGCCCTCGACGAGGTTGTCGTCGGAGCTGCTGGGGGACTGGCTGCCGCACGCGGCGAGCAGCAACGCGGTCGCCGCCGATGCGGCCGCAGCGACGACCCTCCCCTGGGCGCGTCCTCTCCTCACGCGCGGCATGCTAACCGAGGCGGCGGCGTCGTGGGTACGTTCGCCCGCCGGAACGTCGCCGGGGGCCCAGCCGGTATCATCGGCCGTCGAATGAGCCTGACCCGCTACCGCATGCGCACGCCCTCGACCGGGCGCGAGATCATCATCGAAGCCGAGCCCGACGAGATCTACGTCGATCGCGACACCGGCGAGGAGCTGGAGGTGATCGCGAAGGTGCTGCCGCTGCCGCCGAGCACGTCGCGCCTGCCGTTCGCGGTCGAGAACCTCCGGTTCTGCAACTGGTGCGATCAGATGGCGCAGATCGACCTCAACGACTGCCCCACCTGCGGCCGTCGCATGGCGCCGCTCAGCTCCTGAGAGGACCTTCGATGCGAGCGCGCCACCTCGCCGCCATCCTGCTGGCGCTCCTGCTCGGTGTGGGCGTCGCCGCCTGCGGCGGCACCCAGGTCACCGAGGACCAGCCGTCCGACCTGCCCGCGATCACGGTCTCCGAGGCCGACGCACGGGGCCTCGAGGGCGAGGACCCGCCCGCCGACGACGACGAGGACGAGGACGCCGACACGGCGACCACCCCCACGACCCCGTCCGACCAGAGCGCCGGGACCGGCGCGACGGGCGGCGGCGCGACCGGCGGGGCCACGGGCGGTTCGACCGGCGGCGCGACCGGCGGGGCCACGGGCGGCGCGACCGGCGGCGACACCGGCGGCGGCGCCACCGGCGGCGCGACCGGCGGGGCCACGGGCGGCGCGACCGGCGGCGACACCGGCGGCGGGGCCACCGGCGGCGACACCGGCGGCGGCGACTCCGGCGGCGGCGGTGGCGGCGGCGGCGGTGGCGACACCGGCGGCGCCGGCTTCGAGGACTTCTGCGCCCAGAACCCGGGCGCCTGCTAGGCCGCTCGTCGGCTTCGCGCCCCCGCTCGTTTCGCGCTCGCGGGCTGAGCGACGCAGGACGGCATCATCGAAGGCGCGCGGGCGGCTTCGCGCTTCGATGCCGCCGAGGGAAGCCCGGCGCCTCCCCTCCCCCGCCGAGCCGCCAGCGTGCTCTGCTCGTATCGCGAGTGGCGATTTCTTTCCACCCCCTGGAAGGAAATCGCCACTCGCGGCGAGGGAGGGGCACGCGCCAAGCCGTGACGGAGCGTTGTCAGATCCAGCCCGCATAGCGAGCTCGATCTGACAACGACGGGCCGCCGTGGGCGCTTGGACGCAGTCGCCCGAGCGCTCGACCGTGAGTGGCGATTCAGCCCCGCTGAGCGGGGCTCAATCGCCACTCGCGGCGGGGGCGGCGGGGGCGGCCGGGGCGGCGGGGACGGCGGTGACGAGCGGCCGCGCGCGGGCGCGACCGCTCACACGCCCTCGATGATGCCGTTTCGGGGCTCGGGGCCGCCGGCTACGGCGTCGAGATCAGCGTCGCCGAGTACGTCAGCCGCGCCGTGCGGTAGACGCAGTTGTACTGCGTGAGCTGGTTGAGCTCCTGCGAGGTCTGGAGCTGGTTGACGCTCGGGTCCGAGCACTTCTCGGTGCGGCTCGCCCGCCACGCGAACGTGTTCGGCAGGCCGGTCGCCAGCGCCGGGGCCCACGTGGGCACGTTCAGCGCGACGATGTCCCCCTTCTTGACCTCGATGGTCTCGGCCAGCGGGAACTGGACGGTCTTCCCGAAGAACGGGGTCAGCTTCACGATCGGGCTGAGCGCGATCGTGCGGGCGCGGCGCTTCTTGCCGGTCGTCAGGATCGCGATCCCGGCCTGGGCCTCGCCGCCGTAGTTGTCGGTGAAGAACTTGACCTGCGACTTGCCGCGACGGCCGGTCTCGGGGTCGCGGGTCGGCTTGGTGCCGGGATTGCCGAGCGTGATCGACCAGGCGACGATGCGGCCGTCGCGCGGGATCCGGTAGGCGCCGTTCTCCCCGCCGGCCGACTGCTGGTAGCCGGTGGTGCGGGTGACGGCGATGCAGTCCTCGGGACAGGCGGGCTTGCCGGTGGCCTCGTCCCCGGTCGGCCCGATCTCGGTGATCGTCGCCATCGCGGGCGAGGCCGCCAGGAACGTGGCGCCGACGAGGCCGGCGAGGACGGTGAGAATGCGGGCTGGGCGGGACATCGCTGCAATTGAACACCAACGGAGCCCGGATGTTGCGCTCCGTACACTGCTGCGAGCGCATGGCGGCGATCGAGACGCACGGGCTGGAGCGGACGTTCAAGGGGGGTCTGACCGCCGTCGCGGGGGTCGATCTGGCCGTCCGCGAGGGCGAGGTCTACGGCTTTCTGGGGCCCAACGGGGCCGGGAAGACCACCACCGTCCGCATGCTGGTCACGCTCCTGCGCCCCACCGGCGGTCGTGCGACCGTCGCCGGCCACGACGTCGCGCGTGAGCCCGACGCGGTCCGCCGCCGCATCGGGGTCGCCCTCCAGGAGGCCGCGCTCGACGGACTGATGACCGGCCGCGAGCTCGTCGAGCTGCAAGCGACCTTGCACGGGATCTCCCCCGCGAGCGTCCGCGACCGCGCCCAGGACCTGCTCGAGCGCGTCGACCTCGTCCACGCCCAGGACCGCCGCGTCGCCACCTACTCGGGCGGCATGCGCCGCCGCCTGGACCTCGCGCTGGCGCTCATCCACGAGCCGGCGGTGCTGTTCCTCGACGAGCCGACCACCGGCCTGGACCCCGTCTCGCGCATGACGCTGTGGGCCGAGGTCCGCCGCCTCAAGGACGCCGGCACCACCGTCTTCCTCACCACCCAGTACCTCGAGGAGGCCGACCAGCTCGCCGACCGCGTCGGGATCATCGACGGCGGCCGGCTCGTCGCCGAGGGCACGCCCGCCGCGCTGAAGGCCGAGGTCGGCCACCCGCACGTCGACCTCACGTTCGTGACGAACGGCGGCCCGCCCGACCTGGAGGCGGCCGCCGCCGCCCTGCAGCCCTTCGGCACGCCGGCCCCGGGCACCGACGGCACCCACCTGCGCCTCCCGCTGCCCGGCGGGGCCGGGGCGATCGCCCCGATCGTGCGCGCGCTGGACGAGGCCGGCGTCGAGGTCTGCGGCCTGGAGGTGGTGCAGCCCACGCTCGACGACGTGTTCGTGGCGCGCACCGGGCATCACCTCGAGGACGACGAGCAACCGGGCGCGCCGGTGGCCGTCGGCCCGCGATGATCCGCATCGTCGGGGCGCTGGCCCGCCGCGCGCTGCGCAACACCGTCCGCAGACCCCAGTTCGTCGCGCCGCTGGTGATCTTCCCGACGCTGTTCCTGGCCGCCAACGTCGGCGGCCTGACCCGCACGACGAGCCTGCCCGGCTTCCCGCCCGTGTCGAGCTTCCTCGACTTCCAGCTCGCCGGCTCGCTGACGCAGGCGCTGCTGCTCGGCGGCGTCGCCTCCGGCATCGCGATCGCGCTCGAGATCGAGATGGGCTTCTTCGACCGCCTCGTGGCCGCGCCGATCCCGCGCGTGGCGATCGTCCTCGGCCGGCTGTGCGCGGCCGCCGTCATCGCGCTGTTCCAGGTCGCCTGGTTCATCGCGATCGACCTCATCTTCGGCGGCGCCGTCCAGGGCGGCGTCCTCGGCGTGATCGCCGTCGCCGCGATCGGGGTCGTGGCCGGCGTCGGCTTCGGCGCGATCGGGATCACGATCGCGCTGATCGCCCGCAACGTGTCGACGGTGCAGGGCGTGTTCCCCCTCGTGTTCGTGATCCTGTTCGTGTCCTCGGCGTTCTTCCCGCAGGACCTGCTGGAGACCCCGGCTCGCCAGATCGCGCGCTACAACCCGCTCAGCTACATCGCCAACGGGATGCGCGACCCGATCGTGGGCCCGGTCTCGGCCGGACCCGTGCTCGAGGGGCTCGCCGCGGCCGCCGGCGTCGCGGTCGTGATGATCGCGGCGTGCGTGCTCGCCCTGCGCCGGAGGCTCGCGAGCGCATGACCGAGCAGGCGCGCATCGTCCTGTGGCTGGGCCGCCGCGGGCTCAACGAGATCCTGCGCGTGCCGGGCGCCTCGATCCCGGGGCTGCTGGCGCCGACGATCTTCCTGCTCGGCCTCACGAGCATGTTCGGGGCCGCCGCCGAGCTGCCCGGCTTCACCGCCGACGACTTCAAGACGTTCATCGTCCCGGTGGGCATGCTCCAGGGGGCCGCGTTCAGCGGCGCGGCGACCGGGGTGAACCTGGCGCGCGACATCGAGCGCGGCTGGTTCGACCGGCTCCTGCTCGTCCCCGCGCCGCGCCTGACGCTGCTGGCCGGCATCGTCGCGGCCGCCGCGCTGCGCTCGCTGCTGCCGTCCTCGGTCGTCCTGGTCGCCGGGCTGATCATCGGCGTCGACTGGCCGGGGCTCGGCGCCGTCGCGCTCGCGTTCGCGCTCGTCATGGGCCTGGCGACCTGCCTGGCCTGCTACTCGACGACGCTCGCGCTCGCATTCCGCACCCAGCAGGCGGCGCCGCTCATGCAGATGGGCGGCTTCATCCTCGTGCTGTTCACCCCCGCGTTCGCCCCCGAGGACCTGCTGGCCGGGTGGATGCACGCGATCGCGACGATCAACCCGGCCACCTACGTCCTCGAGGGCGTCCGTCAGGGCTTCGTGGGCGACGTCACGTGGGCTGATACGTGGCCCGCGCTCGTCGCCATCGGCGGGATGCTGCTCGTCCTGGGCTCGCTGGCGGCACGAGGAATGCGCCGGACCGGGCGCTGAGCGCCTTCAGCACCTCCGCGGTGAACACCGTGTGGCCGATCGCGTTGAGGTGGCGGAGGTCGGCGCTGTAGATCGACGGGTCGGCCCCGACCGGGTGCGACGTGGCGTCGATGTGGATCGCGCCGCGGCGGCGGGCGACCGCCGCGGCGCGATCCGACAGCTCGCGCAGGCGCCGGTGCAGCTCCTCCGCGTACGGCTCGGGCACCAGGCCCGTCGTGGTGATGTCGAACAGTCCGAACGTGACGACGTCGGCGCCGGCGCCGCGCAGCGCGCCGACCATCTCGTCGAGCTCCTCCTCCACCCCGGGCCCGTCGAACCCGGGCGCGAGCAGGTCGTTGCCGCCCGCGCTCACCGCCGCGAGGTCCGGTTCGAACGCGAGCGCGGCGTCGAGCTGCGTCTCGCGCACCTCCTCGGCGAGCAGGCCGCGCGCGCCGAGGTTGCGGTACTCCAGGCCGGGCCGGGCCCGGTCCAGCGCGGTGGCGACCGCGTCGGCCCAGCCGCCGTCCGGGTAGCCGTCGGCGGGGTCGCCGATGCCCTCGGCGATCGAGTCGCCGAGGACCGCGAAGCGGCGCCACGGCGCGCTCGCGAGCGGGTCGGTCACGTCGTCCATCAGATGCTCCCTTCGGGGACGGGGGCCGCCGCGGGGACCGCGGCGGGCCGGATGAGCGCCAGGCCGGCCAGGCCGGTGGCGAGCGCGGCGACGCCGCAGAAGGCGTAGACCGCGGTGAAGTCGCCCAGCGCCGGGGCGGCGGGCATCAGCAGCGCGAGGGCGGCGACGCCCAGCGCCCCGCCGACCTGGCGGGCGGTCGTGTTCATGCCGGTGGCGTCGGCGAAGCGCGCCGGCGCGACGGCCAGCGCCGCCGCGGTGGACGTGCCGGTGGCCAGGAGACCGGTGCCGATGCCGATGACGACGCCCGCGGGCAGCCACAGCGACCAGAACTGGTCGTGGGGCTCCAGCGCGACGGCGATCCACAGGGCGCTGGCGGCGAGCACGAGCCCGCCCGCTGCGACGAGCGGCCCGGGCCCGACGCGCGCGGCCAGGCGCCCGCCGGCGACGGCCGCCACCGCGGCGACGATCGCGGCCGGGCTCATCGCCAGGCCCGCCTCGAGCTCGGAGTAGCCCCACAGGCGCGTCAGCACGAGGACGCCCAGCAGCAGCCACGGGAACAGCGACGCGCCGTACAGCAGCGAGGCGACGTTGGCGACCGCGAACCGGCGCGCCCGCCACAGCCCGATCTCGACCGCGGGGACCGGGACGCGGGCCGAGCGGGCGAGCACGACCGCGACGAGCACGGCGCCGCCGCCGATCGCCGCCAGCGTCGCCGGGGAGCCCCAGCCCCACTCGCCGCCCTCGGTGAGCCCGGCGACGATCGCGCCGATCCCGCCGGCCAGCAGCGCGGTGCCGAGCAGGTCCGGCAGCGGCGGCCGCACGCCGTTGGTGGCCGGCGGCGCGATGGTCCGCCAGGCCGCGACCGCCAGGGCCGCGCCGAGCGGCACGTTGACGACGAACACGGCGCGCCAGCCGAAGACGTCGACGAGGACGCCGCCGATCGCCGGGCCGGCGGCCGCGGCGAGCGCCGAGCTGGCCGCCCACGCGCCGATCGCGGCGGAGCGCCGCGCGGCCGGGACGGCGACGAGCAGGACGGCCAGCGAGGCGGGGATCATCGCCGCCGCGCCAGCGCCCTGGAGGGCGCGGGCGCCGACGAGCACGCCCAGCGAGGGCGCCGCCGCGCAGACCGCCGACATGACCGTGAACACCCCCACGCCGGCGACGAACAGCGCGCGCAGGCCGACGACCGCGGCGAGCCGGCCGGCGCTCGCCAGCAGGCCGGCGAACGCCACCGCATAGGCGCTGATCACCCAGGACAGGTCGTCGATGGACGCGGCCGCGAAGTCACGGCCGAGATCGGCGATCGCCAGGTTGGCGATCGTCGCGTCGAGCATCGCCAGGAACGTCGCCCCGGCGGCGATGAGCAGCACCCGCATGGGCCAGCTCCCTTCTCGCTGGACAAAGTATACGAACGGTCGTACTATTACTTTGCCATGACGGACGTGTCAAGCTCCGAGGTGATGACGACGACCGACGGACGCCTCCTCCGCGGCGAGCAGACCCGCCGGGCGATCCTCGACCGGGCGGCCGAGATCGCGACCGTCGAGAGCCTCGAGGGGCTGTCGATCGGGCGCCTCTCGACCGAGCTCGGGGTGTCCAAGAGCGGCGTGTTCGCGCACTTCGGCTCCAAGGAGGAGCTGCAGCTCGCGACGATCCAGCGGGCGCGCGAGGTGTTCATCGAGCGCGTCATCCAGCCGGCCCTCGAGCTGCGCGGGCTGGCGCGCCTGTGGGCGATGTGCGAGAACCGGATCGCCTACTCGAAGGACCGCGTGTTCCCCGGCGGGTGCTTCTTCTACGCCGCCGAGATGGAGTTCGGCCCCCGCCCCGGGCGGGTGCGCGACGCGCTCAAGCGCGAGAAGGACGCGTGGTGGGACTGGCTCGTCGGGACGATCGAGCGCGCCCGCGAGGCCGGCGAGCTGCACCCGGACGTCGACGCCGAGCAGCTCGCGTTCGAGCTCGACGCGTTCGTGGGCGCCGCCAACGCCGGCGCGCTGCTCGACGACGACCCGCGGGCCTTCGACTACGCGCGCACGGCGATGCGCGAGCGGCTGCGGGCGGTCGCGACGCGCCCCGAGCTGGTCGGCTGAGCGCGGGCGGTCAGCGCCCGGTGAACGTGGCGTGCCCCGGGCCGCGGTCCAGGAACGAGCGCACCGCCTGGCGCAGGTCGTCGGTGGCGAACAGGTCGCCCGACAGCTTCGGCACCGCGTAGTCGGCGCGCAGCACGCCGCCGTCCAGGTAGGCGCGCACGACCTGCTTGGTCGCCGCGTGCGCGGCCGTCGGCCCCTCGGCCAGCCCGCGCGCGAACGCGCGGGCGGCGTCGTCGAACCCGTCGTCGTCGAGCACGCGGTTGACGACGTTCCAGCGCTCGAGCGTCTCGGCGCCGTACAGGTCGCCGGTCATCACCAGCTCGCGCGCCCGCGCCGGGCCCGCGCGCTCGGCCAGCCGCTGCGTGCCGCCCATCGACGGCGTCAGCCCGACGACGCGCTCGACCAGCCCGAAGCGCGCCGAGCGCGCGGCCAGCAGCAGGTCGCAGCCGAGCGCGACCTCGAACGCCGCGGTGAGCGTCAGCGCGTGCGCGGCGAACACGGTCGGGCACGGGAGCTGCTCGAGGCGGTGGATCAGCGACAGCAGGTGCGCCCACAGGCGCGCGGCGGCCTGCGCGCCGAGCCCGTCGAACACCCCGCCGACGTCGACGCCGCCGGAGACGACCTTGCCCTCCGCGCGCACCAGCAGGCCCCGCGGCGGCGCGTCGTGCAGCTCGTCCAGGCGCGCGCCGAGGTCGTCGAGGAGCGGGTGGTCGAACAGGTTCAGCGGCGGATGGTCGATCGTCAGGACCGCCAGCGGACCGTCGTGCTCGAGACGCAGGGGCATGGCCGGCGACGATATAGGGTGCTGCCCGCATGGAGCCCGACCGCGAGCTGATCGAGAGCGCGATCCGCCACCTGGCGTCGATCGAGCGCGGCTCGGCGTCCGCGGGCGAGCGCGAGGCCGCCGAGTGGATCGCCGCGCGGCTGCGCGAGGAGGGCCTGGAGCCGTCGGTCGACGACCACCCCGCGCACGGCGGCTACTGGTGGCCGCTGGGCGTCGCCTGCGCGATCGCCGGGGTCGCCGGGCTGGCCGCAGGCCGCGGCGGGCGCCGTCGCCGCGCGCTGGCCGCGCTGGCGGCCGGGGCGTCGGCGGCCGCGGTGTGGGACGACCTCGTGATCTGGCGTCACTGGACGCGCCGGCTCGCCGGGCGCCGCAGGCGCACGTGGAACGTGGTCGCCGAGGCCGGCGACCGCGACGCCGCGCGCACGCTCGTCGTCGTCGCCCACCACGACGCCGCGCACGCCGGCGCGATCTTCGACCCGCGGCTGCCCGACGCGATCGACGAGGTCGCGCCGTGGGTCTTCCAGAAGCTCGACACGTCGCCGCCGCTGATGTGGCTCGTCTTCGGCGGCCCCGTGCTGGTGGCCGCCGGCGCGGCCACGGGCGCGCGGCGCACACGCCGGATCGGGACGCTCGTCTCGCTCATCAGCGCGGCCGCGTTCGCCGACATCGGCCTGCGCAAGGTGGTCCCCGGGGCCAACGACAACCTCACCGGCGTCGCCGTCGTGCTGGCGCTCGCCCGCCGCCTGCGCGAGGAGCCGCTGACGGGGCTGCGCGTGCTGCTCGTGTCGACCGGCAGCGAGGAGTCCTTCGAGGAGGGCATGCAGGGCTTCGCCCGCGACTGGTGGCCGCGGCTGCCGCGCGAGACCACCCAGGTGCTCGTGGTCGACACCGTCGGGTCGCCCGAGCTGACGCTGCCCGAGCGCGAGGGCATGCTGCGCTTCTACCGCTACGACGACGAGCTCAAGGACACGGTCGAGCGGGCCGCTCGCGAGGCCGGCGTGACGATCCGCCGCGGCCTGAAGTTCTCGTTCGGCTCCGACGCGCTGATCGCCGTCCGCGACGGCTACCGCACCGCGATGATGGGCTCGGTGAACCACCGCAAGGAGCCGGCCAACTACCACTGGCCGACCGACCACGCCGACAACGTCGTCTACGAGACCGTGGTCGACGCCGCCCGCGCGGTCGAGGCGACCGCCCGCGCGCTCGCCGCTCAGGCCTCGGCGGACTCCGCGAGCGATGCCCGGGCCGCCGAGACGGCCTCCTGACGCGTCGCGACCTCCCCGGCGAACGTCGCCTCCGCCAGCTCGGCCAGCAGCCGTCCCAGCTCGGGGCCGGGCGCGATGCCCAGCTCGCGGGCGAGCTCGTCGCCGCGGATCAGCGCCGGCGGCCGCGTCTCGCCGCGCCGCCACCGCAGCGCCTCGCCGACCACCTCGCGCGCGAGCGCCATGTGCCGCGCGATCGCCTCGTCGGCCTTGCGCCCGCGGGTGGCCAGCCGGTCGGCGACCGACAGCAGCGTCACGTCGACCTCCACCGGCTCGGTGGTGGTCAGGTAGCGGTACAGCGCCCGGCGCGGCAGCGCCCCCTGCTCGTCGCGCTCGTGCGTGAGGAAGCCGAGGCGCAGGTGGTGGCGCGTGAGCGCGGCGACGTGCGCGCGCAGCGCCTCGGAGGTGCGCAGGCGCTCCAGGCGGCGGCGCACGAGCGCCTCGCCCTCGACGTCGTGGCGGGGGAAGCCGAGCACCTCGCCGTCCGCGCCGATCGCGCGCGTGTCGGGCTTGGCGGCGTCGTGCAGGAGCGCGCCGAGGCGCAGCGCGTCGCCTCGGGTCAGCCCGTCGGCCAGCGGCTCGGCCAGCAGCGCCCGCAGCGCCCCGTCGTGCGCCTCGCCGAACACCGCGCCGGGGTCGGCCTGGATGCGCAGGGCCTCGTCGAGCACCTCGAGCGTGTGCTCCAGCACGTCGGCGTGGTGGTAGCGGTTCTGCTCGACGCCGCGCATCGCGCCGAGCTCGGGCAGCACGTGGTCGGTCACGCCGAGCTCGTCCATGAGCGCAAGGCCGGCGCGGATGCGCGGGGCGGCGATGATCCGCTTCAGCTCGGCGAAGATCCGCTCGCCGGCGACGGCCTCCAGCTCGGCGGCGTGGGCGCGCGCCAGGCGCGCGGTCTCGGGCTCGACCTCGAGCTCCAGCTCGCAGGCGAAGCGCGCGACGCGCAGCGTCCGCAGCGGGTCGTCGGCGAACGACCGCGGCCCGACCGCGCGGGCGCGGCGCGCGGCGAGGTCGGCCTGCCCGCCGAACGGGTCGGCGATCGGCCCGCCGCCGAGCGGCTCGGCCATCGCGTTGATCGTCAGGTCGCGCAGCGCGAGGTCGGCCTCGAGCGCGCCGCCGCGCAGCGGGTTGACGTCGATCTGCCAGGCGTGCCCGCGGGCCACGACCCGCCAGGTGCGAAACGGCCCCGACAGCTCGAAGCGGGTCGCGCCCGGCCCGGCCGCGCGGGCGATCGCCGTGGCGGCGGCGCGCGGGTCGCCGGCGACCACGACGTCGACGTCGAGCACCTCCCGGCCCAGCAGCCGGTCGCGCACCGCGCCCCCGACGATCCACGCCGGCTCCCCCGCCAGCGCCCGGGCCGCGAGGTCCAGCGGGCCGCTCATGGCCGCGCGGGCTCCCCGTCGCGGTGGTACACGCGCCGCGTCCGCGGTAGCAGGCCCGTCGTCACCTCGTAGTTGATCGTGCCGATCCGCCGCGCGACCTCCTCGGCGAGGATCCCGTCGCCGATGAGCGTCGCCGCGTCGCCGGGGCGCACGTCGGAGTCCAGGCCCACGTCGACGGTGACGTTGTCCATCGAGATCGTGCCCACGAGCGGGTAGCGCCGCCCGCGGATGACCACCTCGGCGTTGTCGGACAGCGCGCGCCGCCACCCGTCGCCGTAGCCGATCGGCAGGGTCGCCAGCCGGGTGGGCTCGTCGGCGATGAAGCGCCGCCCGTACCCGGCCCCCTCCCCCGGCTCGCAGCGCTTCAGCGTCGCGACGTAGGAGCGCAGCTCGAGGGCCGGGCGCAGCCCGTGCGGGGCGGGGTCCTCGCCGAACGGGTCCAGCCCGTAGATCGCGATGCCGCAGCGGACGAGGTCGAAGTGGCTGTCGGGGTCGCGCAGCGTGCCGGCGCTGTTGGCCGCGTGCAGCAGCAGCTCGGGGCGGCGCTCCTTGTGCGGCAGCGCCCACGCCCGGAAGCGCTGGAGCTGCTCGCCGAAGAAGCGGTCGCCGAGCGCGTCGGCGGTGGCCAGGTGGGTCCACAGGCCGACCGCGCGCTCGCCGAGCGCGTCGAGGACCTCGTCGGCCTGCGCCGGGTCGCGCGTGCCGAGGCGGCCCATGCCGGTGTCGAGCTTGACGTGCACGCGGGCGTCACGGTCTCCGAGATGGCGCAGGAAGCGCGCGCTCCAGGCGCCGATGTCGGCGCGCGCGTCGAGCGCGCGCTCCAGCTCGTCGCGGTCCAGCGCGCCCATCGCCAGGATCGGCGCCTCGATCCCGCCCTCGCGCAGCGCCTGCGCCTCGGTGCCGGTGACGACCGCGATCCAGTCGGCGCCGCCGGCGAGCGCGGCGCGCGCGCACGGGACCGCGCCGTGGCCGTAGCCGTCGGCCTTCACGACCGCGCACAGCGTCGTGGCGGGGCGCAGTCGCGCGCGCAGCCGCGCGACGTTGGCCTCCACGGCGGCGAGGTCGACGCGCGCCTCAGCCCGGGGCACGCCCGCGGCTCACTCCCCGTGCAGCGCCTGCAGGACGTCGAGGCGCGTGACGACCCCGACGAGACGGCCGTGCTCGACGACCGGCAGGCGGTTGTGGCCGTGCTTGGCGATCAGCTTGGCCGCCTCGTCGACGTCCGCGTCGGCGTCGACCGTGATCGGGTCGGCGGTCATCATGTCCGAGACGCTCGACGCGAACGCCTTGCGCAGCCGCTCCTCGAAGCGGCGCAGCGGCTCGAGGTAGACGATGCCGCCGAACAGCTGGATGTAGTGGGGCAGGTGCAGGTCCCCCTCCTCGTCGGGGATCACGAGGTCGTCCTCGGTGATGATCCCGACGCAGCGGCCGCCGTCGTTGACGACCGGCACGCCGGGCAGGTCGTGCTCGCGCAGCAGCCGGATGGCCTCCTCGACGGAGGCGTCGGGGTCGACAGTCGGGACGTCGACCTCCATGATCTCGCGCACCTTCATGGGCCGCGAAGCCTACATCCACCCCCGGCTCGTCCTGCTCGCGGGCGCCGCCGGCTGCGTGGACGCGGCCTCGTTCCTGGGCCTGCAGGAGGTGTTCACGGCCAACCAGACCGGCAACACGGTGCTGCTGGGCATCGCGCTGGGCCGCGGCGAATGGGATGCGGTGGGACGGTCGGGGATGGCGCTGGGGCTGTTCTGCGTGGGCGTGGTCCTCGCCTCGCTCGTCCTGCGCCGCAGCCCGCAGGGCTGGACGGGGAGGGTGACCGCGGTGCTCGCCGCCGAGGCGGTCGTGCTGCTGGGGATCGCGGCGCTGTGGGAGCCGCTGGGCACGATCGCGCTGATCGGCCTGGCCGCGGCCGCGATGGGGCTGCAGAGCACGGCCGCCCAGCAGATCGCGGTCCCGGGCGTGATGACGACGTTCGTCACGGGGACGCTCACGCGCGTCTTCACCCGCCTCGTGACGCGCGACCCCGCCCACCACCACGAGCGCACGCCCGCGGCGTCCTGGCTGCTGTACCTCGCCGGCGCGGTCGCCGGCGGCTGGCTGAGCCGCGACTTCAGCGAGGCGACGGGCATGGCGGTCGGCGCGGTGGTCCTGATCGCCGCGATCGTCCCGTGGCCGGCGGGCCGCTCAGGCGCCGGCGGTCCAGGCGCGCGGCAGCACGGCGATGACGTCGGAGGCGACGACGCCCTCCGCGGCGCCGACGCGGACCGCGGCCAGGCGCCCGGCGCGGCGGTGCAGCTCGACGCCCGCGCACGCGGCGTCCAGCGGCGCCAGTCCCTTGGCGAGCATCGCGGCCACGACGCCTGACAGCACGTCGCCGGTGCCCGCGGTGGCCAGCGCGCCCGCCCCGCCGCGACTGACGCCGACGCGGCCGTCGGGGGCGGCGACGAGCGTGTCGTCGCCCTTGAGCACGACGACCGCGCCGGATCGGCGGGCCGCCTCGCGGGCGAACCACAGCCGGCGGCGGTCGATCTCGCGGGAGTCGACGTCGAGCAGCCGCCCGAGCTCCCCCGCGTGCGGGGTGATGACGGTCGGCGCCGTGCGCTGCGCGAGCGCCTCGATCCGCCCGGCGTGCGCGTTGAGGCCGTCGGCGTCGAGCACGAGCGGCCCGGGGGCGGCGGCGGCCAGGCGCCGCGCCAGCTCCAGCGAGGGCTCCGCGCGCCCGAAGCCGGGCCCGACGACCAGCGCGCCGCCGCGCCGCTGCGCCTCGGCCAGCACGGCGTCGGCGCCCGCGCCGGTGAGCGCCCCGTCCTCGTCGGGCAGCGGCAGCGACATGACCTCCAGCAGGCGCACCTCGAAGACCACGTTCAGCGAGGCGGGGATCGCCACGGTCACGTAGCCGGCGCCGGCGCGCATCGCCGCCTCGGCCGCCATCGACGGGGCGCCGGTGAGACCGCGCGAGCCGCCGCAGATCAGCACGTGGCCGGAGGAGAACTTCGTCGAGTCGGCGCCGCGCCGCGGCACGGGCGCGAGCGCGTCCTCGCCGATCAGGCCGACGCTCGGCGACGCCGGGCCACCGTCGGGGATGCCGATCTCGACGACGTGCACGGCGCCGGCGTGGCGCTTGCCGGGCGCCACCCACAGGCCGGGCTTGGCGGCGTGGAAGGTGGCGGTGGCGACCGCCCGCACCGCAGGCCCGGCGACCTCGCCGGTCGACGCGTCGACGCCGCTGGGCACGTCGGCGGCCACGACGGGCACCGCGCCGTCCGCGAGCGCGCGGACCGCCTCCCCCACCGTGCCGCGCACCTCGCCGGCGAACCCGGTGCCCAGCAGCGCGTCGACGACGCCCGCGGCGCCGTCCAGGCAGGCGGGATCCCACGGCTCGACGCGCACGGTCAGGCGGCGCAGGTTCTCGGCGGCGTCGCCGGAGACCTTCGCCGGGTCGCCCGCCAGCACGACGCGCACGTCGCGCCCGGCCTCGTGCAGCACCCGGGCGGCGACGAAGCCGTCGCCGCCGTTGTTGCCGGTTCCGCACACGGCGACGATCGGCCCGTCGGGCACCACGCCGGCGACGACCTCGGCCAGCCCGCCGCCGGCGCGCTCCATCAGGTCCAGCGACGGGACGCGGCGCTCCTCGATCGCCCAGCGATCGGTGTCGCGCATCTCCTGGGCGGTGTAGAGCGGCTCCATCACGTCACCATCGCGACCGCGCCGGCGATCCCGCGCGAGTGGGTGAGCGACACCTCGACGGCGCGCGCCCGGCCGGCGAGCGCGCCGCGCAGCACGATCCGCGGCCCGTCGTCGCCGCTGACGACCTCGATGTCCTGCCAGCTCCAGGCCTCCAGCCGCAGCGCCTTGGCCACCGCCTCCTTGGCGCAGAAGCGGGCGGCCAGGTGCTGGGCCGGGCGGCTGCGCGCCGCCGCGTACGCGCGCTCGCCCTCGGTGAACAGGCGCTCCGCGAGCCGCGGGCGCCGCTCCAGCGCCCGCTCGAGGCGGTCGATCTCGAGGAGGTCGAGCCCGATCGCCATGCGCTCGCTATTCGACGGTGACGGTCTTGGCGAGATTGCGGGGCTGGTCGACGTTCAGCCCCCGCCGCACGGCGATCCCGTAGGCCAGGAGCTGCAGCGGGATGACCGCCAGGATCGGCTGCAGCATCCAGTCGGTCCGCGGCACCGGCAGGATCGCCTCCGCGTGCTTGGCGATCTCCTCGTTGCCGGCGGTCGTGATCGCGATCACGTGCGCGCCGCGGGCGCGGACCTCCTGCATGTTGGAGACGACCTTGTCGAGCACCGGCGAGTCGGTCGCCACGCACACCACGGGCGTCATCTCGTCCAGCAGCGCGATCGGCCCGTGCTTCATCTCCCCGGCCGCGTACGCGTCGGTGGAGATGTAGGAGATCTCCTTGAGCTTCAGCGCGCCCTCGTGGGCGACGGCGAGGCCGGCGTGGCGGCCCAGGTACAGGAAGAAGTTCGCCTGCCACCAGCGCTCGGCCAGCGCGTCGACCTCGGGCGCGAGCGTCTCCATCAGCTCGGTGACCTGCGAGGGCAGGTGCTTGACCTCGGGGACGAGCTCGGCCAGGCGCTCGGGCGACAGCGTCCCGCGCAGCTCGGCCAGGCGCAGCGCGAGCAGCAGCATGACCGCCACCTGGCAGGTGAACGTCTTCGTGGCGGCGACGCCGATCTCCAGGCCCGCGCGGGTGTAGAGGACGCCGTCGGCGTCGCGGGTGGCCTGCGACCCGCGCACGTTCGTGACCGCCAGGACCGTGGCGCCGCGCTCGCGCGCCAGGCGCATCGCCGCCAGCGTGTCGGCCGTCTCGCCCGACTGCGTGATCCCGACGACCAGGTCGCCCGGCCCCACGATCGGATCGCGGTAGCGGTACTCGGAGGCGATCTCCACCTCGACGGGCACCCGCGCCCAGCCCTCGATCGCGTAGCGGCCGATCAGCCCCGCGTGGTAGCTG
>DATMSA010000006.1:0-16637 GCA_035565675.1 Capillimicrobium sp. | reverse complement strand
CCAACGGCCCGGAGGCGATGGCGGCCATGCTCGCGGCCGCGTCGCTGGGGGCGATCTGGTCGTCGTGCTCGCCGGACTTCGGGGCGCGCAGCGTGGTCGACCGCTTCGCGCAGCTCGAGCCCGCGGTGCTGCTGGCCGTCGGCGGCTACCGCTACGGCGGGCGCTGGTTCGACCGCCGCGAGGTCGTCGCCGGGCTGATGGAGCAGATGCCGTCGCTGCGCGCGACCGTCCTGCTGGGCGACGAGCCGCTGGACGGCACGATCCCCTGGGACGACTTCCTCGCCGACGGCGAGCTGATCTTCGAGCAGGTCCCGTTCGACCATCCGCTCTGGGTCCTCTACAGCTCCGGCACGACCGGCCTGCCCAAGGCGATCGTCCAGGGCCACGGCGGCATCCTGCTCGAGCAGCTCAAGCACCACCACCTGCACCTCGACGCGCGCGCCGGGGACCGCATCTTCTGGTTCACGACGACCGGCTGGATGATGTGGAACTTCCTGGTCGGCGTCCTGCTCACCGACGCGTCCGTGGTCCTGTACGACGGCAACCCCGGGCACCCGGACCTGGGGACGCTGTGGGACCTGGCCGAGGAGGCCGGGATCACCTGCTTCGGCACGAGCGCCTCCTACATCGCGTCGTGCATGAAGGCCGACATCGTGCCCGCCGAGGGGCGCGACCTCAGCGCCCTGCGCGCCGTCGGCTCGACCGGGTCGCCGCTGTCGCCCGAGGGCTTCGACTGGGTCTACGAGCAGCTCGGCGACGCGACCTGGCTGTTCTCGACCAGCGGCGGGTCGGACCTGTGCACCGCGTTCGTCGGCGGCGTCCCGACGCTGCCCGTCTACGAGGGCGAGCTGCAGGGCCGCATGCTCGGCGCGCGCGTCGAGTCGTGGGACCCCGACGGCCGCCCGCTGATCGGCGAGATGGGGGAGCTCGTGCTCGCGGAGCCGATGCCGTCGATGCCGCTGTACCTGTGGGGCGACGAGGACGGCAGCCGCTACCGCGACAGCTACTTCGAGATGTTCCCGGGCGTGTGGCGCCACGGCGACTGGATCGAGATCACCGAGCGCGGCACCGCGATCATCTACGGGCGCAGCGACTCGACGATCAACCGCGGCGGCGTGCGCATGGGCACCAGCGAGATCTACCGGGCGGTCCTGTCGCTGGACGAGATCGTCGACGCGCTCGTCGTCGACGTCGACGGCTGGATGCCGCTGTTCGTCGTGCTGCGCGAGGGCGCCACGCTCGACGAGGACCTCGAGAAGCGCATCGCCAGGCGCGTGCGCGAGGACTGCTCGCCGCGCCACGTCCCCAACGTCGTCTACGCGGTCGCCGAGGTGCCGCGCACGCTGTCGGGCAAGGTGCTGGAGGTGCCGGTCAAGCGCATCCTCATGGGCACGCCGCCGGACAAGGCGGCCAGCCGCGACAGCCTGGCCAACCCCGCCGCGCTCGACCCGTTCGTCGAGCTGGCCGGGCGGCGCTGAGTGCCGGCGCGCCAATTTGCGTAATCCCGAGTGGATTTAATACGTTTCCCGGCATGGCGCTGCTCAAGCCGGACCCCACCTTCCACGCCACGCCCGGGGAGGCGGCCGCCGCCGACCCCGAGACGCTCGGCTACGTCGTCACGCTGAACACGGGCACCAACGGCGACCGGGCCCCCGACGCGCTCGCGGTGGTCGATCTCGACCCGGAGTCGTCCAGCTACGGCACGATCGTCGGGCGGCTCGACATGCCCAACGTGGGTGACGAGCTGCACCACTTCGGCTGGAACGCGTGCTCCAGCGCGCTGTGCCCGTGGGCGGCGCACCCGCACGTCGAGCGCCGCTACCTGCTCGTGCCGGGCCTGCGCAGCTCGCGCATCCACGTCATCGACGTCAAGGGCGACCCGCGCGCGCCGAAGCTCGAGAAGGTCATCGAGGCCGACGAGATCGCGCGCAAGGCCGGCTACAGCCGCCCGCACACGATCCACTGCGGCCCCGACGGCATCTACGTGTCGGCGCTCGGCGCGCCCGACGGGGACGGCCCCGGCGGCATCTTCCTGCTCGACCACGACACGTTCTCCGTGAAGGGCGCGTGGGAGGAGGACCGCGGCCCGCAGGAGCTCGCCTACGACTTCTGGTGGCACATCGCGCACGACACGATCGTCAGCAGCGAGTGGGGCACGCCGAACATGGTCGAGGACGGCCTCGTCGGCGAGCTGCTGCTCGGCAACCGGTACGGCCACAGGCTCCACGTGTGGGACTGGAAGCGGCGCCGCCACGTGCAGGAGATCGACCTCGGCCCCGAGCACCAGATGGTCCTCGAGCTGCGCCCCGCCCACGACCCGCGCAAGGCGTACGGGTTCGTCGGCGTCGTGACGTCGACCGCCGACCTGTCGGCGTCGGTGTGGCTGTGGCGCCGCGGCGACGACGGGACGGTCAGCGCCAGGAAGGTCATCTCGATCCCGGCCGAGCCGGCCGAGGCCGACCAGCTCCCGCCGCTGCTGCAGCCGTTCGGCGCCGTGCCGCCGCTGGTCACCGACATCGCCCTGTCCGTCGACGACCGCGCCCTGTACGTGTCGTGCTGGGGGACGGGGGAGATCAAGCGCTTCGACGTCACCGACCCCGACAACCCGCGCGAGACCGGCTCCGTGCGCCTGGGCGGCATCGTCCGGCGGACCGCGCACCCGGCCGCGGGCGCGCTGAACGGCGGGCCGCAGATGGTCGAGGTCTCGCGCGACGGCAAGCGCGTGTACCTGACGAACTCGCTGTACGCCGCCTGGGACGAGCAGTTCTACCCCGAGGGCATCGACGGCTGGATGGTCAAGCTCGACAGCGACGGCGAGTTCCGCGTCGACCCGGACTTCTTCCTGGAGTTCCAGGGCGAGCGGCCCCACCAGGTGCGCCTGCAGGGCGGCGACGCGTCGAGCGACTCGTACTGCTTCCCGGACTGAGCGAGGACGCGGCCGATGGACGGCGCGTGGCCCTGGATCCTCGTGGCGCTGCTCGGTGCCTACCACGGGCTCAACCCAGCGATGGGCTGGCTGTTCGCCGTCGGGCTGGGCCTGCAGGAGCGCGACCGCGGCGCGGTGCGCCGCGCGCTCCTGCCGATCGCGATCGGGCACGAGGCGGCGATCGCCGTGGTCGCCGCGCTCGTCCTCGTCCTCGGCGTGGTCACCGACGCGTCGGTGCTGCACCTCGTCGGCGGCGGCGTCCTCGTCGGGTTCGGGATCTTCCGCTTCGCGCGCCCGCGCGCGCACCCGCGCTGGACGCGGATGCGCGTCAACCGACGCGAGCTGACGTGGTGGTCGTTCCTGATGTCCAGCGCGCACGGCGCCGGGCTGATGGTCGCGCCGGTGCTGATCGGGGCCGGGGCGGGCGCGGCGGCCGACGGCGGCGACGGCACGCGGCTCGGCCACGTCGACGTCGAGGGCATGTCGGTGCTGTCGACCGCGCTGGCCGTCTCGATCCACGTCGCCGCCATGCTCGTCGCCATGGGCGCGGTCGCGCTGTTCGTCTACGACCGCTTCGGGACCGCGCTGCTGCGCAGGACGTGGGTCAACCTCGACTGGCTGTGGGCGGGGGCGTTCGTGGTCGCCGGCGTGATCACGTTCTTCACCTAGCGCCGTCCACCCCGGCGCGTAGCGTTGCGCGCCGATGGCCGCCTCGTCGTTCGAGCAGCTCGTTCCGCGCTGGCTCGCCCAGGCCTCGCTCGGCGCGGCCATCCTGACGGTCCCCAGCGTGATCCTCGACGTCGTCGAGGGCCTGCCGCACACGGTCGCCGTGCTCGCGCACATCCTCAACTGGGCGGTGTGGTCGGTGTTCCTGCTGACCCTCGTCGTGGCGATGGTGCGCGCCGACCACCCCTGGCAGGCGCTGCGCGCCAACCCGATCCTGCCGGTGGTCGTCGTGCTCACGACCCCGATCGCGCCCGCCGGCCTGCAGATGTTCCGGCTGCTGCGCCTGGGCGCGCTGCTCGGCGCCGCCCACCACGCGCAGCGGGTGTTCTCGCTGCAGGGGCTGCGCTACGCCGCCATCGGCCTGGGGATCGTGGTGATCGGCGGGGGCGCCGTGTTCTCCGCCGTCGAGCACGGCCAGCACCTGTCGTTCCAGGAGGGCGTGTGGTTCGCGATCGAGACCGTGACGACGGTCGGCTACGGCGACATCGTGCCCCACACCGAGGCCGGCCGCGCCGTGGCCGTCCTCGTGATGGTCTCCGGGATCGGCACGGCCGCGCTCGTCGTCGGCGCCGCGTCGCAGCGGTTCCTCAACGGGGACGAGGAGATCGACCTCGACCAGCCGGGCGCCGCCGACCCGACCATGGCCGACCTGCAGCGCGAGCTCCTGGCGCTGCGCGCCGACGTGGCCGCGCTGCGCGAGCGGCTCGGGCCGTCCTCCGCCGCACCGGATCCCTGACCGAGACCGCGCGCGCAGGGGGCCGCTCGACACTCGGCGCCCGAGCGTCGAACCCGTGTCCCCTCCGTCGCCGTCCGGTGTTGGATGGCCCGAACGTGACCAACCTCGCCATCCTGTTTCCCGGCCAGGGCAGCCACGAACCCGGCATGGACGCCGAGCTGCGCGACGACCCGCTCTTCCGTCGCGGGCTCGAGCTGCTCGGGTTCGACCCGTTCGCGCGCCTGGCCGAGGGCACCCGCTACCAGCAGCCCGCCCTCTTCCTCTGCTCGATCGTCGCGTGGGAGCGCAGCCGCATCGCCGCCCCCGTCGCGGCGGCCGGCCACTCGCTGGGCGAGTACGCCGCGCTCGTCGCCGCCGGCGCGATCGCGTTCGACGACGCCGTCGGCCTCGTCGCCCTGCGCGGCGACGCGATGGCCCGCGCCGGCGACGAGAACCCGGGCTCGATGGTCGCCGTGCTGGGCGAGGACGACGACGCCGTGCGCGCCGTCGCCCACGAGCACGGCCTGACCGTCGCCAACGACAACGCCGCCGGCCAGCTCGTGCTGTCGGGGCCGGTCGCCGGCATCGAGGCCGTCGACGCCGGGCCGCTGCGCACGCGCCGCCTCGACGTCTCCGGCGCGTTCCACTCGCCGCTGATGGCGCCGGCCGCCGCCGAGCTCGACGCCGCCCTGGCCGAGATCGAGATCGGCACGCCGCGCTTCCCGGTGATCTCCAACGGCACCGCCGCCCCGTTCACCGACGTGCGGGCCGAGCTGGTCGAGAACCTGCTCAGCCCGGTGCGCTTCCGCGAATCGGTGCTCGTCATGCGCGACATGGGCGCCGAGGAGTTCGTCGAGCTCGGGCCCGGCCGCGTGCTGACCGGCCTGGTCAAGCGGATCCTGCGGGAGGTGGCCGCCTGATGGCCGCGACCGTCCCCACGACCGCGACGACGACGCGCACCGCCCCGGCGCCCCGCCGCCGCCCGACGCTGCGCGCCGGGATCTTCGGCGTCGGCGCCGCGCTGCCCGACCGGGTCGTCACCAACGACGACATCGCCCAGCACCTGGACACCAGCGACGAGTGGATCGTGCGCCGCACCGGCATCCGCACGCGCCACTGGCTCGACGCGGGCGCGCCGATCGCGCCGCTGGCCGCCGACGCGTGCCGCCGGGCGCTCGCCGACGCCGGGCGCGAGGCGGCCGAGGTCGACCGCATCCTCGTCACCACGATCACGCCCGACCGCCTGACGCCGGGCCTGGCGCCGATGGTCGCCGGCCTGCTGGGCTGCCGCCCGGACGTCGCGACCGCCGACCTCAACGCCGCGTGCGCCGGCTTCCTCGTCGGGCTCGACGAGGCCGCCGCCGCCGTCGAGTCGGGCCGCGCCCGGGTCGTGCTCGTGTGCGCCGCCGAGGCGCTCACCCGCATCACCGACCACGACGATCGCGGCACCGCCGTGCTGTTCGGCGACGGCGCCGCCGCCGTGGTCGTCGCCGGCGGGGACCTGGAGGGAGGCATCGGCCGCTTCATCCACGGGACCGACGCCTCGATGGAGGACGCGCTGTTCGTCGAGACCGGCGAGCGCCGCCTGCGGATGGAGGGGCAGACCGTGTACCGCCACGCCGTCGCGCGCATGGCCGAGGCGACCTCCGCGTCGCTGGCCGCGGCCGGGCTGACGATCGACGACGTCGACCTCTATGTCGCCCACCAGGCCAACGCCCGGATCATCCAGGCGGCCGCCGCCGAGCTCGGGATGCCCGAGGAGAAGGTCATGATCGACGTCGACCGCTGCGCCAACACCTCGTCCGCCACGATCCCGCTGGCGCTCGAACGGGCCGAGCGCGAAGGGCGGCTGGCGCCGGGCGCGACCGTGGCGATGTCGGCGCTGGGGGCCGGGTTCGTGTGGAGCGCCGGGATCGTGCGCTGGAAGGAGCGTGTCCATGTCTGCGCGTGAGGACGGCGTGGCCGTGGTCACCGGCGGCACGCGCGGCATCGGCGCGGCGATCGTCGAGCGCCTGCGCGCCGACGGCTGGAACGTCGCGGGCCTGGGCTCGCGCGACTGCGACGTGCGCGACACCGCCGCCGTCGACGCCGCGTTCACCCGCATCGAGGAGGAGCACGGCAAGCCGATCCTCGTGCTCGTCAACAACGCCGGCATCACCCGCGACGGGCTCGCGCTGCGCATGAGCGACGAGGACTGGACGCAGGTGCTCGACACCAACCTCACCGGCGCGTTCCACTGCACCCGCCGGGTGCTCGGCCCGATGATGCGCAACCGGTTCGGCCGCGTCGTGAACGTCAGCTCGGTCGTCGGCGCCTGCATCGGGAATCCGGGCCAGGCGAACTACGCTGCCTCGAAGGCCGGCCTGATCGGCTTCACCAAGACCATCGCTCGCGAGATGGCGCGCAAGGGGGTCACCTGCAACGCGGTGACGCCCGGCCTGATCGCGACCGACATGACCAAGGACCTCGACGAGGGGCTCCTGTCCGCCGTCCCCGCGGGGCGGCCGGGAAGCCCGGAAGAGGTCGCCCACGCCGTCGCGTTCCTCGCCTCGGAGGAGGCCGGGTACGTCAACGGCGCCGCCCTGTCCGTCGACGGCGCGATGAGCGCCTGAACAAGGAGACACCTATGGCCGAGACCACCATCCCGACCGAAGAGCAGGTCCTCTCCCGCATCCGCGAGGAGCTGGCCGCGATCAAGGTCCCCGGCGCCGAGACCGCCGAGATGGACACGCAGTGGAGCGACCTGGACGTCGACTCCCTCGACCTCGTCGAGCTCGTCAAGGCGCTCGAGGACGAGTACGGCATCCAGATCCACGACGAGCAGCTCAAGCCGATCAAGGGCGTGGGCGACGCCGTCAAGCTGACGATCGAGCTGGCGGGGGCGCAGAGCTAGTGACGGACGTCGTCATCACCGGACGCGGCGTCGTCACGTCGCTGGGGGAGTCGCCCGACGACTTCTTCGACTCGCTGGTCGGACGCCGCAGCGGCATCGCCGACGGCGTCGGCGCCTGCACGGAGTTCGATGCCGAGACGGTGATGACGCCCAAGGAGGCGCGCCGGTCCGACCGCTTCTCGCACTTCGCGATCGCGGCCGCCCAGCAGGCGTGGGACGAGGCCGCCCCCGAGGGCTTCGACCCGGAGCGGGCCGGCGTCGTCATCGGCACCGGCGTGGGCGGCCTCGGCACGCTCGAGCGCGAGACGCTCGCCTGGCTGAAGGAGGGCGACCGCGCCGTCTCCCCGATGTTCGTGCCGATGATGATGCCCAACGCGGCCGCGGGCCTGATCGCGATGCGCTTCGGCATCGAGGGCCCCGGCTTCTCGGTGGCGTCCGCGTGCGCGACCGGCGGGCACGCGATCGGCGAGGCCAAGCGCATGATCGAGCGCGGCGAGGCGGACACCGTGGTCGCCGGCGGCAGCGAGGCCGCGATCACGAACGTGTGCCTGGCCGCGTTCAAGCGGATGGGCGCGATGTCGAAGTCCGGCCTGTCGTGCCCGTTCGACGCCCGCCGCGACGGGTTCATCCTCGGCGAGGGCGCGGGCGTGTTCGTGCTCGAGAGCGAGGAGCACGCGAAGGCGCGCGGGGCGAAGGTGTACGGGCGGGTCGCCGGCTACGGCGCCTCCAACGACGCCTTCCACATCACGATGCCCGACGAGGAGGGCAAGGGCGCGGTCCGCTCGATGCGCCGCGCGCTCGAGGACGCCGGCGCCCAGCCCAAGGACGTCGGGTACATCAACGCCCACGGCACGTCCACGCCGTACAACGACAAGATCGAGACGATCGCGATCAAGTCCGTGTTCGGCAGCAACGGCGGGGTGCCGCCGGTCAGCTCCACGAAGAGCGCGATCGGTCACCTCCTCGGCGCCGCCGGCGCGGTCGAGGCCGTGATCTCGCTGAGCGCGATCGAGCGCGGCGTGCTGCCGCCGACGCTCAACCTGGAAGAGCCGGATCCCGAGTGCGACCTCGACTACGTGCCCGACGGGCCGCGCGAGGCGCCCGGGCTGACGACCGTCCTGTCGAACTCGTTCGGGTTCGGCGGGCAGAACGCGACCCTCGTCCTGACAGGAGCCTGAGACCCGTGGCCGCCATCGAGCAGGTCGTAGCCGAAACGCCCCTGAGCCGCCTGGAGGCGCTCGTCGACCCGGGGTCCCTTCATCTGATCCGCACCGCGGTCGGCGACGGCGTCGTCGCCGCGTCGGGCCGCGTGATCGGACGTCCCGTGTTCTGCTGGGCGCAGGACGGCCGGTTCAAGGGCGGCTCGCTGGGGAGCGCCGGGGGCGAGACGATCAAGCGCGTGTTCGCGCTGGCCAACCGCGCCGGCGCCCCGGTCGTGTGCTTCCCGGAGTCGGGCGGCGCGCGCGTGCAGGAGGGCGCCGCCGGGCTGGCCGCCTACGGGGCGATCTTCCACGCCGAGGCGACCGCTCGCGTGCCGGTGATCACCGTGGTCGCGGGCGCGTGCGCCGGCGGCGCCGCGTACGGCGCGGCCGTCGGCGACCTGACGATCGCGGCGGGCTCCGACGCGAAGATGTTCCTCACGGGCCCGCGCGTCATCCAGGAGGTGATGGGCGAGGAGGTCACGCCGATCGACCTCGGCGGCGTGAAGGTGCACTCGGCCAACGGCGTGATCCACCTCGCCGCCGACGACGACGAGGAGGCCGCCGAGTACGTCCGCCAGGTGCTCTCGTACCTGCCCGGCCGGCTGGGCGAGCGGCCGGTCGCCGCCGCCCCGCGCCGCCCGCTCGGCGAGGACCCCGGCTCGGTGCTGCCGCCGTCGCCGCGCCAGGTGTACGACGTCCGCGACGTCGTCGCCCGCATCGTCGACGCCGGCGAGCTGCTGGAGCTGTCGCCGCGCTGGGCGCGCAACCTCGTCACGGGGCTCGCGCGCATCGAGGGGATGCCGATCGGCGTGCTCGCCAACCAGCCGCGCCACCTGGGCGGGACGCTCGACGTCGCCGCCGCCGAGAAGGGCGCCTGGTTCGTCGAGTGGTGCGACCGCATGAACCTGCCGCTGCTCGTGCTCGCCGACACGCCCGGGTTCCTCCCGGGGACCGGCCAGGAGCGCGAGGGCGTCATCCGCTACGGCGCCGCGTTCCTTCGCGCCTTCGCCCGCGCTACCGTTCCCCGCGTGACCGTCACGCTGCGACAAGCGTTCGGCGGCGCCCACATCGTGATGAACTCGCGGGACCTGGGTGCCGATCTGACGCTCGCGTGGTCGGCCGCGCGGGTGGGCGTGATGGGCGCCCGGCAGGCCGTCGAGATCGTCGGCCGGCGCGAGCTGGCCGCGGGCGCGGACCGGATGGCGCTCGAGACCGCCTACGAGATCGAGCAGCTCGACGTGACCGTGACGGCCCAGGGCGGGTTCATCGACGAGGTCATCGAGCCGCACGAGACGCGCGAGCGCGTCGCTCAGGCGCTGGGAGCGTTCATTTGACCGACGGCGAGGTCTCATGAGCGCAGCCGCCGTCCAGCGGCTCGCTCCGCGAAACGAGACCGAGGCCGCGATCCTCGAGGCCGCCCGGGCGGCCATCGCCGAGGAAGGGTATGACCGTCTGACAATGAACGGCCTGGCGCGCCGGGCCTATGTCAGCCGCACGAACGTCTACTTCTACTTCTCGAACAAGCGCGCGGTGCTCGACCGCCTCGTGCAGCAGTCGTTCGCGGAGATGCTCGTGGCGGGCGCGCCGTACCTCGACGGCAGCGGCGACCCGCGGCGCGAGCTGCGGGTGGGCCTGGCGCGGGTGGTCAACGTCGTCAACAAGAACGCGGTCGTGCTGCTGGTGGCCGCGAAGCTCGCGGGCGCCGAGGACGGCCTGCCGATGGAGTGGCAGCCGTACGTGCGGCGGCTCGTGCGCGCGGCCGAGCGCCGCATCCGCGCCGACCAGATGCGCGGGCGCGCGCCGAACGACATCGACGCCGGCATCGCCTCCCGGGCGCTGATGGCGATGGTCGAGCGCCACATCACCCACGAGGTGCTCAACCAGCAGACGACGATCACCGAGTCGGTCCGCACGCTCGCCGAGCTGTGGTACCGCGCGGTGTACCTGTTCCCGCCGGAGGCCGACGGCGCGACGTAGGGGCGGGCGGCCCGGCCGGGCCCCGGCGCCGCCGCCTACCGCAGCACCGCGATCCCGAGGGCCACGCAGGCCGCGCCGAGCGCGACGACGGCCGCGCCGTGGCCCCTGAGGCCGCGCCGCCACAGGACGACGCCGGCGAACGTGGAGCCGATCGCGGCGAGCGGCAGCATGACGCACAGGAGCGCGAGCACGTACGCCGCGGCGACGACCGTCGGCTGGATGGGCTGCGCGCGCTCGTGATCCACGGCGCCCCATGATGCCGCCCCCGCCGCCCGCGTTGCTTGTCAGGTTGGTTCCCGCGGAGGGAACCAAGGTGACAACCAACACGGGATGGCGGTCACCAGTCGCAGGCGACGCCGTCGCCGTCGCGGTCGAGGTCGAAGTGGTCGTCCCCGACCACGTAGACCTCGCCGGTGTAGTCGGGGCCGTCGCCGGTGCCGTTCTCGCAGTCGTAGTCGTACGAGTACGGGTCGAGGCAGGCGCCCTCGTAGTTGGGATCGCACTCGGAGCCGCCGGTCGAGTCCGGCTCGGGCTCGTGGTGGGGGCCGAGCTCGGCGCCCGCGGCGTATGCCGCCGCCTGTTCCTCGGTGTAGGCGTCGACGGCGGCGACCGGGAACCGCACGCGACCGCCGTCCGAGGTCGAGCAGGTCACGCGGACGAAGCCCTCGCGGCAGCGCGTCGTGAAGACCTCGCCGACGGCCGGGCTGTACGCCTCGACCACCGCGCTGCGGTCGTTGAGCCAGTACTCGTAGAAGACGTTCTGGGCGAAGCCGCAGGTCGTGGTCTCCCGGAGCACGCTGATGTTCGCGTCGCACGACGCGTAGCGAGCCGACCGTGCCGCCCGGGCCCTGCGGCGTTTCGCGCGCTTGCGGTCGCGGCTCTCCTCGGTCTGAACGGTCTCGGTGACCGTCACGGTCACGGGCTCGGCCTCGTCGGAGCGCGTGACACCGCCGCACGCCGACAGCCCGCCGGCGACGAGGAGCGCCACGGTGCCTGCCACGACGAGTCGGAGCCCCGGCACGAGGCGAGCGTAGGTGTGTCGAACATGCGGCGTCTTTCCAACATTCGTCCACGGTGCGCCGGGCCCATCGAGGCGCGTCGCAGCGCGACAGTTCCTCTGTCGCGCGCGCGACAGACACGCGGGCCGCGTGGCGGGAGGCTCCTCCCGTGCCGTCCACCAGCAACCCGAGGAGCTCAGCCGCCATGCCCGCCGTCGCGCTTCGTCGCCTCACCGCCATCGCTGCCGCCAGCGTCTGCATGCTGGGGGCCGGCGCCGTCGCCGCCACGACGGACGCCGACGCCGCTCGGGTGAAGGCCACCCCGACCGGCAACACCGCCAACGACGACTACTGCCGCCAGGTCGCCGACCTCATCAACTCGGCGTTCGCCGAGGGGGATCGCCAGGACAACCTCGGCAACTACGAGGAAGGGCAGGCGTGGTGGGACCTCGCGATCGACATGCTCGGCCGCGCCCGCGACAACGGCTGCACCTTCACCCAGGCGCGGCGCGCGCCGGCCGCCGTCCTGCGGCCGAGCACGGTGCGCCGCCTCAGCGTCGCCTCCTGAGCTCCCGGGCAGGGATGCCGCCGCCGCCGGGCCGGGCCAGGACGGCCCGGCCCGGCCGGCGCGGCGAAGCGGGACCGTCAGGCGTCGCGCCCGACGACCCAGATGTAGTTGCCGTCCGGGTCGCGCAGCGAGAACATCCGCGGCGCGCCCGGGGGCGCGATGATCTCGGCGTCCACGTCGACGCCCTCGATCGCCCGCAGCCGCTCGTGCTCGGCGTCGAGGTCGGGGGTCTCGACCCCGATCGACCCGCCGCCGGGCTCGCCGCCCATCGGCGGGTTCAGCGCGAGGCGCGCGGCCGAGCCGGGCGGCGCCACCTCGACCCAGCGGCCGGACTGGTCGCCCTCGCCGAAGGACTGGTCCCCGCGCAGCTCGAAGCCGAGCTTCTGCGTGTAGAAGGCGATCGCGGCGTCCTGGTCGGAGACCGTGAACATCGCGACGGCGATGTCGTTGATGGTGGTGCTGGAGGTGGTGCTCATGTCCTCTCAGACGGTCTGGCGCCCTGGAACTCATCGGTGCGCGCCGAGGCGCCGGCCCGGCGGCCCCGTCGGAGCGTGATCGCGATGACCGCGCCGCCGCAACCGACCCTCGACCGCAGACGCTCTCCGTAGGATCTCGCCGTGCGCGGCTTCGTCGCCCCGACCGACCACGGCTGGTACCAGTTTCTACGGGCGCGCCCGGAGATCGACGAGGTCAACTTCTGGCGCCCAGGTGGCACACCGTTCTCGGCGCTCCAGCCGGGTGAGGTGTTCTTCTTCAAGCTGAAGGCGCCCCATAACGCGATCGGTGGGTTCGGGCTGTTCGCGCGCTTTGCGCCGCTGCCCGTCTGGCAGGCCTGGGATGTCTTCGGTCAGGCCAACGGGACACCCGACGAGCACGCGCTTCTCGAGCGCCTGGGGCGCTTGTCGGGAGGTCGCGGTCCGGTGACGCTCGATCGGGTGATCGGGTGCATCGCGATCACCCAGCCGGTGTTCTTCACGCCCGACGCGTGGATCGAGGTTCCGGCCGACTGGTCGCGCAACATCGTCTCGGGCCGCGGCTACGACCTCAGGCGTGGAGAGGGTTTGCGGCTCTGGGCCGCGTGCCTCGAGCAGGCCGCGCGCACGAACCACCGCGCCGAGTGGACGACCGAGGCCATCGAGCTGCGCCGTCACGGGAAGCCCCAGATGATCGCGCCGAGGCTCGGCCAGGCGAGCTTCCGGCTCGCGGTCCTCGACGCCTACGGCCGTGCTTGCGCGGTGACCAACGAGCACTCCCTGCCGGTCCTGGAGGCGGCGCACATCCGCCCGTGGAAGGACGGTGGACGTCACGAGCTTGCGAACGGCCTGCCGCTTCGGCGGGACATTCACCGTCTCTTCGACCTTGGGTTCGTGACCGTCAGGCCCGACCTGCGGTTCGCCGTGAGTCCGGCGCTGCGCGACGCCTACGCCAACGGGCGGACCTACTACGCGCTCCAGGGGCGCGAGATCGCGCGGCCCCTGGTCCCGGAGGCGCAGCCGTCCCGGGAGCTCCTCGAGTGGCACAACGACGTGGTGTTCCGCGTCTGAGTCAGGCGCCGGCGTCGCCGCGCGGCGACAGCTCCAGGTACGCGGTCGCCGAGTGGTCGGTCATGACCTTCTCGTAGACGCGCCGCGACCGCCCGTACTTGGCGTCCAGCGCGGCCTCGGCCGCGTCGATCTCGGCGGGGTCGGCCAGCACCCGGACGGTCGCCTCGACGCCCGGGCCCAGCGGCTTGCCGCGCGCGTCGCTGGGGATCGCCCGCGCCCGCGGGTCGCGGCGCACGCGGCGGACCTTCGCGGTGCGCTCCTCGGTGCTGAGGACGAGGCGGCGGTCGTCGAGCAGCGCGTACCAGACGGGGGTGGGGACGGGGGTCCCGTCGCGGCGGAAGGTGACCAGCAGCGCGTACTTGCCCTGCTGCAGCCCGGAGAAGTCGGGCGCCGTCCCTGGGTGGCCCGCCGCGTCGAACGCCGACCGGTGGCGGGAGCGGTCGTAGAGCCGGTAGCTGAGGTCGGTCAGCCGGCGCTTGAGTCCCATGGCGGGACTCTACGCGGGGACCGATGCCGCGCATCACTAGCGTTTCTGGCATGACATGGACGGTCGACGTTCCGGTCGCGGAGCTGCCCGAGCTCCCGCCGCTGCCCGCCGCGCTCGCCGCCGCCCTGGCCGACGCGCTCGAGCGCCCCGCCGCCCAGCAGCCGCCGTGGCCGGATCCCGAGTACGTGGTCCGCGTCCGCACCCTGCTGGAGCACGTGCCGCCGATCACCGTGCCCGCCGAGGTCGACCGGCTCCAGGAGCGCCTCGGGGCCGTCGCGCGCGGCGACGCCTTCCTGCTCCAGGGCGGCGACTGCGCCGAGACGTTCCTCGACAACACCGACGAGCACCTCAACGGCACGATCCGCACGCTGCTGCAGATGGCGGTCGTGCTCACGTACGGCACGTCGATGCCCGTCGTGAAGGTCGGGCGCATCGCCGGCCAGTACGCCAAGCCGCGCAGCTCCGACGTCGACGCCGCCGGCCTGCCGTCCTACCGCGGCGACATGGTGAACTCGATCGAGGCGACGCCCGAGGCGCGCCGCCCCGACCCCGGCCGGCTCGTGCGCGCGTACGCCAACGCGGCCGCCGCCATGAACCTCGCGCGCGCGATCACCGGCGCCGGCCTCGCCGACCTCCACCGCCTGCACGAGTGGAACATGGACTTCGTGCGCCGGTCGAACGCCGGCGAGCGCTACGAGCGGCTCGCGACCGAGATCGACCGCAGCCTGCGCTTCATGTCCGCCTGCGGGGTCGACGACAGCTCGCTGCGCACCGTCGAGCTCTACGCCAGCCACGAGATGCTCGTGCTCGACTACGAGCGCGCGCTGCTGCGCCTCAACGGCGAGCGCCTGTACCTGGCCTCCGCCCATCAGGTGTGGATCGGGGACCGCACGCGCCAGCTCGACGGCGCCCACGTCGCGATGGCCGCCCTGCTGGCCAACCCGATCGGCGTCAAGCTCGGCCCGTCGGCGACCCCGGAGGAGGCCGTCGAGCTCGTCCGCCGCCTGGACCCCGACCGCGTCGACGGCAAGGTCACGCTCGTCTCGCGCATGGGCAACGAGGCCGTCCGCGACGCGCTGCCCCCGATCGTCGAGGCGGTCACCCGCAGCGGCCATCGCGTCGTGTGGCAGTGCGACCCGATGCACGGCAACACCGAGGAGTCGCCCAGCGGCCACAAGACCCGCCACTTCGACCGCGTCATGGACGAGGTCGAGGGCTTCTTCGAGGTCCACCAGCGTCTCGGCACCCACCCGGGCGGCATCCACGTCGAGCACACCGGCGAGGACGTCACCGAGTGCCTCGGCGGCGCCCAGCGCATCAGCCACAGCGAGCTGTCGTCGCGCTACGCGACCGCCTGCGACCCGCGCCTGAACACGCAGCAGTCGCTGGAGCTGGCCTTCCTCGTCGTCGAGATGCTGCGCCGGACGACCGGCTGAGTCACTCGGCCTCGGTCGCCGGCAGCTCCCGCACCGGCGCGCCCATCGCGTGGTAGCCGCCGTCGACGTGCAGGATCTCGCCGGTGATCCCGCGCGCGCGGGACGACAGCAGCCACAGGACCGCCTGCGCGACCGCGTCGTGGTCGCCGGTGTCCCACGGCAGCGGGGCCATGACGTTCCAGGAGCCGGCGAGCTGCTCGAAGCCGGGGATCGAGCTCGCGGCCATCGTCTGCAGCGGCCCGGCCGACACGAGGTTGGAGCGGATGCCGCGCTCGCCGAGGTCGCGCGCGAGGTAGCGGTTCACCGACTCCAGCGCGGCCTTCGCGACGCCCATCCAGTCGTAGATGGGCCACGCGACCGTCGCGTCGAAGTCCAGGCCGACGATCGACGGGTGGTCGCCGCGCTCCAGCAGCGGCAGCAGCGCGACCGCCAGCGCCTTCATCGAGAACGCCGACGTGCGGAACGCGATCTCGGCCGACTCGGCGGGCGTCTGCAGGAACTCGCCGCCGAGCGCGTCGCCGGGCGCGAACGCGATCGCGTGCAGCACGCCGTCCAGCGCGCCCCAGCGCGACTCGAGCTCGGCGGCGATCGCCTCCAGGTGGGCGGGGTCGTTGACGTCGAGCTCCAGGACGTCGCACTCCTGGGGGAGGCGCTTGGCGATGCGCTGGGTGATGCGCAGCCCCCGGCCGAAGCCGGTGAGGACGATCTCGGCGCCCTCCTCCTGGGCGGCCTGGGCGACGGCGAACGCGATCGAGCGGTCCGTGAGGACCCCGGTGATGAGCAGGCGGCGGCCTTCGAGCAGTGACATCGGTCCGGGACCCTACGCGGCCCGGGCGGCCCGTGGCGCCCGGCTCGACACCGCGCCGCGGAGCGTCGAGCGCGCTCAGGCCGGCAGGCCGAGCAGCTCCACCGAGCGCTCGCGCATCTCCACCTTGCGCACCTTGCCCGTCACGGTCATCGGGAAGCCATCGACGAACAGCACGTAGCGCGGGCGCTTGTAGTGGGCCAGGCGGCCCTCGCAGTAGCCGCGCACCGCGTCCTCGTCGAGCGCGGCGCCGTCGCGGAGCTGCACCCACGCGCACAGCTCCTCGCCGTAGCGCTCGTCGGGCACCCCGACCACCTGCACGTCGGCGATGTCGGGGTGGGTGTGCAGGAACTCCTCGAT
>DATMSA010000005.1:0-6254 GCA_035565675.1 Capillimicrobium sp. | reverse complement strand
CCGCGCGCCTGGCCGCCCTCGACCCACGTCGTCGGGCCGCTGCAGTGGGAGCAGCCGTTCGGCGACGTCGAGCTGCCGCCCGGCGACGAGCCGCTGGTCCTCGTGGCCCCGTCGACCGTGCAGGACCCCGGGCACCGGCTGCTGCGCGCGGCGGTCCGCGGGCTGGCCGGCGAGCGCGTGCGGGTGGTGGCGACGACGAACCGCCGGCCGCTCGAGGCGCCGCTCGCGCTGCCGGCCAACGCGCGGCTCGTCGACTGGGTCAGCTACGCGCGCACGATGCCGCGCTGCGACGTCGTCGTCTGCCACGGCGGCCACGGCACGGTCGTGCGGGCGCTCGCCAGCGGGTGCGTGCCGGTCGTGGTGCCCGCCGGCGGGGACATGAACGAGAACGCGGCGCGGGTCGACTGGGCCGGCGCCGGCGTACGGCTGCCGCGGCGGTGGGCCGACCCCGGCCCGGTGCGCCTGGCCGTGCGCCGGGCGCTGCGGGAGCCGTCGCTGCGCGCGCGGGCGCGCGAGCTGGCGGCCTGGGCGCGCGAGAACGACGGGGCGATGCGGGCGGCCGAGCTGGTCGAGGCGCTCGCGGCGCGCGAGGCGCGGCCCCGCCACTGAGGATTGTGGTCCGGAGGTGGTCGGCGCCGCGCAGAACGACGAAGGCCGCCCACGTGGGCGGCCTTCGCTCGAGCTCCGGGGGTGGGGATCGAACCCACAACCTCCTGATTAACAGTCAGGCGCTACTGCCAGTTGAGCTACCCCGGATCGTTCCTGTCGCCGACGTAATCGACTGCAGCAAGCAACAGTTTAGGCAATCTGCCGGACGCCCGCCTCGACCTCCGCGTGGCAGTTGGCGCACAGGAGGATGCACTTACGTGCCTCCGCACGCGCGCGGTCGAGTGATCGCGACACGCCCCCAGAGCTCAGCGAGAAGCGCTTCTCTGCCGGGTCGAGATGGTGGAACTGGAGCGCCACGGGATGCCGGTCGTACCCGCACAGAGCGCATCGACCTCCGGCCTCGGCGACGAGGATGGCCTTCACCTTTCGCCGCCGGCGAACGACCGAGTCGGCCCGGCACTTCAGGCAGGCGAAGCTGCCCCGCGGACGGCGGCGATGGAGGGTCGTCCCGTGGATGGGGCAGTCCAGGAGCGCCTCCGCACTGCCGAGCGCGCGCGCCGCACGCGCTGCCCGGCGCTGCTCCGCGCGGACCGTCGCCAGCCCTGCGTCGGCCAGGCGTCGGCGGACCGTCGCGATCGACCAGCCGGTCGCCTCGACGATCTCCCTCAGGCTCGCGCCGCTGCGAGCCAGCCGTTCCAGGTCCTCACGCTCCACGACCCGAACACTAGTTCGCCCGCCGGACGGAAAGTCCTGCAAACGCCTACCCCAGCGAGCGGTCCATCCACTCGTCGAGCTGGCGCTGCAGGTCCACCCGACGCCGCGCCAGCTCGGCGTGGGCGCCGGGCTCCGCGCGCTCCAGCCGGCGGCGCACGACCGCGAGCTCGAGCTGGATGCGCTCGGTCTCCAGCGTCGCCGGGTTCGGCTCGGTGACGCGCTGGGCCCGGTCGGCGAGCGCGTGCACGAGCCGGGTGAGGTCCTCGTCGTCCCCGGGCAGCCCCTCGGTGGGCGCGTCGAGGTGGTCGCGCAGCCACGCGGCCGCGCGGCGCGCGACCGGGTCGGTGAAGTGCTCGTCGGGGTCGATCGCGGCCAGGTGGCGGCGGCCCGGCTCCGGAAGCGCGAGACACAGCGTCAGGAACGCGCGCTCGGTCTGGGCGAGGCGGTCGACGACCGGGCGGCGCGGCGGCTCGCTCGCCACCGGGGCCGGCACCCGCGCACCGCCGCCCCCGCCCCGGCCGCGCCCCAGCAGCAGCGTGCGCGCCAGATCGGGCGGGATCGCCAGGCGGTCCGCGCACGTCGCCAGCAGCTCCTCGCGCAGGACGCTCTCGCCGATCGTCGCGAACGCCGGACGCAGCTCCTCGATCACGCGGTCCTTGCCCTCGGCGGTCGAGAGGTCGCCGCGCGCGAGCGTCCGCTCGACGCGGAAGCGCACGAACGGCACCGAGCGGCCGACCAGCGTGCGCACCGCCTCGGCGCCCTCGGCCAGCGCCACGTCGGCCGGGTCGCGGCCCTCGGGCAGCGGGACGACGCGCAGCTCGACCTTGCTGCTGGCGGCCACGCGCGCCGCGCGCAGCATCGCCTCCTGGCCGGCGTCGTCGGCGTCGAGCGCGAGCTGGATCACCGGCGCGAGCTTGCGCAGCTCCCCCACCTGGTCCTCGGTGAGCGCCGTCCCCATCGAGGCGACGACGTTCTCGACGCCCGACTGGTGCAGCGCGAGCACGTCGGTGTAGCCCTCGCAGACGATCACGGCGCCCGCCTTGCCGGCCGCCGCGCGCGCCAGGTGCGCCCCGTAGACCATGCGCCCCTTGTGGAAGATCTCGTTCTCGGCCGTGTTCAGGTACTTGGGGCCGCGGTTGTCGCTCATCGTGCGCGCGCCGAAGCCGAGCACGCGCCCGCGCGCGTCGGCCAGCGGGAACGTGATCCGCGAGCGGAAGCGGTCGTACACGCGGCCGGCCCCGTCGCGCCCGCCCCGCACGACGAGCCCGGCGTCGTGCAGCTCGCGCGCCTTGAAGCCGGCGCGCTGCGAGCTCATCAGGACCGTGTCCCACGCGCTGGGCGCGTAGCCGACCCGGAACGTGCGCAGCGTCTCCTCGGTCAGCCCGCGCTCGGCCAGGTACACCCGCGCCGGCGCCGCCTCGCGCGACTCCCACAGCACCCGCTCGTAGAACGCGGCGGTGCGCTCCAAGAGCTCGAGCAGCCGCTCGCGGTGGCGGCGACGCTCGGCGGCCTGCGGGTCCTCGTCCTCGACCTCCAGCTCGATGCCCGTTCGCGCCGCCAGCAGCTCCAGCGCGCCGGTGAAGTCCACGTTCTCCATCTGCTCGACGTAGTCGAAGACGTCGCCCTCCACCCCGCAGCCGAAGCAGTGGAACATCTTCTTCTGGGCGTTGACCGAGAACGACGGCGTGCGCTCCTCGTGGAACGGGCAGCGGCCCATGTAGTTGGCGCCCGACGAGCGCCGCAGCTCGGTGCGCTCCTCGACGAGGGCGACGAAGTCCACCGCATCGCGGATCCTCTCCTTGGCGTCGTCGCGATAGCGGGGCATCTGAGGCCAGCGTACCGGCGCTGCCGACCGCCTCATCGGCGAGGATGGCGCCGATGAGGCGCCTCCTGATCGCCGTCGCCGCCGTGCTCGCGCTGGGCGCGCCGCCCGCGCTCGCCGCGCCCGCGTTCCCGCTCGAGGGCAGCGGCCGCTGGCTGGTCGACGCGCAGGGCCGCACGGTGATCCTGCACGGCGTCAACATGGTCGCCAAGCGCCCGCCGTACGCGCCCGACGCGCTCGGCTTCGGCGCCGACGACGCCCGCTTCCTGGCCGCCAACGGCTTCAACACCGTGCGCCTGGGCGTCATCTACGCGGCGGTCGAGCCGCAGCCCGGCATCTACGACGACGCCTACCTCGACCGCATCGAGCGCACGGTCGACCAGCTCGGCCGCGAGGGGATCGCGGTCCTGCTCGACTTCCACCAGGACCTCTACAGCGAGCGCTTCCAGGGCGAGGGCTGGCCGGACTGGGCGGTGATCGACGACGGCCTGCCCGCCGAGCCGCGCAACGGCTTCCCGGCCAACTACGTCGGGATGCCGGCGCTGAACCGGGCGTTCGACCGCTTCTGGGAGAACGCGCCGGGGCCCGGCGGGGTCGGCCTCCAGGACCGCTACGCCGCCGCCTGGCGCCACGTCGCCGCCCGCTTCGGCGACCACCCGGCCATGCTCGGCTACGACGTCCTCAACGAGCCGTGGCCGGGCAGCGCCTGGCAGAGCTGCGCGCAGGCCGACGGCTGCCCCGCCTTCGACGCGGTCCTCGGCGCCTTCTACGACCGCGTCACCGCCGCGATCCGCACCGTCGACCCCACGACGCTCGTCTTCTACTCCCCCAACGTCCTGGGCAACGCGGGCGTGCGCAGCCACCTCCCCGCCCGCGCCGACCGGCACACCGCGCTGTCGTTCCACGACTACTGCGCCGCCGACCTGGAGACCTGCCGGCCGATCGACGACCAGGTCTTCCGCTTCGCCGCCGGCCTGGCCGCCCGCAGCGACGACCCGCTGCTGCTGACCGAGTTCGGCGCCACCGACGACGCCGCCGTCCTCGACGACATGGCCGACCGCGCCGACCGCTTCATGGTCGGATGGCAGGAGTGGCACTACTGCGGCTGCGACGACCCGACCACCACCGGGCCCGGCGACGAGCAGGCGCTCGTGCTCGACCCGGCGCGCCCGCCGCGCGGGGCCAACCTCAAGCAGCCGACGCTCGACACGCTCGCGCGCGCCTATCCGCAGGTCGTCGCCGGCACGCCGATCGCCTACGGGTTCGACCGCGCGACGCGCCGGATGACGCTGCGCTACCGCCCGGCCCGCGGCGTCACCGAGATCGCCACGCCCCGCCGGCAGTACCCGCGCGGCTACCGCGTGACGGTGCGCGGCGCGCGCGTGCGCTCGCGCGCGAACGCGAACGTCCTGCGCCTCGTGGCCCGGCCGCGCGCACGCGAGGTGCGCGTGTCGGTCACGCCGCGCCGGCGGTGAGCTGGTCCAGCTCGGCGGCCAGCGCGCGGAGCTGCTCGGCGACCGCGGCCGCCTCCTGCGCCGACGAGGCCGACTGCGCGGTCGCGTCGGCCGCCCCGCCCATCGCGGAGGCGATCCGCTCGACGTCGCCGCGCTGGCGGTCGGCCGCCTCGGCGATCTCCTCGGCGCGGCGCGCGTAGCCGTCGTTGGCGGCCGCGAGCTCGGCGATGACCGTGCCGGCCTGCTGGGCCAGCTCGACGCCCTCGCGCACGACGTCCGCGCCCTCGCGGGCCCCACGCACGGCGTCGCCGCTGGAGGCGGCGACCTCGGCCAGGATCCGCTCGGCGTCGCGGGCGGCCTCGCGCGACTGCTCGGCGAGGTCGCGCACCGACTGGGCGACGACCGCGAACCCGCGGCCGTGCTCGCCCGCGCGGGCGGCCTCGATCGACGCGTTGAGCGCCAGCAGCTCGGAGCGGTCGGCCAGCTCCTCGACCGTGGTCGTGATCTGAGTGACCGTGCGCAGGCGCTCCGACAGCGCCGCGACGTCCTCGGCCAGCGCCCCGACGCGCCCCTGCGTGTGCTCCAGGCGCTCGATGACGTCGGCCATGGCGGCGCGGCCGCGATCGGCCAGCGCGACGGCCTCGGCCGTGGCGGCGACCACGTCGCGCGCGTCGGCGGCGGTGCGCTGCGCCGTGTCCTGGACGCCGTCGACGACGCCGGCGGTGTCGCCCAGCGACGCGGCGCTCTCCTGGGCGGACGCGGCGCTGCGGCCGGTCGTCTCGGTGAGCGCGTCGGCGCTCTGGGACACCGTGAGCGCGCTCTCGCGCACCCGCTCGGACAGCTCGCGCATCCGCGCGACGGTCGCCTCGCGCTCGGAGACCGACTCGTCGAGCTCGGCGTTGCGCGCGTCGAGGCGCGCCTCCTGCTGCTCGGCGAGCTTCCACGAGGCCAGCAGGGCGAGGATCTCGGCGACGACGAACCCGGCGTGGACCGCGGTGCGCCCGAGGATGTCGCTCCAGGTGCCGGGCGTGTCGTACACGTGCTGGGGCGCGATCAGCGCGAAGACGAAGTGGTGCAGCACGATGTAGACGACGGCGAGCGCGAACGGCCGCCAGTCGAGGTACAGCCCGATCAGCGGCAGGACGACGAAGAAGTGGAAGTGGGCGGCGATCGCGCCGCCCGAGACGTGCACGAAGATCGCCGAGGCGGTGACGAGGCCCAGCGAGGCCAGGCACGACCGCGTGGTGCGCCCCCACGCCGGCATCGACGCGAGCACCGCGAACAGCGCCACCGGGACCGCGTCGCCGAGCGTGTGCAGGACGCTGTAGCCCTGGATGACCGAGTAGGCGACGATCGCCGGGACCTGCAGCCACAGGATCGTGACGATCGCCGTGTGGCGCGGCAGCCACTCCTGCTCGGAGAGGCCCCTCAGGCGGGGAAGCGCGTTGACGATGCGGTCGACCATGGTTCCCGGGTAATCGGCCGCAGCGGGCCGAACCCGCAGCCCGGGCCGGTCAGGACGCGAACGCGCGCGGCACCGCGAGGTCGCGGAACGCCCGCAGGCAGTAGCGGTCGGTCATGCCCGCGATCCAGTCGGTCACGCGCTGGGCGAGCGTCCCGTCGCCGGGCGGCAGCAGCTCGGGATGGTCGGCGTA
>DATMSA010000004.1:0-2828 GCA_035565675.1 Capillimicrobium sp. | reverse complement strand
GTCATCGCGCTCACCCCCGGCGGGCGCGTGCTCGACGACGCCTACGTGAACGAGCTGGCCGCCGAGCCCGCGATCACGTTGCTGTGCGGGCGCTACGAGGGCTTCGACGAGCGGATCATCCAGTACCTCGCGAGCGACACGCTGAGCATCGGACGCTACGTGCTCAGCGGCGGCGAGCTGGCGGCGATGGTCGTCTGCGACGCGGTCCTGCGCAAGCTGCCCGGCGCGCTGGGCCACGAGGACTCGGCGGCCGAGGAGTCGTTCTCGCAGGAGCTGGGCGGCAACCCGGAGTACCCGCACTACACCCGCCCGGCGGTGTGGCGCGGCCACGCGGTGCCCGACGTGCTGCTGTCGGGCGACCACGCCCGGGTGCGCCAGTGGCGCCGGGAGCGCAGCCGGGAGCGCGGCGCCGGCTGAGCGCGCACGCGGATCACTGGGCGGGCGCTCCGCTACCATGATCGCTCCGCGCCGGGCCGACCCATGCCAACGACCACGGCCCCGCCGATCCCTCTCATGTCTTCCGTCATCGAAACCCTCGAGCGCGCTCAGCTGCGCCGGGTCCCCGCCTTCCAGGCCGGCGACCGCGTCCGCGTCCACTTCCAGGTGATCGAGGGCTCGCGCCGACGCACCCAGGTGTTCGAGGGCGTCGTCATCAAGCGCCAGGGTCACGGCGTGCGCGAGACCTTCACCGTCCGCAAGCAGTCCTTCGGCGTCGGCGTGGAGCGCACGTTCCCCGTCCACTCGCCGAAGATCGAGAAGATCGACGTCGCCGCCCGCGGCGACGTGCGGCGCGCCAAGCTCTACTACCTGCGCGATCGCGTCGGCAAGCGCGCCCGCGTGCGCGAGCGCCGCTACGCCGGCCCCGAGCAGGCCGTGGCGCCGGGTCTGCTTCACGACCCCGCCGCCGAGGCCGAGGCCGCCGAGGCGCAGGCCGCCGCCGCCGAGGCGGAGGCCGCGGAGGCCACCGAGACCGCGGAGGCCGAGGCCGCCGAGACGCAGGACGCCGCGGCGGAGGCGCCGGCCGAGGTCCCCACCGAGCCTGCCGAGACCGACGCCGAGGCTCCCGCCGAGGCCGAGGCCGAGGCTCCGGCGGACGCCGCAGGTGCGGCCGACGCCGCCGAGGCTCCCGACGAGGAGCCCTCTGAGGCCGCTGAGGCCGACGAGAAGGCGTGAAGACCAAGAAGAAGCACGAGCCCTGGACGGGCGCGTGGTTCCTCGAGCTCGCCATCATCATCGCGGTCGCGCTGGGGCTGGCCCTCGGCATCCAGGCCTTCCTGGTCAAGCCCTACCGCATCCCCTCGCCGTCGATGGTGCCGACGCTCGAGATCGGCCAGCGTGTGCTGGTCAACCGGATCGGCAATCGCTTCGGCGACCCGTCGATCGGTGACATCGTCGTCTTCCACCCGCCGCGGGGCGCCGACAGCGACACCTGCGGCAACCCGGACGCCGGACGCGGCACGGGCCGCCCGTGCGATCGCCCGACGCGCCAGCGGCTGGACACCAACTACATCAAGCGCATCGTCGCGGGCCCGGGCGACCGGATCGCGATCGAGAACGGTCATGTCATCCTCAACGGCGAGCTGCAGGACGAGCCGTTCATCCGCGAGTGCGGGATCGGCGGAGCCTGCACGTTCATGGACGAGATCACCGTTCCCGCCGACCACTGGTTCATGATGGGCGACAACCGTGGCGAGTCCGACGACAGCCGCTTCTGGGGTCCCGTCCCCCGAGACTGGATCATCGGTGGTGCCTTCGCCACGTACTGGCCGCCAGACCGGATCGGGCTCCTCTAGCCGCCGTCCGGCCAAGCGCGGGCGCCGCCTCTTCCAGCACGACCGCCGTCTCGGGGTCCGCTGGGTGGCGGGCGCCGACGAGGCCGGCCGCGGGTGCCTGGCCGGCCCGCTGGTCGCCGCCGGGGTCCTGTTCGACCTCGAGCGCCTGCGCCCGTCCGACGTGCGCGCGCTGTCGGCGCTCAACGACTCCAAGCAGCACACGCCGGAGGCCCGCGAGGAGCTGTACCCGCGCGTGCTGCGGATCGCCACGCGCGTGCACGTCGTCTCGCGCTGCGCGCGCGGCATCGACCGCCGCGGGCTGCACCGCACGAACCTCGCCGCCCTGCGCGACGCGCTGCGCGGCGTGGCCGTCCCGGGCTGCATCTGCCTCAGCGACGGGTTCTCGCTGGGCAAGGACTTCGAGTGGGACACGCGCGCGATCGTCGACGGGGACGCCACCAGCGCTGCGATCGCCGCCGCCTCGATCGTGGCGAAGGTCTCGCGCGACCGCTTCATGCGCCGCGCCGAGGAGCGCCACCCCGGCTGGGGCTTCGCCGACCACGTCGGCTACTCGACGCCCGAGCACCGCGAGGCGATCCGGCGGCTCGGCGTGTCGCCGCTGCACCGGCTGTCGTTCCAGTCGCTGGCCTACCAGCAGCTCACCCTCTAGCTGTTCTGCCTCGACTCGTTCCGAACGAGTCGGGTGAGGGGCGGGCGGTCGCCGATCTCGCTGTGGGGCCTGGCTGAGTTGTAGTGCTTCAGCCAGGCCGGCAGCGCCAGGGCGCGGGCGTCGGAGTTGCGGTCGCGCTGTCCGTAGGCCCATTCGCGGGCGAGGGTCTGCTGGTAGCGCTCGACTTTGCCGTTGCGCTTGGGGGTGCGCGGCGGGATCGTGCGATGGCCCACGCCTCGGGCTCTGTGAATCGCCCCGGGTTGGTTGGAGGCGGTCGTTATTGAGTTTCTAGGTGGAGAGCAAGATCGGTCTCGTACTGCGCGGGAGGGACTCCGCCGCAGGCGGAGTGCAGTCGTTCGTGGTTGTACCAATCGACCCATTCCAGG
>DATMSA010000003.1:0-12077 GCA_035565675.1 Capillimicrobium sp. | reverse complement strand
CACGCCGCCGCCGCAGGCCGAGCCGGCCGCGCGCGCCGAGGACTTCCCGAAGGCCAAGGGCAAGACGCTGGAGACGCTGCGGGCCGGGCTCCCGAAGGGCCCGACGCTCGCGCCGACGACGGTCGCCTCGCTGGGCGTCGGCGAGAACCGGGTCGCGTTCGCGCTGCGCGACCGCGCGAACAAGCTGCTGAGCGGCGCCGAGGTCGCGCTCTACACGACCGACCACGACGGCGGCAACGTCCGCGGGCCGTACCTGGCGCGCAGCGAGTCGCTGAAGGTCAAGCCGCAGTTCGAGTCGCGCAACACCGCGCAGGACCCGGAGGCGTCGGGGTCGATCTACGTGGCGACCGTGCCGATCGACGAGCCCGGCAAGCGCGTGATCACCGGGGTGGCACGGCTCGACGGCCGGCTGGTCGCGACCACCGGGTTCGAGCTGACGATCCCGCGCAAGGGCCAGAAGGGGCTGCCGCCCGACGTCGGCGACGACGCGATCGAGGTGCACACGCCGACGATCACGTCCGTCGGCGGCGACGCCCGCAAGATCTCCACGCGCGTGCCGCCGGCCGAGCCGATGCTGCGGGACGACTTCGCCGACGTGCTCGGCAAGAAGCCGGTCGTGCTCGTGTTCGCGACGCCGCAGCTCTGCGCCAGCCGGGTCTGCGGCCCGGTCGTCGACGTCGCGATGCAGGTGCAGTCCGACTATCCCGACGAGGTCGCGTTCATCCAGCAGGAGATCTACCGCGACAACAAGGTCGACAACGGCTTCACCGACCCGGTCATCGAGTGGCGGCTGCCGACCGAGCCGTGGATCTTCGTGATCGACCGCAACGGGAAGATCAGCGACCGCTTCGAGGGCGCGGTGTCCGTCGGCGAGCTCGAGCGGGCCGTCGCGAAGGTCGCGAGCTGAACGAGCGCCCCACCCGTCCTCACGGCGCGCGACACTGAGCCACGGTGGGCGGACGCAGGACCACATGATCGGCGTGACCGCAGGCCTGAGCGGCCGTCCGCGGCTGCCGTACATGCCCGGGCTCGACGGGCTGCGCGCGTTCGCGGTCGCCGGGGTCGTCGTCTACCACGCGGGCGCGGCGTGGCTGCCGGGCGGGTTCCTCGGCGTCGACGTCTTCTTCGCGCTCAGCGGCTACCTGATCACGTCGCTGCTGCTCGTCGAGTTCGCGCGGGCCGGGCGGATCGACCTCAAGCGCTTCTGGCTGGGGCGCGCGCGGCGTCTGCTGCCGGCCGCGTTCCTGGTCATCGGCCTGTCGCTGCTCGGCGTGGCGATCTTCATCCCGTCGTCGCTGGGGCAGGCGCGCGGCGACGCGATCGCGTCCGCCTTCTACGTCAACAACTGGCAGCAGATCCTGGCCGACCGCTCGTACTTCGAGGCGTTCGGCCGGCCGTCGCTGTTCCAGCACCTGTGGTCGCTGGCGGTCGAGGAGCAGTTCTACCTGCTGTGGCCGCTGATCCTGACGTTCGCGCTGACGCGGCTGGGCGGGAAGCGGGGCGCGGTGCTGGTGACGGTGGGGATCGCCGTCGTGTCGCTGGTGCTGATGGCCGTTCTGTACGACCCGCGGGTCGACCCGTCGCGCGTGTACTACGGCACCGACACGCGGGCGGCGCAGCTCCTGTTCGGCGCGCTGCTGGCGTTCGCGTGGCCGCCGGGGCGGCTGACCGGTCGCACCGGCCGGGGGGCGGCATGGGTCCTGGACGGGATCGGGCTGGTCGGGCTGGCCGTGCTGGCGTGGGCGATGTTCGCCTGGCAGGACTACGACCGGTTCGTCTACCAGGGCGGGCTGGGGCTCGTCGCGCTCGGGTCGGTCGCCGTCATCGCCGCGCTGGTGCATCCGGCGTCGCGGATCGGCAAGGCGTTCGGCTGGATGCCGCTGCGCTGGATCGGCCAGCGGTCGTACGGGATCTACCTGTTCCACTGGCCGGTGATGGCGCTGTCGCGGCCGGAGCTCGACATCCGCGCCGACCCGACCCTGATCGCGCTGGGGCAGATCGCGCTGACGGTGGCGTTGGCGGCGCTGTCGTACCGGTTCGTGGAGATGCCGGTGCGCCGCGGGCTGGCGTGGCCGTGGATCCGGCGCCACCTCGACCGCGTGTCGCCGCGCCGCCGGCTGGCGCTCGTCGGCGGGGTGAGCGTCGTCCTGCTGGCGCTGCTCGCGTTCCCGTTCGCGCGCTCCGCCACCGAGGACCCGCTGACGGGGGAGGGCAAGCCGGTGGCGACCGCGGCGGCGAAGGCGCCGCCGGCCGCGGCGGTCGCGTCGGAGGGCGCGGACGACGCGGCGGCGGAGCCCGAGGGGCCGCTGGCCGTGGGCGCCTCGGTGATGCTGGGCGCCGAGCCCGCGCTGCAGGAGAAGCTCGGGCCGAACGCGCGCATCGACGCCGCCGTCGGGCGCCAGGCCGTCGACGTGATCGAGCGCGTCGAGGGCTACGCGCTCGACGGCGCCCTGCCCGACGAGGTCATCGTCCAGATCGGCGAGAACGGCCCGCTGACCCAGGCCGACATCGACCGCCTGCACGCGGTCCTGCGCGGGCTGAAGCGCGTCGTGCTCGTCAACGTGCGCGTCCCGCGCAACTGGGAGGCCCAGTCCAACCAGGTGCTCCAGGACGCGCTGAAGGACTGGCCCGAGGCCCGCCTCGCCGACTGGTACGAGGCCTCCGCCGACCCGTCCCTGCTGGCCGACGGCGCCCACCCGACCGAAGCAGGCCAGCAGGTCTACGCCCGCACGGTCAACCGCGCCCTCAAGCGCAAGTAGCCCGAGTACGCTGGGCGACCGCGGGCCGGTAGCTCAGTTGGTCAGAGCAGCGGACTCATAATCCGTTCGACGCAGGTTCGAGTCCTGCCCGGCCCACTGTTTACGTTCGTCGCGCTGCGCGTCCCCTCGCATCGCATGTAGCCGGTGCCGTGCCGACCCAGTCGGAGCAATCGGCCGGCCAGGGCCAGTTGCGCTAGCGGACAGGGTCATTCCGGCGTGTCGGCGCCCACCACGAACTCGTTCGCGGCGCCTATCGGCACAGCGAGCGCACGATCACACTGGCTGCCTCATCGACGCGCAGCCGGGTCACGTCGTACTCGCGTCGGAGAATAACCGGAGCTGGTGCACCGGGCGACAGGGAGATTTCGGCTGGGCGCCCGTGTTCACCGGCCTCCATCTCAGGTTTGAACGGATGAACAGCGCGCGGGTCGGTTGAACGTCGTGAGAAGAAGATGGATGGCCAGTTGGTGCCGCCGCCGATCAGATCAAGCATCTCGTCGCTGCGGTAGCCGAACCAGAGCAGCCATTCGTCGACGCCTCTGTTCCGGAACTTCACAAACCATGCGTTGCCATCAGGGTCGCGACATTCGAGGCAATCGAAGTCTTCGATGGAGGGATAGCCCATGAGCCGCACGGACCAGTTGAGCGATCGGGTCTTCTGGTCGAGGCACGTAAACAGAGTTCTTGCTTGAGCCTTCCAGATGTCGTACCGCTGCGAAGTGGTCGCGAGAAGTTCGCTGCGGATCTTCGATTCGACGTAGCCCGGGCGCTCCATGACCCGAACGGCACGCCGGAGCGAACTGACGAACAGGTCATACAGCGGCAGGATGTCCCCTTCATCGGACGCCGCAAGTGCGTCGAGATATGGCCCGCGGTCAGCGGTGCTGCGCAGAAGCAATGGCGGGTAATGCGCTTGGACGAGTGCGAGGTTTGCCAGCAACCGCGCCATCCGTCCGTTGCCGTCATCAAACGGGTGAATATGTGTAAGCCAGGCGTGGACGATGGTTGCATCCAGCGCAGCGTCCCCCGTGCCGGCTTCGAACCACTGCGCGAGCTGCCGCATCGCCTCGGCGGAGTCCCAGGGGGACACCGGGACATGAGCAGCGCCGCCAATCTCGTTGGGGGCCGTCTTGTACTTGCCTCCGGTGGGGTGGGACGGCATCACGAGTCGGTGAAGGGCTCGCAACTCGAACTCACGCGGTCTTGCGTGAGCCTTGGCCCACTCGTCGGCGACCCGGTAAGCCCGGTAGAGACCGAGGCTCTCTAGGAGACGCTGATCGTTGCGGACGTGTTCGACGAAGCCACCGACCTCCATGTCCAGGAGCTCGCGACGTACGCGCACAAGATCGCGCAGCTCAGTCGGCGAAGAATCGATGCCTTCCATGCGATTGCTCTCCACCACAAGGTCGGTCCGCAGAGCAATCTCGAACTGAGGAAGGACCCCTGCCGCCTGCGCGGCGATCGAGCCGGCGGCGGCCTCAGCCCGGGCACGCGTTCGCTCCGATCGTTCGCGCACGACAGCGAATCGGTCTCGGGCTGCCGCGCCATCTCCCACGAGGTACGGCGTGCGCTCGAGCAGTCCGTCCGCGTCGTGCGTCGGATCGACGGCCATTGTCGGAGTATCTCTGAATCGAGATTGATGTCGCCGAACCAGGAGAACGCCTTCACTACTGATGCGCAGATGCGGTCTGTAGCGCGTCCGGTGCCCGGGCGGTTGCGCGCCTGGCCGTTTGCCCGCTGTTACGCAAAGATCACGCCATGTGGGGCGCGGACGAGCACGAGTTGAAAGCCACGCTGTCAAGGGCCGGGTCGGCTGCCGATCGAATCGCGCATGCCTCCGGCTTCATCGTCGCGCGCCTGCGGCGGGAGGGCATCGACTCGGTCGTGGTCACTGGAGGTGCCGCGGTGGTTCTGGCGACTGCTCGCGACTTTGCCACGTTGGACATCGACCTGGTCACGCCAAATGCGGATCGACTCGACCCCGTTCTTCAGGCGCTGGGCTTCAGCCGCAGAGGATCGCAGCACATCTGGGCCAACGAGCGACTGAGGATTGCTGTCCAGGTGCCGGCGTCAGACTTGCCGCCGCTTTCGGTCACGGACGACATCGAGGCTCCCACCGGGGATGTCGTGACCATCTGGTCGGTCGCTGACCTCATGCTGGACCGGCTGGCACAGGCAGTCTTCTGGAACGCAAACGACCGCTTAGCTCAAGCACTGGCGCTGCGTGCCGCGGCCGGAGACGCGCTCGACCTCGTTCGTGTGCGGCAACGCGCGGCCCACGAAGGCGCGCCGATGCCGGAGATCCTCGATGCGTTCTTGCGCCTGTTCGGCTCACTGTCCGCTGAGGGAGAGATCGACGACCCGACGTACGACGAGCTGAGTGCACGCTTCTGGGCAGAGATCGACGTGCTCCGCGACCGCAGGTAGCCTCAGGGACATGGCCAAGCGCTCGTACCGCGAGATCGCCGCCCGCCGCCGTCCCGGTGGTGCGCTCGGAGCTGCGATCGCACGCGGTGAGAAGGCGGCTCGCACCGTCCCTCGCGATCCCGTCGCACGCGAGGCGCTCGAGTCGCTTGGCGAGCGACCTGAACGGCTCGGTCCCGAGGGCGAGCCACGCAAGATCCAGACCGGCGTCGAGTAGGCGGACCGTCGGACACGCGTCGTCGGTCAGCGGACCGAATAGCGCAATTCGCCGGAGCGATCGGTACGTTCCCCCGGCATGGGAGTGGAGGCCGAAGGCCAGGAATGGCCGCCTGCGCGCCTGATCCCGACGGTCGGGATTCGCGGGCAGGAAGAGCAGGAGAAGCGCGCCACGTCATCGCTCCTCGCGGTGATGCGGGCGGTGCCGGAGTTCGGGCACGCGCTGCTGAAGGACGTCGGCGCGCCGAAGGGGCGGATCTCGACCTATGCCGAGGTCCGGCTCAAGGACGCCGACGGCAAGGTCTCCATCCCTGACGGCGCGATCGTCGTCGAGCGAGGTAAGACCCGGTGGTCGTGCCTCGTCGAGGTGAAGACCGGCTCCGCGTCGCTCGAGTCCGAACAGGTGACGCGCTACCTCGACCGCGCCCGCGAGCATGGCTTCGATGCCGTCGTCACGATCTCCAACCAGCTCACGCGCGGGGTCGACCACTCGCCCGTCTCCGTTGACGGACGCAAGCTCAAGCGCGTGAGCCTGTGGCACTTCTCGTGGTGGCGGGTGATCACCGAGGCGGTCGTCCAGCACCGGTATCGCGGCGTGTCCGATCCCGATCAGGCGTGGATCCTCGGCGAGCTGATCGCCTACCTCGATCACGACGCATCGGGCGCGAGCGGGTTCGAGGACATGGGCCCGAGCTGGGTGAAGGTGCGCGACGGCGCTCGGCAGGGCACACTCCGCGCCTCCGACAAGGAGGTCCGTGCCGTCGCCGAGAACTGGGTCCAGTTCAGCCAGTACCTGGCGCTCGGTCTGTCGCAGGATCTCGGTCGCGAGGTCGAGACCGTGCGACCGCGCAAGCAGACCCACGACCAGCGTGTGGAGCTTCTCGTGAAGGAGCTCGCCGACGCCGGCGTCCTCACGACCTCGCTGAAGGTCCCTGACACGGTCGCGCCGATGACCATCACTGCCGATCTCCGGGCGCGGCAGGTGCACACCGCGGCGCTCGGCGTCGCCCAGACGCGGCAGGTGCTGGACCTCGTCCGCCGGACCGACGTTACGCTCGCCGCGCCCGGCGAGGGCCGGCCGAGCTCGCGGATCAACTGGCTGTTGCGGCAGATGAAGGACGTGCCCGACGATCTCCGGATCGAGGTCCGCTTCGCCGGGGTCCGCGAGACCACGTCCGAGCTGCTGCGCGACGCCCGCGAGTATCCGCAGCGCCTGCTGTCGGCGTCCGACCCGAAGCGCGAGCCGCGCGCCTTCACGGTCACGTTGACTCGGCCGCTGGGGCAGAAGCGGGGCAAGGGGCGCGGCTCGTTCGTCCACGACACGCGCGTCCAGGCCTTCGACTTCTATCGCGAGGTCGTTCAGACGCTCCGCGCCTGGCAGCCCAAGGCGCCGAAGCTGCGCGAGGCCGACGAGGAGGTCGAGGTGCCGCGCGTCGAGGAGGGCGCGATCACGCCCACGCCGGTGTCCTAGCCATCCCGCGCACCTCCAGGCGCCTTCCGGGCGCCCACCCGCATGACACCATCCGGGGCATCGACGCCTCGCGCCGCCCCGTGACCAGCCCGATCCTCCCCGCACCCGTCCGATGACGCTGAGTCCACCCGGGCTGCTCACCCAGACGCGCGCGAAGCGGCGGCTGCTCGCCGCTCAGCTCCGCGGGCCCCTGCGCGGGTTCCTGAAGACCGAGGCCGGCAGCGCCGGGCTGCTGCTGGCGGCGGCGGTCGTCGCGCTCGTCTGGGCGAACTCGCCGTGGTCGGACGAGTACGAGTCGCTGTGGGAGACCACGGCGGTCATCGGGATCGGCAGCGACGAGCTGTCGATGGACCTGCGCCACTGGGTCAACGACGGGCTGATGGCGCTGTTCTTCTTCGTCATCGGGCTCGAGGTCCGCCACGAGCTGTCGGTGGGGGAGTTGACGAACCGCCGGCGCGTGGTCCTGCCCGCGGCCGCCGCCCTCGCCGGGATCGTGCTCCCGGCGCTGCTCTACCTGGCGGTCAACCCGACCGGCGACGCGCGGCACGCCTGGGGCGCGGTGATCGGCACCGACACCGCGTTCCTGCTCGGCGCGCTGGCGATCGTCGGGCCGGCGATGTCCACGCAGCTGCGGGTCTTCCTCCTGACGCTGACCGTGTTCGACGACATCGTCGCGGTCAGCATCATCGGGATCGTCTACTCCGAGGCGCTCGACCCGGTGGCGCTCGCGATCGTGGCCGTCTGCCTCGTCGCGCTCGCACTGCTCAGCCGCTTCGACCAGTGGCGCGCCTGGGCCTACGGGATCGTCGGGATCGTCCTGTGGATCGCCACGTTCGAGTCCGGCCTGCACCCCTCGATCGCCGGCATGCTCGCCGGCCTGCTGATCGCCGCCCGCCCGCCGCGGCGCGAGGACGTGGAGCGCGCCTCGATCGCGTTCCGGGCCTTCCGCCAATCGCCGCTGCCGGAGGTGGGATCCGCCGCCGCGCGCGGCGTGCAACGGGCGGTCTCGGTGAACGAGCGCCTCCAGACGATGCTGCACCCGTGGGCCAGCTACGTCGTCGTGCCCGTGTTCGCGCTCGCCAACGCGGGCGTCGACCTGCGCGGCGGCGTCCTGGGCGACGCGCTCGCCTCGCCGATCATGTGGGGCGTCGTGCTCGGCCTCGTGGTCGGCAAGACCGTCGGCATCGGCGGCGGCGTCCTCATCGGCCGCCGGCTCGGCCTGGGGGAGCTGCCCCGCGGCGTCGGGCCCGGCCAGGCGCTCGGCGGCGCCGCGCTGTCGGGCATCGGCTTCACCGTCTCCCTGCTGATCGTCCACCTGGCGCTGCCCGACCCGGAGCTGCAGGCCGAGGCGACCGTCGGCGTCCTGGTCGCGGCCCTGCTCGCCACGCTGCTCGGCGCGCTCATCTTCCGCCTCGCCGGCATCCTGCGCGGCGAGTGGACGGCAAGCCTTCCGCTCGTGCTCGACATGCCGGTCGACCCGACCCGCGACCACATCCGCGGGCGGCCCGACGCGCGGCTGACGCTCGTCGAGTACGGCGACTTCGAGTGCCCGTTCTGCGGCCGCGCCACCGGCGTCGTGCGCGACCTGCGCGCCCGCTTCGGCGACGACCTGCGCTACGTCTTCCGCCACCTTCCGCTCACCGACGTCCACCCGCACGCCGAGCTGGCCGCGGCCGCCGCCGAGGCCGCCGGCGCGCAGGGCCGCTTCTGGGACATGCACGACCTGCTGTTCGAGCACCAGGGCGAGCTCGAGGTCGAGGACGTCCTCGGCTACGCGGGCGAGCTGGGGCTCGACGTCGAGCAGTTCGCCCGCGACCTGACCGACGAGTCGCTCGCCGCGCACATCCGCGAGGACGTCGCCAGCGCCGAGGCCAGCGGCGCGACCGGCACGCCGACGTTCTTCGTCGCCGGCCGCCGTCACGTCGGCCCCTACGACGCCAAGACGCTCGCGCACGAGCTCGAGGCGTCGGCCGCCGCCGGCGACCCGACCGCCGCGTAGGTCAGGCCAGGCTGCGCCGGATGCTCTCGACCAGCGCGGCCTTCACCGCGTCGGCCGGCGGCGCGTCCTCGCCGAGGATGAGCTGCAGCGCGACGCCGCGGAGCTGACCGACGAGCACGGTGGTCGTGGCATCGACGTCGAGGTCGGCGCGCACCTCGCCGGCCGCCTGCCCGGCCAGCAGGTCGGCGACGATCTCGTCGACGAGCCGCCGGTCGCGCGCGGCGAAGATCTCGCGGATCTCGGGCGCGGCGCGCATCGACTCCGCCCACAGCAGCAGGAACCCGCGCGAGTACTCGTCGCCCGAGGCCACCAGGTCCACGTACGCGCGCGCGAGGGCGAGCAGCCGCGCGACGCCGGGCGGATCCTCGGGCCGCGGCTCGACGCGCTCCTGCGCCACCTCGGCGAACGCGGCCAGCAGCCCCAGCCGGGAGCCGAACTGGTGGGTGACGATCCCGCGGCTGTAGCCGGCGACCCGGCCGATCTCGGCCAGCGTGACCGCCGAGGCGCCGCCCTGCGCGAGGAGCGCGGCGGCGGCGTCGAGCAGTCGTCGCTCGGTCTCGGCCCGGCGCTCCTGCTGGGTGCGGCGCCGAAGGGGAGTGGGGGTGGCGCCGCTCGGCACGATCACTTACTATACGCCAAGCAAGTAAGTGACGCAGCGGTTCCACCAGGAGGAGAGCAGCGGAATGGCCTACGCGAATCTCGAAGAGCGGCTGAACGCCGCCGGCAACGTCGTCGACATGCTGCGCAACGCGCAGGCCGGCCCGAACGTGTATCCGGGCGTGCCGCCGGAGTACTCCAACTGGCGCGACGAGCAGCGCGCCTGGCAGGAGACCTGCGTGCTCTTCAACCAGAGCTACCACATGGCCGAGCTCGAGGTCCGTGGTCCCGACGCGCTGAAGCTCCTCTCGTACCTGGGCATCAACACGCCGAACTACGCGCCCGGTCGCGCCAAGCAGTTCGTGCCGTGCACCCCGGACGGCTACGTCATCGGCGACGTCATCCAGTTCGCGCGCACGCCCGACACCTTCGACCTCGTCGGTCGCGCGCCGGTCCTCAACTGGGTCACCTACCACGCCGAGACCGGCGGCTACGACGTCGAGGTCGAGCTCGACCAGCGCAGCGCGCTGCGCACCGACGGCCGCCGCAAGCACTACCGCTTCCAGATCCAGGGCCCCAACGCGATGCAGGTCATCGAGAAGGCGCTGGGCCACAAGCCCGAGGACCTGAAGTTCTTCGCGGTCTCGGTCGAGAAGATCGCCGGCAAGGACGTCTTCGCGCTGCGCCACGGCATGGCCGGCCAGTCGGGCTGGGAGGTCTACGGCCCGTGGGAGGACTACGAGGCCGTCTACGAGGCCTTCGTCAGCGCCGGCGAGGAGTTCGGCATGAAGCTCGTCGGCGGGCGCGCCTACTCGTCCAACGCGGTCGAGTCCGGCTGGATCCCGTCGCCGCTGCCCGCGATCTACACGGGCGACGAGCTGAAGGGCTACCGCGAGTGGCTGCCGGCCGACGGCTACGAGGGCAACGCGTCGGTGGGCGGCAGCTTCGTCTCGTCGAACATCGAGGACTACTACTTCACGCCGTGGGACCTCACCTACGGCCACCTCGTGAAGTTCGACCACGACTTCATCGGCCGCGAGGCGCTCGAGAAGAAGGCCGAGGAGGGCGGGCACCGCACGAAGGTGACGCTCGCGCTGAACGACGAGGACGTCACGCGCGCGCTCGGCTCGCAGATGCGCAAGGACGGTCGCGCCAAGTACATGGACTGGCCGAGCGCCGTCTACTCGATGCACCCGTTCGACCGCGTCTCGCACGACGGCAAGACGATCGGCGTCTCGACCTGGATCTCCTACACGGCCAACGAGGGCAAGTGGCTGACGCTGGCCGTCATCGACACCGAGTACGCCGACCCGGGCATCGAGGTCACGTTCCACTGGGGCGAGGAGAACGGCGGCACGAGCAAGCCGACCGTCGAGCGCCACGAGCAGACCGAGATCCGCGCGATCGTCAGCCCGGTGCCCTACGTCGAGACCGTCCGCAAGGAGTACGCGCCCGGCGGCTGGCGCGCCGCCCACGCGTAGGACGTCGATGCCCGAGCTGATCGACGGCCGCGCGCTCGCGGCGGAGATCCACGAGGCGGTCGCCCGGGACGTGGCGGGGATGGAGACCCCGCCCGGCCTGGCGACCGTGCTCGTCGGCGAGGACCCCGCCTCGGCGATCTACGTCGCGCGCAAGCGCAAGGCGTGCGTCGAGGCGGGCATGCGCGACCTCCACCACCACCTGCCCGGCGACGTCGGCCAGAAGGAGCTGGCCGAGGTCGTCGCCGGGCTGGCCGCCGATCCCGACGTCACCGGCATCCTCCTGCAGCTCCCGCTGCCCGCGCACCTGGACCCCAAGCCGATCCTGGCGCTGATCCCGCCGGCCAAGGACGTGGACGGCCTCACGATCCCGAGCGCCGGACGGCTCGCGCTCGGCGAGCCCGGGCTGCGGCCGTGCACCCCCGCCGGGGTCATGGCGATGCTCGACGCCTACGACGTCCCGATCGCCGGCTCCGACGCCGTCGTCGTCGGGCGATCGGCGCTCGTCGGCCGGCCGATGGCGCAGATGCTGCTCGAGCGCGACGCGACGGTCACGAGCTGCCACAAGGAGACCGTCGATCTGCGCTCCGAGACGCTGCGCGCCGACATCCTCGTCGTCGCCACCGGCGTGCCCGGGCTGATCGGCCGCGACGACGTCAAGCCTGGAGCGACCGTCATCGACGTCGGCATCCACCGCACGCCGAACGGGATCGTGGGCGACGTCGACTTCGACGCGGTCGCGCCGATCGCCTCGCGCATCACGCCGGTTCCCGGCGGCGTGGGGCCGATGACGATCGCGATGCTGCTGCGCAACACGGTCGACGCGACGCGGCTGTCGGACGAGCTGGCCCCGGTGGCCGGCTGATCCGTGCCGCGTCGCGCCGGCCGCGCGCTACGCGATCGCCGGCTCGCTGAGCCCCGCCGCGTCGGCGAGGGCGGCGGCCTTGTCGGTGCGCTCCCAGGTGAAGTCGTGCTGGTCGCGGCCGAAGTGGCCGTAGGCGGCGGTCTGCTGGTAGATGGGGCGGTGCAGGTCGAGCGCTTCGCGGAAGGCGCCGGGGCGCAGGTCGAAGTGCTCGTCGACGAGCTGGGCGATCCGGGCCGGGGGGATCTTCTCGGTGCCGAACGTCTCGACC
>DATMSA010000002.1:0-48760 GCA_035565675.1 Capillimicrobium sp. | reverse complement strand
AGCTGATGCGCGATCCAGGCGTCCGTGCGACCCTGTCGCACCCATGTGCGAATCTGGTTGAGGTGGGGACGCAATGAGCGGCGTGCCATGAGTGGCGGGGACCCTAGCGAAAGAGCCGGGCAAGCCGCATGTTTCGTGCCCTCCGATGGCGGGAACGCCAGTCCAACCGTGCGCCCTAGGCAGGGAGGTGCCACACCATGCTGGTCCTGACACGCAAGTCCAACCAGAGCATCATGATCGGTGACGACATCGAGGTGTCCGTGCTCTCGATCATGGGGGAGAAGGTGCGAATCGGCATCCAGGCTCCCCGAGACATCCCGGTGTTCCGGCGGGAGGTCTATCTCGAGATCCAGGAGGAACGGGGCGGTGTGGGCGCTGCCGTCCAGTCGCGGATGAACGGCTCCGACCGTGAGTCCGGCGGCCGCAGCCTCCGGGACGAGGTCGACTCCGAGCTGCGTCGCCTCGGCGAGCGCTGACGCGCCAACCCGCTCGGCTCCGGGGCGCTGCGGGGCGCCCCGGGCTCAGCCCATGACGAGGTAGAGGATCCGGAACATCGCGATCGTGACCGCGACGGCCGTCGCGACGAGCACGAGGACCAGCACGACGAACCGCACCGACCCGTGCCGATGCCGCCGTTGCAGGGTGCGTTGACGCGATCGCTCGATCGCCTGCTGACGCAGCGCGTCGCGGCGCTGGCGGTCCTCCTCGGACTCCTCGACGAACGCTCGCTCGAGATCGGCGAGGCTCTGGCGCATGCGCAGGGCCATCGCCCGGAAGCGTACTCGGATGGTCGGCGGCCAGGAGTTTAGTCACGGCTGAAAATACCTCGTGACCTGCTATAACACCGTCCCATGCGGCTCAGGAACCTGTTCGCGCCCCTCGCGCTCGCCGGCGCGCTGGCGCTGGCCGGCTGCGGCGCCGCCACCGACGACCAGCGCGTCGACGCCGGCAGCGAGGACGCCGTCCTGCGGGTCGCCACGACCACGAACTTCATCACCGACACCGTCAAGCGCATCGGCGGCGACCGCGTCGCCGTCACCGGCCTGATGGGGCCCGGCGTCGACCCGCACCTCTACAAGGCCAGCGCGGGCGACGTGCGCACGTTGCGCGAGGCCGACGCGGTCTTCTACGGCGGCCTGTTCCTCGAGGGCAAGATGGCCGAGGTGCTCGCCGAGATGTCCGAGCGGGTGCCGACCGTCGCGGTCTCCGAGGCGATCCCCGAGGACGAGCTGCTCGACCCGCCGTCGGGCGCCGCGCCCGAGGAGGAGCACGATCCGCACGTGTGGTTCGACCCGTCGCTGTGGGCGCACGCCGTCGAGGCGATCCGCGCCGAGCTGACCGAGCTCGACCCCGAGGGCGGCGCCACCTACCAGCGCAACGCCGACAAGCTGCTGGCCGAGATGCGCGACCTCGAGGAGCGGGGCCGCGAGACGCTCGCGCAGGTCCCCGAGCGCCAGCGCGTGCTCGTGACCTCGCACGACGCCTTCGAGTACTTCGGGCGCGCCTTCGGGCTCGACGTCCACGCGATCCAGGGCATCTCCACGGCCGCCGAGGCGACGACCGCCGACGTGGACCGCATCGCCTCGCTCATCGCCGAGCGCGAGGTGCCCGCCGTCTTCGTCGAGTCCAGCGTGCCGCGCCAGACGATCGAGGCCGTGATCGCGGCCGCGCGCGAGCAGGGCCACGAGGTCGAGATCGGCGGCGAGCTGTTCTCGGACGCGGCCGGCGACGCCGGCACGCCCGAGGGCACCTACGTCGGGATGGTGCAGGCCAACATCGACACGATCGCCAGGGGGCTGCGATGAGCGACAGCGACGGACGGGCGCCGGCCGGCGGGGGACGCGCACCCGCCCTGGAGGTGCGGCGGCTGACCGTCTCCTACGGCGCGCGCCCGGTCCTGTGGGACGTCGACGCGCGCTTTCCCGCCGGCGCGCTGTCGGCGATCGTGGGGCCCAACGGCGCCGGCAAGTCGACGCTGCTGCGCGCCGCCCTGGGCCTCGTGCCCTCCGACGCCGGCCAGTCGCTGATCGAGGGCCGCCCCGCCCGCGCCGCGCTGGACCGCGTCGCCTACGTCCCCCAGCGCGACGCCGTCGACTGGGACTTCCCGATCTCCGTGCGCGAGGTCGTCGAGATGGGCCGCTACCGGGCCGCCGGCTGGTTCCGGCGCGTCCCGCGCGCCGATCGCGAGATCGTCGACGCCTGCCTCGAGCGGGTCGGGATGACGCCGTTCGCCGGGCGTCAGATCGGCGCCCTGTCGGGCGGCCAGCGCCAGCGCGTGTTCATCGCCCGCGCGCTGGCCCAGCAGGCGCCGGTGATGCTGCTCGACGAGCCGTTCGCCGGCGTCGACGCGCGCACCGAGGCCAACCTCCTCGAGCTCCTGCGCGCGCTGCGCGGCGAGGGCCACTCGATCGTCGTCGTGCACCACGACATCGCCACCGTGCGGGCCACGTTCGACTGGGCCCTGCTCCTGAACGTGCGCGCGATCGCGTCCGGCCCGGTCGCCGAGTCGCTGACGACCGAGACGCTGCGGCGCGCCTACGGCGGCGTCGTCGGCGCCTCGGACGCGCCGCTCGAGGAGTCGCTGTGGGCTGGCTGATCGACCTCCTGCCGCTCAGCTACACCAACTCGGTGGTGCTGGTCGGCGCGGTCGTCCTCGGCATCACCGCCGGGGTCCTCGGCGCGTTCGCGGTCCTGCGCGAGCGCAGCCTCATCGGCGATGCGCTCTCCCACGCCGCGCTGCCGGGCGTGGCGATCGCGTTCATCGCCACGGGCGCCAAGGACGCCACCTCGCTGGGCGTCGGCGCCGCGATCGCCTGCATCGCCGGCGCCGTCCTCATGGTGCTCATCGAGCGCACCGGCCGCATCCGCGCCGACGCGGCGATCGGCGTCGTCCTGGCCGGCTTCTTCTCGCTGGGCATCGTCCTGCTGACGTACCTGTCGAACTTCAACAACGCCAACCAGGCCGGCCTCGACAACTACCTGTTCGGCCAGGCCGCCGGGCTGCTCGAGGGCGACGTGAACGTGATGACGGCGCTGTGCGTCGCGTCGCTGGCCGCCGTCGCGCTCGCGTTCAAGCCGCTGAAGACCACGCTGTTCGACCCGCGCTTCGCGGCGTCGGCGGGGCTGCCCGTCCGCGCGCTGGAGCTGGCGATGACCGCGATGCTCGTCGTCGCCGTCGTCGTCGGGATCCGCACCGTCGGGGCGATCCTCATGGTCGCGCTGCTGATCGTCCCCACCGTCACCGCCCGCCAGCTCAGCAGCCGCCTGAGCTACGTGCTCGTCCTCGCGGGCCTGGTCGGCGCGATCGTCGGCGCCGCCGGCGCGCTCGTGTCGCAGTCGGCCGAGCTGCCGACCGGACCCGTGATCGTCCTGTGCGGCTTCGGCGTGGCCACCGCCGCGGTCCTGCTGGCGCCGCGCCGCGGGGTGCTGTGGCTGGCCCGCCGCCGCCTGGCCGACCGGCGGCGCACGCTCGTCGAGGGCGTGCTCGTCGACCTCGAGACCGCGCTGCACGCCGGCCCGCCGCCCACGCGCGAGGAGCTGGCGCTCGCCAGCGGCCGCCCGCCCGGCGCCGTGGCGCGCGCGCTGCGCCACCTCGACCGCACCGGCATGCTGACCCACGACGGCGACCGCGTCCTGCTGTCGGAGACCGGCGCCGCGGCCGCGCACGCGCTCGTCGAGCGGCGCGAGCTGTGGAGCCTGTGGCTGGAGCACGGCTGGCGCCTGACGCTGCCCGACGCGCGCGAGCCCGACCCCACCGACGTGCGCGCCAGCCTCGGCGACGAGTACGTCGAGCGCCTGCGGCGGCTGGCCGTCGCGGGGGCCGGGCCGGAGGCCGCGCGATGAGCGACGACCTCACGATCGTCGTCACCGCGCTGCTCGTCGCGACCGCGACCGGCCTGCTGGGCCCGTTCCTCGTCCTGCGCCGCCAGGCGCTGATGTCCGACGCGGTCTCGCACGCGGTCCTGCCCGGCATCGTGCTCGTCTTCGTCCTGTTCGGGACGCGCGCGCCGCTGCCGGTGATCGCCGGCGCCGCCGTCTTCGCGGTCGTGTGCGTGCTGGCCATCGACGCGTTCCGCGCCACCGGGCTCGTGCGCTCGGACGCCGCGATCGGGCTCGTCTTCCCGATGCTGTTCGCACTCGGCGTCATCGGGATCAACACGTTCGCCAGCGGCGCCCACATCGACCTCGACGCGACGATCTACGGCGAGATCGCGTTCTCGCCGTTTCGCACCACCGAGGTGCTCGGGGTGGAGGTGGCGCGCTCGATCCCGATCCTCGGGGCGGTCGCGCTCGTCAACCTCGTGCTGGTCGTGGCGCTGTGGAAGGAGCTGAAGGCGACGACGTTCGACCCCGAGTTCTCGCGCACGACCGGGTTCGCGCCGCTGCTCGTCTCGCGGCTGCTGCTGCTGGCCGTCGCGGTCACCGCGGTCGTGTCGTTCGAGTCGGTCGGCGCGATCCTCGTCGTGACGATGCTGATCGTCCCCGCGGCCGCGGCGCGGATGCTCACCGACCGGCTGCTGCCGATGGTCGCCGTCACGCTCGTCGTCGGCTGGGTGTCGGCGATCGGCGGCTACCAGTCCGCGCTCGCGCTCGACGCCTCGATCGCCGGCGCGATGGGCATGGTCGCCGCCGGTTGCTTCGCCGTCGCCCTGCTGGCCGCGCCGCGCTACGGGCTGCTGGCGCGGGTGCTGCAGCGCCGCCGCGCCCGCCGGCGGGTGGCCGGCGCGCTGCAGGCCGGGCAGCCGACGTAGAACCGACGCTCGGTTTGGCGCGCAGACGGGTATGGCTGTGCCTGTCCCACGACCACAGGAGGATGGGAATGGCAGCTCAGGGGCGAACGGGAGGCAGCACCGGCGGCATCGGCCTCGGTGGGATCCTCGTGATCGTCGGCATCGTGCTGATGATCGTGTGGAGCTTCTGGATCGGCCTGATCATCGCGATCATCGGCCTCGTCGCCTTCGGCGGCTTCGCGAAGGGCAAGTGGTACTGACCGGGCTCAGCACGCCCGCCAGAGCCCGCGCCGCGCTTCGCGCGCCTCACGCTGCAGGCGCGCGAAGCGATCGGCGAACCGCACGTTCGGCGGGACCGTCAGCGTGCGCGCGTACCCGTCGCGGATCAGCCGCGCGTTGACGAACAGCCCGTCGCCGGCGCGGTACACGTAGGCGAGCAGGCGCCCGTAGCGGTCGCGGCGCTCGACGTCGAAGCGCAGCTTGACGTCCTCGCCCTCGACGAGCCGGGCGTTGTACGCGGACGCCTTCTTGGCGAAGCACTCCACCGGCGTGCCCGGCTTGACCGACTCGGGCGTGTCGACGCCGATGTAGCGGACGGTCTCGTCGGTGCCGTCGAGGTCGACGTGGATCGTGTCCCCGTCGACGATGCGGGTGACCTCGGCCCGCACGCCGGCGGGCGAGGCGTCGTCGCGCTGGATCGCCAGCCGCCCGCCGAGGACGGCGAGCACCAGCACGACGAGGATCAGGACGGCGCGGCGCGGGAGCATCCCGGCCACCGTTCCACAGCGGGCGGCCGGGATGCAGCGCGCGTTGCAGTCCCGTTACGCGATCGTGACCTCGTCGGAGAGGTACACGTCCTGGATCGCGTGCAGCAGCGCGATGCCCTCGTCCATCGGGCGCTGGAACGCCTTGCGCCCGGAGATCAGGCCCGAGCCGCCCGCGCGCTTGTTGATGACCGCGGTCTTGACGGCCTCGGCCAGGTCCGTCGCGCCCGACGACGCGCCGCCCGAGTTGATGAGCGGGGCGCGGCCCATGTAGCAGTTGACGACCTGCCAGCGGGTGAGGTCGATCGGGTTGTCGGTGGTCAGCTTGTCGTAGACGAGCTTGCTGGTCTTGCCGAACCCGCTGCCCATCGCCGGGTAGCCGCCGTTGTTCTCCGGCAGCTTCTGCTTGATGATGTCGGCCTCGATCGTGACGCCCAGGTGGTTGGCCTGGCCGGTCAGGTCGGCCGACACGTGGTAGTCGACGCCGTCCTTCTTGAAGGCCGGGTTGCGCAGGTAGCACCACAGCACGGTGAACATGCCGAGGCGGTGGGCCTCCTCGAACGCCCGCGAGACCTCGACGATCTGGCGGTTGCTCTGCTCGGAGCCGAAGTAGATCGTCGCGCCGACGCCCGCCGCGCCCAGCTCGTGCGCGCGCTGCGCGGTCGCGAACATCGTCTGGTCGAACTCGTTCGGGTACGTCAGGAGCTGGTTGTGGTTCAGCTTGACGATGAACGGGAACTTGTGCGCCCACTTGCGGCTGACGGCGCCGAGGACGCCGACGGTGGAGGCGAACGCGTTGCAGCCGCCCTCGACCGCGAGCTTGACGAGGTTCTCCGGATCGAAGTAGATGGGGTTGGGCGCGAACGACGCGGCGCCGGAGTGCTCGATGCCCTGGTCCACGGGCAGGATCGAGTAGTACCCGGTGTGCGCGAGGCGCCCGGTGTGCATCATCCACTCGAGGTTGCGCAGCACGTTGGGCGAGCGGTCGGTGTGGACGAAGACGCGATCGATGAAGTCCGGGCCCGGCAGGTGCAGGTTGGCCTTGTCCACCGTCTTGCACTCGTGCTCGAGCAGGGTCGCGGCGTCATCGCCGAGCAGCTCCTCGAGCCGGGAGGTGGTCATCTCAGTTGCGGCCACAACGATCTCCTCTGAACGATTCCTGTCGTCGTCCTGAGACTACCCGGGGTAGCCTGCGCGCCGAAGCCATGGACCATTCCTTCTCCGGGCCCAACTTCACCATCGGCGTGGAGGAGGAGCTCATGATCGTCGACGGTGAGACCATGGACCTCGTCAACGCCATCGAGGCGCTGCTCGAGGACGCGCCCCAGGGCGCCATCAAGCCCGAGCTCATGGAGTCGGTGCTCGAGGTCTCCACCGACCCGTGCCGGACGGCCGGCGAGGCGGCCGACCAGGTGCGCGCGCTGCGCCGCCAGGTGCGCGAGACGGCGGCGGCGAAGGGGCTGGCGATCGCGTCGGCCGGAACGCACCCGTTCGCGATGTGGGAGGACCAGCGGATCGTCGCCCGCCACCGCTACCGCGAGCTGATCCAGGCGCTGCGCTTCGTCGCCCGCCAGGAGCTGATCTTCGGCATGCACGTCCACGTCGGGCTCGACGACCCCGACAAGGCGATCCACGTCGCCAACGGCATGCGCGTGCACGTCCCCGTCCTGCTGGCCCTGAGCGCGAACTCGCCGTTCTGGCGCGCCGACTCGACCGGCATGCAGTCGACGCGCACCCCGATCTTCCGGGCCTTCCCGCGGGTCGGCATCCCGCCGACGTTCCGCGACTGGGCCGACTACGAGCAGCGCGTCGAGTTCATGGTGCGCGCCGGGGTCATCGAGGACTACACGTGGCTCTGGTACGACGTGCGCCCGCACCCGCAGTTCGGGACCGTGGAGATCCGGGCGATGGACTCCCAGACGCGCGTCGAGCACACCGCCGCGATCGCCGCGCTCGTCCAGGCGATGGTGAAGGAGCTGGCCGAGCACTTCGACGCCCACCGGACGTTCACCGACTACCCGTGGGAGATGCTCGACGAGAACAAGTGGCTGGCGTCGCGCCACGGCCTCGACGGCGAGCTCGTCGACCTGCCCAACAACGAGCGGATCCCGACGAAGGCGCTGGCCAACCGCCTCCTCGACCGGCTCACCGAGCACGCCCAGGACCTCGGGTCGGCCGACCAGCTCGAGGGCATCCGCGACCTGCTGGCCCGCGGCAACGGCGCCGCGCGGCAGATGACGGTGTGGGAGGCCAACCACGACCTGCGTGAGGTCATGACCGAGCTCGTGGAGGCGACCGGGGCATAGGCGACGTCCTGCGGATCGCCGCCGTGCTGGCGCTGGTCGGGGCCAACGCCTTCTTCGTGATCGGCGAGTACGCCGTCGTGACCGCGCGCCGGGCGGTCCTGGCGCCGCAGGCCGAGGCCGGCCGCCGCGGCGCCCGCGCGGCGCTGCGCCTGATGGACGACCCGGTGCGGGTCATCTCGACCGTCCAGGTCGGCATCACGGCGATCGGCATCCTCACGGGCGCGATCGGCGAGCCGCTCGTGCGCGACCTGCTGGGCGGCGGCCTCCCCGGCTGGCTGTCGTTCGCGCTCGCCTTCGCGGTCGTCACCTACCTGTCGGTCGTCCTCGGCGAGCTCGTCCCCAAGGCCCTCACGCTCGAGCGCACCGAGGCGCTGGCCGTGCGGGTGGCGCCGCCGATCCAGGCGATCTCGGTCGTCCTGCGCCCCGTCGTGTGGCTGCTGCAGGGCTCGGCCCGGCTGCTGCTGCGACCGTTCGGCGTGCGCGGCGTGGTGGCGGGCGAGACGATCCGCAGCCCCGCCGAGCTGCGGGCGCTCGTCGACGAGGCCGAGGACACCGGCGTCATCCCGCAGGCCCAGGAGGAGCTGCTGCACAACGTGTTCGACTTCGCCGACCGCGAGGTCCGCGACGCGATGCGCGCAGTGCCCGGCGTCGACTGGCTGGACGCCGCGCTGACCGCGGACGCGGCGCTCGACGAGGTGGCCCGCCGGCCGCACGAGCGCTACCCGGTCTGCCGCGGCAGCCTCGACCGCCTCGTCGGCATCGTCCACGTGCAGGCGCTCATCGCCGCGTCGCGCCGCGACCCGGACACGCCGCTCGCGCAGCTCGCCCGGCCGGCGTTCGTGGTGCCGGAGCGCAAGGACCTCGGGGTGCTGCTGCGGGAGCTGCGCGAGCGCCGCGAGCAGATCGCGGTCGTCGCCGACGAGTACGGCGGGATCGTCGGGATCGTCACGCTCGAGGACGTGCTGGAGGAGCTCGTCGGCGACATCGAGGACGAGTTCGACCTGCCCGACCCCCGCATGGAGCGCCTCGACGACGGCCGGATCCGGGTCGCCGGCTCGATGACCATCGACGACGCCAACGAGGAGCTCGGCACGCGCCTGCCCCAGAACGGCATCCACACGATGGCGGGCCTCGTGCTCGACGCGCTCGGGCACCGGCCCCGGCCGGGGGAGACCGTGACCGTCGGCGGCGTCGACATCGAGGTCGAGGCGATCGACGGCCTGCGCATCGCCAGCCTCCTGGTGTCGCTTCCCGAGCCGCCACCGGACATCGGCTGACCGAATGCGGGCCATGCGGCTCGCGCGGCCGTATCATCGGACGGACATGGCACGCGGGGCGGATCTCTTCGTCGTCTGCAAGAACTGCGGGTCCGAGGTCAGCCCGTACGTGACCGAATGCCCGTACTGCGGACAGCGGGTGCGCAAGCGCGCGCCGAAGATCGAGCGCGGCGGGCCGCGCGCCGAGTCGGCGCCCAAGGCGCCCAAGCGCCGCCGCTGGCGGAGGTCCGGGTCGCGCGAGCGCTTCCAGCGCATGCGTCCGTCCGCCGACGTGTCGGCGCTGTCGGGGCGCCCGGTGGCGACGATCGCGCTCGTCGCCGCGTCGTTCCTCGTCTACCTCGTCTACTTCGCCGGCGCGTTCCCGGCCAGCGACGTGATCGTCGTCGGCAAGCTCGACGGCGACTGGTGGAAGCTCGTCACCGCGCCGTTCCTGCACGTCGGCAGCGGCGGCGGGATCGTGCTCGCCGGCGGCGCCTACCAGTTCGCGACGATGGTCGCCGTCGGCATCTTCGGCACGCTGCTGGAGCGCCGCCACGGCTCGCTCGTGGTGCTGATCGTGGCGCTGCTGTGCGGCGCGGGCGGCATGCTCGTCGCCGCCGCGATCGAGAGCTTCCCGATCGCCGCCGGCGCCAACGGCCTCGCGCTCGGCCTCCTGGCCGCCTGGGCGGTGCCCGACCTGTTCGCCTGGCGGCGCAACCGCGAGTACGAGGGCGATCTGCTCGGCACCGCGGTCATCGCCGCGGTGCTGCTGCTCATGCCGGTCGCCGTCGAGCCCGCCAACGCGTACGCGGGCGTGGCCGGCGGCCTGATCGGGCTGCTGATCGGCTTCCCGCTCGCCCGCGTCGCCGCTCGCACCTGAGGCGGGCTATCGTGGCTGGTCGGTGACCGACCGCACGTACACCGCCGAGGAGGTCGACGCGGCCGTCGAGGCCCTGCAGGACCCCGAGCGCCTCAAGCACGCGGAGGAGATCGTCATCCACGCCGCGCCGGGGCTGCAGCGCATCCTCAACGCCGCGCTGCACGCGGGCGGCTACTTCAACGACGCCCACGAGCAGGAGGTCATGCGCGCCGCCGGCGCCACCGACGTGCAGGCGCTGCGGACGCTCCTCGCCGAGGAGACCCGGCTCGGGATGATGGTCGGCGTCGCGGTCGGCTTCGAGCTGGCTCACGAACTGCAGCGACGACGGGAGACCTGACGAGCATGGAGATCCGCTACCTCGGCCACGCCACGTTCGAGCTCAGCGACGGCGACACGACCGTCCTGATCGACCCGTTCCTGGGCCCGAACAACCCGAAGGCGCCGGTCAGCGCCGACGAGGTCGAACCGACGCACATCGTCGTCACGCACGGCCACGTCGACCACGTCGCCGACGTGATCCCGCTCGCCAAGCGCACCGGCGCGCCGGTGACGGCGATCGTCGAGCTGGCCAACGAGTTCGCCGAGGACCTGGGCGAGGGCCATCCGGTCCACGATCCCAATCTGGGCGGCACCGTCGAGTTCGACTGGGGCTGGGTCAAGTACGTGCCCGCCTGGCACACGTCGACGACGCCGAAGGGCACGGTCAACACGCCGGCGGGCGTGATCGTCCACCTGGGCGGCACGACCGTCTACCACGCCGGCGACACCGCGCTGTTCGGCGACCTGGCGCTCGTCGGCCGCCGCACGCCGATCGACATCGCGATCGTGCCGATCGGCGGCCACTACACGATGGACCGCCACGACGCGGTCGAGGCCGTGAAGCTGATCGGGGCGCCGACCGTCATCCCCGGCCACTACGACACGTTCCCGCCGATCGAGACCGACGCCGAGGCGTTCAAGGCCGACGTCGAGCGCGAGACGTCGTCGAAGGTCGTGCTGCTGAAGCCCGGGGAGACGCACGCGACGTGACCCACGCGATCGTCCTCATCGAGGCGGAGCGCGACGCGATGCCGACCCTCGGCGGCCGCCTGGCCGAGGTCGAGGGCGTCGGCCAGGTGTACTCCGTGACCGGCACGTGGGACTTCGTGGCGATCGTCCACGTCGCCCGCCACGAGCAGCTCGCCGACGTCGTCACCGGCGGGATCGGGCAGCTCGACGGCGTGTCGCGGACGCAGACGATGGTCGCGTTCGAGGCGTTCTCGCGCCACGACCTCGAGGCCCTGTTCTCCGTTGGCCAGTAGGTGGGTGCTCGCCGCGCTGGCGGCCGCCGCGCTGGTGGTCGCCGGGTGCGGCGACGACGACGGGGCGTCGACGGCGACGCCGCCGCCGCCCGTCACCAGCGCGCCGGCGCCCGAGCCGGAGCCCGAGGCCGAGCCGCTCCCCGAGGGCGAGGTCGAGCAGCAGGAGGGCGGCGCCGGCGACGAGGTGCCGATGGCGGTACCCGCGCGCTTCCGCATCGACGGCGCGTCGGTGCGCCCGCGGCGGGTGTCGGTCCCGGCGTTCTTCACGATCCGCGTGATCGGCGTCTCGGCGGACGGCGAGCCGCACCGCGTCGAGTTCCAGGGCGGCGCGGTCGACGTCCCCGCCGGTGGGCGGGCGTCGTTCGAGGTCGAGGGCCTGCGCGACGGCAGCCACCCCGTCACGATCGACGGGCGCGAGGGCGCGGCGACGATCGTCACCGGGGTCGAGCCGGGGCCGTGACCGCGTAGCCTGCACGGCCGTCATGAGCGACGGACCCGCCCCCGAGATCACCTTCGACGACTTCCTGACCGTCGACATGCGCGTCGGGCGCGTCGTCGCCGTCGAGGACTTCCCCGAGGCGCGCAAGCCCGCCTGGAAGCTGCGCATCGACTTCGGCCCGGAGATCGGCGTCAAGCGCTCCTCGGCGCGGATCACCAACTACTCCCGCGAGGAGCTCGAGGGCTCGCTCGTCGTGGCGGTCGTGAACTTCCCGCCGCGCCAGGTGGGCCCGGTGCGCTCAGAGGTGCTCGTGCTGGGCGCCGTCGAGGACGACGGCACGGTGCTGATCCTGCGCCCCGACGGGGACGCGACGCCGGGCGCCCGGATCGCGTAGCCCGGCGGGCCCCTACGGCGCCGGCGTCGTGGTGGCCGGCGGCGGCGCGGCCGGATCGGCCGGGGGCGGCGCGGCCGGATCGGCCGGCGGGGGCGCCGCGGGGTCGGTCGGCGGCGGCACGACCGGATCGGTGGGCGGCGGGACCGCCGGGTCGGTCGGCGCGGGCGCGGGCGCCGGCGCGGGCGTCGTGGTCGGCGGCGGGACGGTCTGCGTCGGCGCGCCCGGCTGCACGGTTCCCGGCACGACGGTGACGCCGACGCCGTCCTGCGCGGTCCCGGTCGGCGGCGGGGTCGTCGTCGTCGGCTTGGCGGCGGCGACCGGCTGATCGGCGACCGCGGCGGCGTCGACGTCCGTGGCGCCCGGCTCGCCGGCGGCGGCCTGCTCGCCCTCGGCGGGCTGGTCCTTGCCGCGCAGGCGCGCGGGCTCCTCGTCCGTGGTCGGCTGCGGCTTGGGATCGGCCACCGGCTCGGGCGCGCTGGCGACGACCGGCGCGGGGGCGGGCGGCGGCGGCGCCGGGGCCGGGGCGGGCGCGGGCTCGGGGGCCTGGGCGATCTGCGCGGGCTCGGGGGAGCGGTCGCCGCGGTTGGTGGCGTGGTCGACCTCGACGGCGGCGCCGGTGACGATCGCGGCGGCCGCCAGCGTCGCGGCGGTCTTGGACGCGATGGTCCCGATGCCGGCCGACAGGGCGCTGGCCGCGCCCGCGGACGCCGTCGACGCGGCGGCCGCGCCGGCGGCCGCGCCGCCGCCGGCGGACGCGGTCGTCCCGATGTGCGCGAGCACGACCTTCTTGAGGAAGAGCAGCGGCGCGACGGGCATGATCGCCGCCAGCGCCTTGTTGGTCTCCTTGAGCTGCTGGCGGAACATCGCGCACCGGTCGCACGCCTTCAGGTGGCGGCGGACCGGCGGGCTCATGCGCGTGAGACCCTCGGCGACCTCGCCGAGCTCGAGGCGCACCTCCTCGCAGGTGAGGCGCCGCGCCTCCGACATCTCCGCCAGCGCGACGCGGGCGCGCACGAGCAGCGACTTCACCGACGGCACGGTCGTCTCCATGACGTCGGCGATCTGGTCGTAGGAGAGCGCGTCGATCTCGCGCAGCAGCAGCGCGGTGCGCTGGGTCTCGGGCAGCTCCTGGACGTCGCCGACGAGCTGGCGGAACTCCTCGCGCTTGTGGACCTTGTCGGCCGTCGTCTGGCCGTGGTCGGCGAGGTGGATGTCCATCGAATCGACGCCGATCGCGGTCTGGCGGCGCAGGTGGTTCAGCGACCGGTTGCGCGCGATCCGGTACAGCCACGGGCGCACGTTGATCGGGCGCTCGTCGGCGACCATCGCGTTGAACGCGGCCGCGAACACCTCCTGCAGCACGTCCTCGGCGTCCTCGCGCGAGTTCAGCATGTGCCGGCAGAAGGCCAGCAGGCGCGCCTGGTAGCGGGCGACGAGCGTCTCGAACGCGCTCTGGTTGCCGCGCCGCGTCAGCGCCACGAGCCGCTCGTCCGACTGCAGCCGCAGCAGCGGCGTCGGACCCCGGAGGCCGGAGAGGGCGGTGGGTTTGAGAGCAGAGACTTCCATGGCGCTTCCCGAGGGCGGGAACACTGCTGGAACGGTTAGGTTGCGGTCGGAGTTGCGCTCGCTCGCCCGGGTGGCGGAACTGGTCTACGCGGCGGCCTTAAAAGCTGCTGCCCCGCGAGGGGCGTGTGGGTTCGAATCCCACCCCGGGCACTCGCCGCCTGCGCGCGCGGCCGGCGGCTAGCCTTCCGCCATGACGGTACGACGACTGGCACGAACGGTGGCGGTCGCGGCGGGGGCCGTCGCGATCGGGGCAGGCAGCGCGGACGCGGCGATCCGGGTGTGGGATCCCGACGGCCGGGAGCTGGTCCGGTTCACGGCGCTCTCGTGCCGGGTGGACTCGGCTGGGTTCCACGGGCGGGCGATCGTGAAGGGCTGGCGGCTGGTCGTTCGCATCCAGCCGTTCTCGGGCTTCAAGCGCTACCCGCTCGAGTACGGGGAGGGCGAGTCGGAGGCCAGTTTCTTCCTCGATCCGCCTGGGGGCGGCGGCACGTTCAGCAACGCGCAGGAGCCGCCGCCGGCCGCCGCTCGGCTCACGCTCGGCGGCTCCATCCAGTTCCCCGGCGGGCGCAAGCGCATCCGCATCGCCTTCCCGATCGCCTACGACAGCTCGGACGCCGACCCGAACGTCGTGCGCGTGGTCGGAACGGCGTCGTGCGCGTACCGGCGGCGGTAGATCGCCGGCGCCGGCCCGGGCGTCTAGGCTTGCGCCATGGACGTCGCGATCGCGGGAGGGCACGGGCAGATCGCGCTGCGCCTGACGCGGCTGCTGGCCGCGCGCGGCGACCGCGTGCGCGGGCTCATCCGCAACCCGGCGCATGCCGACGACGTGCGCGCCGCCGGCGGGGAGCCGGTGCTGTGCGACCTCGAGGGCGACGGCGACGTCGCCGCCGCGATCGCGGGGGCCGACGCGGTCGTGTTCGCCGCCGGCGCGGGCCCGGGCAGCGGGGCGGAGCGCAAGCGCACGATGGACCTCGGCGGCGCGCTGCGGCTGATCGAGGCGGCGAAGGCGCAGGGCGTCGACCGCTACGTGATGGTCAGCGCGATGAGCGCCGACGACCCGTCGCGCGGCGAGGGCGTCTTCCGCGCCTACCTCGAGGCCAAGGGCGCCGCCGACCGGGCGCTGCGCGAGAGCGGCCTCGACTTCACGATCGTGCGCCCCGGCCGCCTCACCGACCAGCCCGGCACCGGCCGCGTCGCGATCGCGCCGCGCCTCGATCCGGGCGCCGTGCCGCGCGACGACGTCGCCGCCGTCCTGGCGGCCGTCCTCGACGAGCCGCGCACCGCCGGCCTCACGTTCGACCTCGTGTCCGGCGACACGGCGATCGCCGACGCCGTCGCCGCCGTCGCCGACGCGTGAGCGAGCCGCGGCCCCCGCGCCTGCCGCGCGAGCTGGACGAGGACCCGCTCGAGCCCGCCGACCTGCGCCCCGACGCGCGGATCCGCGAGCGCCGGATCGTCGATGCGCAGCTCGCCGGCGTCCACCTGGCGGGCGTCGAGCTCGGCGAGGTGCACCTCAGCGGCGGCGACCTGTCGGAGGCGCGCATCGACGGCGGCGGCCTCGCCGACGCGCTGCTGGAGCGCGTGAACCTCGCCAACCTCCGCGCGCGGGGCGCGTCGCTGCGGCGCGTCGAGCTGCGCGGCTGCCGCATGACCGGCCTGCAGTGGGCCGAGGGGTCGTGGCGCGACGTGCTCGTCACCGACGCGCGCGCCGACCTGTGCGCGCTGCGCTACACGACCCTGCACGGCGTGACGTTCCGCGACTGCGTGCTCACCGACGCCGACCTCGTGGAGGCGCGGCTGCGCGAGGTGCGCCTGGAGCGCTGCTCGCTGGAGCGCGCCGACCTCAGCGGCGCCCGGTTCGAGCGCGTGGAGCTGCGCGGCTGCCGGCTCGACGGCTGGCGCGGGGTGCAGCGCCTCGACGGCGTCGCGATGCCGTGGCCCGACATCGTCGAGTCGGCCGGCGCGCTCGCCTCCGCGCTCGGCGTGCGCCTGCTCGACGACGACTAGCGTCCCGCGAACGCGTGCACGGCGGCCACGTACGCGTCCGGCCGCTCGGCGTACGGGAAGTGGCCGGCGCCCTCGATCGTCACGACCTCCCCGCGCGGGGCGAGCGCGGCGATCTCGGCGGCCGCGCCGGGCGGCGTCGCGCGGTCCTGGGCGCCCGCGATCGCCAGGACCGGCACGTCGACGCGCGGCAGGCCCGCGCGGACGTCGTAGTCCTCGAAGGCGTCCTCGTCGAGCGCGACGTCCACGCGGAAGCGCACCGCGTCGAGCTGGGCCCGCAGCGCCGCGCACGCGGGCCCGTCGGGGTCGGCGCAGAAGAACGGCATCTGGCCGCGCCACGCCTCGCGCAGGTCGGCCTCCGTCCCGGCCTCCTCCTCGGCCTCGAACGCGGCGGTCACCTCCGGCCGGCCGAACGCCTCCACGCGCGCCTCGAAATCGTCGAACACCGCCTCGCTCGCCGCCCCGCACGACGCGATCACGCGCGCGGCGTGGCCCGGGTGCTCGACCGCGCAGGTCAGCGCCACGAACGACCCGAACGAGTGGCCCAGCAGCGTGTACGGCGCCAGCTCCAGCGCATCGGCGAACGCGCACACCGCGCGCGCGTACCCGGCCAGCCCGCGCGCGTCCGGCGCCGCGGCCGCCGACCGCCCGTGGTCGGGCAGGTCCAGCGCGATCACCCGGTGCGCGTCGCCCAGCGGCGCCAGCCACTCGCCGAACATCGCGCCGTCGGTGCCCGGCCCGGGGTGCAGCGCGACGATCGCCGGGCCGGCGCCCCACTCGCGCCAGTGCAGCTCCGCGCCGTCGCACACGCGCGAGGCCATCAGCGCTCGACGATCACCGTCGTCGACTTCACCACGGCCGACGCCGGGACGCCGGGGCGCAGCTCCAGCTCCTCGGCCGCCTCGCGCGACATCAGCGACACGATCCGGTAGGGGCCGCACGCGAGCTCGACCTTCGCCATCACGCCGTCCATCTCGACGGCGACGACGATCCCCGCCAGCCGGTTGCGCGCGCTCGTCCGCTCGCCGCCGGCGCTGCGCTCGCGCAGCAGCCGCGCCAGCTCCTCGGCCCGCAGGTAGCGCTGGCTGCCGCGGCGCTCGAACGCGATGCGCCCGTCGCGCTCCCACCGGCGCAGCGTGTCGGTCGAGACGCCGAGCGCCTGCGCGGCGGCGCCGATGCGCACGAGGTCGTCCACGGGCGCCAGCCTACGGGCCGCGGCGGTCAGGCGACGTGCTCGGCGGCCCGCCCGCTCGCGGGCCCGGGTGCGAACGCCGACAGCGCGCGCTCGACCAGCGCGGGGCCGCCGTCGGCGACCAGCCGGTCGGTGGTCGCCTCGGGTCCCAGCGCGGCGATCCAGTCCTCCTCGCCGCCGGCGATGACGGCGTCGGGCTCGTCGGCCGGCGCCTCCTCCGACAGCGAGGCGCCGCGCTCGTCGAGCGTCAGCCAGAAGCGGCGGTCGTCGACGCGCAGCTCGACCACGCCCTCCGGGCCGGGCCCCCGGTCGCACAGGCCGCAGGCGGCGCGCAGCACCGCGCCGACGTCGACGGCCTCGCGCGGCCGCGGCCGGCCCCACGCCCACCGGTAGCCCCAGCGCGACAGCTCGGCGATGACCGGGACGAGGTCGCGGGCGCGGTCGGTCAGCTCGTAGTCGACGCGCGGCGGCACCTCGCGGTAGCGCTGGCGGGTCAGCAGCCCGTCGGCCACCATCCGGTTCAGCCGGGAGCGCAGCTGCTCCGTCGAGATGCCGGGGAGGACGCGCTGCAGCTCGACGAAGCGGCGGGGGCCGCAGACGAGGTCGCGGACGATGAGGAGCGTCCACTTGTCGCCGACGAGATCGAGGGCACGGGCGTCGGGCGACCACTGGTCGTATGGGTGCCGCTTGGGCGAAGGGACGGCGGTGATGGTGGCCTCCTGCCTGGGCCGAGTGACGCGAGTCAATCTACCTGGTGCGGTCCAGGCGATGGGAGAGCTCTCTGCCCCCCGCGCCGCAAGTTCCGTACCCCACGCGCGTTGGCGCTGGACGTGGGGATCGTCATCTCGCTCGCCGAGCATCGCCGCACGCGCGGCCGGGCCGCGTTCCTGTTCGACCTCGCCGATCCCGACACCTATCTGGCCGCCGAGCGGGTCGAGCGCCTCGGGGCCGACCTCGCGTGGCTGCCGGCCCGGGCACTGCTGCCGCCGGCGCGCACCGCCGCGCACGAGCGGCGCGCCCGGGAGCTGGGCCTGCCGCTGGTGTGGCCGCGCCCGTGGCGGCCGCGCCTGCCGCGGGCGATGCGCGTCGCCGCGCACGCCGAGCGCCACGGCCGCGCCGTCGAGCTGGTGCTCGCGGCGACGCGCCTGGCGTTCTGCGGCGGCTTCGACCTCGAGGACCCCGAGGTGCTGGCCGAGGCGATCGCGGCGGCCGGCCTCGCCCTCGGCCCGGCGCTCGACGCGGCCGGCGACGTGACGCTGGACCCGCCGATCCACGCCGCCGGCCGGCTGCTCGCCGCGTCCGGGGCGGCCCCGCCCGCCGTGCGCGTCGGCGGCGCCGTGTTCGCCGGCGAGGTGCGGCTGGCCGAGGCCGCGCTCGCCCTGCGCGGCCGCGGACTGGTGGCCGAGCGCTGACCACCCCGCTCGACCGAACGCCGACGTTCATGTAAGGTGGCCGCCCATGGCTGCCGAAACTGAGAAGGAGACCAAGCTCCACGGCGGGCGCCTCGTCGCCAAGCGACTGAAGGCCCACGGCGTGACGAAGCTGTTCACGTTGTCGGGCGGGCACCTGTTCTCGGTGTACGACGGCTGTCGCGCGGAGGGCATCGACATCGTCGACGTCCGCCACGAGCAGACCGCCGCCTTCGCCGCCGAGGGGTGGGCCAAGGTCACCCGGCAGCCGGGCGTCGCCGCGCTCACCGCCGGCCCCGGCGTCACCAACGGGATGAGCGCGCTCGGCTCCGCCCAGCAGAACGGCTCCCCGATGGTCGTCCTCGGCGGGCGCGCGCCCGCGATGCGCTGGGGGCAGGGGTCGCTGCAGGAGATCGACCACGTCCCGTTCGTCGCCCCGCTCACCAAGTCCGCCCGCACCCCGGGCTCGACCGCCGACATCCCGCCGCTGGTCGACGAGGCGATCGTCACCGCGATGCGGGCGCCGACCGGCCCCACGTTCGTCGACCTCCCGCTCGACTACGTGTTCATGGAGCTCGAGGAGGAGCCGGCCTCGACCGCGCGCATCGCCGACCCGCGCGACACGCCCGCCGCCGACGGCGTCGAGGCGGCGATCGAGCTGCTGCGCGGGGCGCGACGGCCGGTGATCATGGCCGGCACCGGCCTGTACTGGGGCCACGGCGAGCATGCGCTGCGCGCGCTCGTCGAGGAGCGCCGCATCCCCGTCTTCGCCAACGGCCAGGCGCGCGGCTGCGTGCCCGCCGACCACGAGCTCGCGTTCTCGCGCGCCCGCTCGACCGCGCTGAAGGGCGCCGACGTCGCGCTCGTCGTCGGCGTGCCGATGGACTTCCGGCTCGGCTTCGGCGCCGCGTTCGGCGACGACACGAAGATCGTGCTGCTCGACGCCGCCCCGTCGGGGCGCACGATCGCGCGCCCGCCCGAGGTGGAGCTGTACGGCGGCATCGCCGCGACGCTCGACGCGCTGCGCGACGGCGGCGCGCTGGACACGCAGGGGTGGGTCGACGAGCTGCGCGCGGTCGAGACCGAGCGCCGCGCGGCCGAGGAGGCCGAGTGCGCCGACGACCGGTCCCCGCTGCACCCGATGCGCCTGTACGCCGAGCTCGCGCAGGTGCTCGACCGCGACGCGATCATCATCGGCGACGGCGGCGACTTCGTCTCCTACGCCGGCCGGGTCGTCGACTCCTACGAGCCGGGCTGCTGGCTGGACCCGGGGCCGTTCGGCTGTCTCGGCGCCGGCCCCGGCTACGCGCTGGCGGCCAAGCTCGCCCACCCCGACCGCCAGGTCGTGCTGCTGCTCGGCGACGGCGCGTTCGGGTTCAGCGGCATGGAGTGGGACACGCTCGCGCGCCACGGCGTCGCGGTCGTCGGCGTGATGGGCAACAACGGGATCTGGGCGCTCGAGAAGCACCCGATGGAGTTCCTCTACGGGTACTCGGTCGCGGCCGAGCTGCGGCCCGAGACGCCCTACCACGAGGTGGTCGCCGCGCTGGGCGGCCACGGCGAGCTGGTGCGCGCGCCGGCGGAGCTGCGACCGGCGCTGGAGCGCGCGTTCGGGGCCGGCGGACCGGCGCTCGTGAACGTGCTCACCGACCCGGACGTCGTCTACCCGCGGCGGGCGAACCTGGCCTGAGCGCCAAAGGGGAGAGTCCTACCCGCGCTTAGCGCATTTCTGCCCCGCGTTGGACTGAACATGGACGTTCGTTCGATAGCGGCGGCGACGCGGCGTCAACATACTCCGCCGTGCCGGTCGGTGGGGGTTCGTCCCCTGGTGGCCGGTTCATAGGCTCGGGCGAAGCCGCATCGAATCGGCGCCTCCCGCCGCTCGAGCCAACCGAACGGCCCCTGCATGGCACGTACCCCTGCCCGTCCTGTCGGGGCCACTTTCGAAAGCCGTCCCGCTTGCGGGGCGGCTTTCGAGCATCCGGGACGCGCTCAGCCCGCGGCGATCTCGAGCGCGGTCCCGTACATGAGGTCGTGCTCGGAGACCTCGCAGCGCTCCAGGCGGAACAGGCGCAGCGCCTCGATCAGCAGCACGGCGCCGGCGACGATGACCGGCGCGCGGTCGGGGTGCAGGCCGGGCAGCCGGCGACGCTCGTCGACCGTCATCCCGGCCAGCCGCGCGAGGAGCATCTCGCAGGTGGCGCGCTCCAGCACGTGGCCCTCGACGCGGCGCGGGTCGTAGGGCTCCAGCTCCAGCTCGATCGCCGCCAGCGACGTCGCGGTGCCGGCGACCGCGATCGCCGTCTGCGGCACGTAGGTCATCGGGTGCGGGACCGCCGTCGCGTACACGCGCCGCACGTCGTCGGTCAGCGCCTGCACCTCGTGGTCGGCCGGCGGGTCGTGGGCGATGTGGCGCTCGGTCTGGCGCACGACGCCGGCCTGCGTGGAGACGTGGAAGCGCAGCGCGCCGCCCTCGCCGATGACGAGCTCGGTCGACCCGCCGCCGACGTCGACGACGAGCGTCGGCGCCCCGCGCGGGCGGTTCCAGGTCGCGCCGAGGTAGGCCAGGCGCGCCTCCTCGTCGCCTGAGAGCTCGCGCGCGTCGAGGCCGTGGCGGTCGCGGACGGCGGCCGCGAACGCCTCGCCGTTGGCGGCGTCGCGGACCGCGCTGGTGAGGACGGCGGCGGCGGGCTGGGCGCCGGTCTGCGCGATCAGCGCCGCGTACTCGTCCAGCACGTCGTGGACGCGCGCCATCGCGGCGTCGGCGAGGCGGCCGGTCGCGTCGACGCCCTCGCCCAGCCGCGTGACGCGCGAGCGGCGCACGACCTCGCCGATCGCGCTGCCGTCGGGGGCCACGTCGGCGACGAGCAGGCGCGTCGAGTTCGTGCCGACGTCGACGACCGCGACGCGGCGCGTCATGCCGGGTGCGGCATGGGCTCGCCGGCCAGCGCGGCGAGCAGGTTGTCGACGGCCATGTCGGCCATGCGCGCGCGCGTGGCGTGCGTCGCCGAGCCCACGTGCGGCAGCACGAGCAGGTTCGGCGCGTCGAGCAGCGGGTCGTCGGGCGGCAGCGGCTCGGGGTCGGTGACGTCGAGCGCCGCGGCCCCGAGGCGCCCGTCGCGCAGCGCCTGCGCAAGCGCGACCTGGTCGACGACCCCGCCGCGGGCCGTGTTGACGAGGATCGCGCCGGGCTTGATCCGCGCCAGCGCGTCGGCGTCGATCAGGTGGCGCGTGGCGTCGGTCAGCGGGACGTGCAGCGAGACGACGTCGCTGCGCTCCAGCAGCTCCTCCAGCGGCGTCGGCCGCGACGTGAGCACGGTCATCCCGAACCCCTCGGCGCGGCGCGCGACGGCCTGGCCGATGCGCCCGGCGCCGACGATCCCCAGCGTCGCGCCGCTCAGCTCCAGGCCCAGCCAGCCGGCCGGCTCCCACGTGCGCCAGTCCCCGGCGCGGACGGCGCGCTCGCCCTCCGACAGGCGGCGGGCGGCGGCGAGGATCAGCGCGAACGCGAGGTCGGCGGTCGCCTCGGTGAGGACGCCCGGCGTGTTGCCGACCGGGATGCCGCGCGCGCGGGTCACCGCGTGATCGACGTTGTCGGTCCCCACGGCGTAGACGGCGATCGCCCGCAGCCGCGGCGCGGCGTCCAGCAGCGCCGCGTCGACGCGGTCGGTGAGCAGGCACAGGAGCCCCTCGGCGTCGGCGACCAGCTCGCGCAGGCGGTCCGGCTCGGGCGGCAGGTCGCCCTCCCAGACCGTGACGTCGTGGGCGGCGGCCAGCCGGTCCAGCGCCGGGAACGGCAGGCGGCGGGTGACGAGGACGCGGGCCATGCGTGCCCGGGAATCATGCCGGGTACCGTCTGCACATGACCGCCGACCACCACGGAGCCGATCGCGTCGGCCACGGCGAGGCGTCGCTGGGAGACGCGCAGGCCGCCAACCCGCCCGACGATCCGGACATGCTCACGTCCGACGCCGGCTACCTCGACACCGACACCGACTACGAGGGCGAGGGCACGCCGCCGCCCGAGGAGCGCGGCAACGAGGACCCGGCGCCGAACGCGCCCTAGTCCCGCGCCCAGGCCGTCAGGAGCTGGCCGAGCACGTCGCGCAGCGCCGGCGCCTGCTCGCCGGCGGCGGCGCGGTGCACGCCGAGCCCGTCGATCGTCGCGACGACGACGCCGGCCTTCGCCTCGGGCTCGGGGATGCCCGCCGCGCGCAGCGCCAGCGCGGCCACCTCCTGGTAGGCGCGCAGCGACTCGGCCGCGACCTCGCGCAGCTCGGGGTCGCGCGCCGCCTCCAGGTACAGCTCGAACTGGGCGATGTCGGGGTGCCCGCCCTCCATCTCGGCGGTGAACGCGGCCACGACCTCCTGCGCGCTCGCTCCCGACGCCAGCAGCCCAGCCGCCAGCGCGCGCAGGCGCCCGGCGTCCTCGCGCACGTGCAGGCGCAGCGCCTCGCGCAGCAGCTCCTGCTTGGAGGCGAAGTAGTAGGTGAGCGATCCGAGCGGGACGCCCGCCTCCTCGGCGACCGTCCGGTGCGTGACCCCGCCCACGCCGCAGCGTCCGATCACCGCGAGCGTCGCTCGCAGGATCTGCTCGACACGCACCTGGCCGCGCGGCTGGCGCGCAGGAGAGCTGACCTCCATGGCGGCGCAACGGTACGGGGGCGGGAACTTGTACGCAAGTACGAGTTTCTGTACGTTGCCGTTCGCATGCCTAGGGGAATGGACCGGCGCGCGTTCCTGGGGGTCGGGGGCGCGGCCATCATCTGCACGATCGGCGGCAAGACCGTGCGCGTCGAGACGCCGGAGGACGTCGCCGAGGTCGACGCCGCCGTGCGCCGGCTCGCGCGCCCCCGGGCGGCCGCCGCGCAGGCCAAGGGGCAGGACGCCGTCGACGGCCTGCAGTTCGGCACCCCCGAGCCGCAGCCCGGCGGCCAGGTCCGCGAGTACTGGATCGAGGCCAAGAGCCTGATGTGGGACGTCGCGCCGACCGGCTGGGACGAGTTCATGGGGCACGCGATCCCCAAGCCGCGCACGTTCCGCGCGTTCGCCTACCGACAATGGAGCAACGGCTTCGCCTCACCCCTCGGCCCGGCGTCCATCCCCGGGCCGACGCTGGAGGCCGAGGTCGGCGACGTCCTGCGGGTGCACTTCCGCAACGGCGACGAGCACTTCGGCCAGGCGGTCACGATGCACCCCCACGGGGTGCGCTACACGCCCGACTACGACGGGGCGTACATGGGGGACTTCACCCGGGTCGGCGGGTTCATCGCCCCGGGCGAGGAGTTCACCTACACGTGGGAGGCGACGCCCGACTCGGTCGGCGTCTGGGCCTACCACGACCACGGTCCCAACGAGGACCTCAACACCCACCGCGGGCTGTTCGGGATGCTGATCGTCCGCGAGAAGGGCGCGCCGCGGCCCGACGTCGAGGCCGGCATCTGGTTCCACCAGTTCGCGCCCGCGATCACCAAGATCCGCAAGAACTTCCAGTGCGTCAACGGGCGCGTGGCCGCCGGCAACACGCCGACGATCCGCGCCAGGGCCGGCCAGAACGTGACGTTCCACGCGTTCGGCGCCGACGACATGCTGCACACGTTCCACATCCACGGGCACCGCTGGCGGGCGCCCGACGGGACGTTCACCGACAACCAGCTGCTCGGCCCGATGACCTCGGTGACCGCGAGCTGGGTGGAGGACAATCCCGGGCGCTGGCTGTATCACTGCCACGTCCTGTCACACATGCATGCCGGCATGAACGGCTGGTATCTCGTCGATCCCTAGGAGGAGATGGTGCGCATCCGCAAGGCCGCTCTGCTCGCCGCCGTCCCCGCGCTGCTGGTGTTCGCCGCACCGGCCGTCGCGCAGGACTATCCGGCGCCGGGCAATCCCGGCAAGGTGCAGAAGAAGCCGAAGGGCCCCTTCAAGACGCTGCGCGTCTGCAAGAAGGGCTGCAAGTTCAAGACGATCCAGAAGGCGGTCAACAAGGCCGGCCCCGGTGACACCGTGAAGGTCGCCGACGGCACCTACCGCCAGCCGGTGCGCATCAGCGGCATCAAGAAGCGCTACATGAAGCTGATCGGCAACCCGGCCCATCCGGAGCGCGTCGTCATCGACCTGCGCCGCGCCAAGGGCGGCGCCGCCCAGAACGCGGTGATGGTCAACGGGGCCAACGAGGTCACCGTCCAGGGCTTCACCGCCATGGGCTACAAGGCCAACGGCTTCTTCGTCGTCAACGCGCACGGCTACACGTTCGCCAACCTGCGCGCGATGCTCGGCGGCGTGTACGGCATCTACGCCTTCAACACGATCGGCGGCACGATGCGCGACTCCGTCGGCGCGTGGAACAACGACGCCGGCTTCTACATCGGGCAGACCCCGCCGCAGGACAAGCCGGTCCGCACGATCGTGGAGAACGTCGACTCGTACGGCAACGTGCTCGGCTGGTCGGGCACGAACATGCGCTACGTGACGATCCGCAAGTCGCGCTTCTACAACAACGGCGCGGGCATCGTCCCGAACGCGCTGACCTCGGAGAAGTACCCGCCGGAAGAGGACAACGTCATCGCCGAGAACGACATCTTCTGGAACAACTTCAACTACTACGCGGGGGCGCCGTTCGAGCTGCGTCCGCCGTCCGCCGAGGCGACGCCGTACCCGGTCGGCGTGGGCGTGCTGCTGTTCGGCGGCCGCCGCAACATCGTCGAGCGCAACCGCATCTTCGGCAACTACCTCGCCGGCGCGGCCGCGGTGCAGCAGTTCCTGCTCCAGGACGAGAGCGCCAAGGACCTGGTCGGCAACGAGGTCAAGGAGAACCAGTTCGGCCTCAACGGGAGCGATCCCAACGGCCGCGACCTGGTCTACGACGGCAACGGGACCGGCAACTGCTTCGGCCCCAACGAGGGCGTGCAGACCACGTTCCCGGCCGACGGCTCGACGTTCGTGCCGTGCCCGTTCGGCGGCGCGAACTCGTTCAGCGCGGCCGTCCAGCAGGAGATGGTCAACTGGGCGCTGGACGGGACGCACACCGCGTTCTGGATCACGCACCCGCATGCGGACTACCCCGGCGTGACGCCGCTCGAGACGTACGCGACGTACACGGGGCCGAAGCCGGAATGACGTTCGCCCAGGTCAGGCGCCTCGCGCTCCCGGCCGGGCTCGCGGCCCTGGTCACCCTCGCCCCGGCGGTCGCCGGGGCGGGGGCGGCCAAGCCCCGCAAGCCCAAGCCGGTGAAGAAGACGGTGCGCATCTTCGACAACTACTACGAGCCCGCCAAGCTCACCGTGCCCCGCGGCTCGACGATCGTGTGGAAGTGGCCGATCACCACCGGCGACGCCCACGACGTCACGCTGGACAAGGGCCCCAAGGGCGTGCGTAAGTTCCAATCCGAGGTGGCGGCCTCGGACTACACGTTCAAGCGCAAGCTCACCAAGAAGGGCCGCTACCACATCATCTGCACCCTCCACGAGGAGATGACGATGGACATCACCGTCCGCTGAAAGCGGGCGGTCCCGTTGCTATACTCAGGACTCCGCCGCGGGGTGGAGCAGTCTGGTAGCTCGTCGGGCTCATAACCCGAAGGTCGCGGGTTCGAATCCCGCCCCCGCTACTCCGAAAGGTCCGCTCGAGCGGGCCTTTCGCCGTTTTGGGACCGTGTGTCCGGCCAGGCGTGGCCGAGCGGCCCAGTGGTCATCGACGTGGGCGCTCACGCGACGGATGCTCGCATCCATCACCCCACGTGAGGAGCCGTGACGGCCGCCCCGCCGAGGAAGCGGGCGATCGAGGGGCCATGGTCGTGGCCGCACCCGCACGTGCGGTCGGCCTCGGCCAGGAACCCGCCGACGGTCAGGCCGGTGAGCCGGCGGCACTCGCGGTTGAGATGGGACTCGTCGGCGTACCCGGCGGCGGCGGCCAGCGGCGCAACGCCCGCGCCGCCGGGCCGCTCCTCGCGGGCGCGGGCCAGCTGCGTCGCGGCGAGGAAGCGCTGGAAGCGCAGCATCCGCTGCAGCGTCTTCGGCCCAAGACCGACCGTCTCGCCGATCCGGCGCCGGAGGTGGCGCTCGGACACGTACAGGTCCGAGCGGATCGCCGTCAGCGTGCCGGCGCCGCCGCGCTCGAGCCGGCGCACGGTCTCGGTCACCACCGGGTCGATGGGCTGCGCGTCGCCGATGGCGTCGAGCAGCGCCCGCTGCAGGCGACGCGCGACCCCTCGGTCCGCGCCGCCGCCGGCCAGGTCCTCGCCGAGGCGGTCGGCGACGGCGCCCCACAGCTCCGCGGCGTCGACGGTCCGGTCGACGAGCTCGCGCGCCGGAGCTCCCAGCACGGCGCCGGTCGCCCCGGGGCGCAGGCGCGCGCCGACGACGGTCGTGCCGGCCGGCAGCACGTCGACGGCCGGCGCCGTCCGCGGGCCGACGATCTGCGGCGCCGCGCCGACGCGGCAGACGATGTCGGCGCTCCCGTTGGGGAGGTGGCGCTGGCGGTGAGGCTCGGCGCCCGGCTCGACGCGCTGCACCCACACGGCGCTCACGACCTCGGTGAGCGCCGCGACCGGTCGCATCTCCGTGTAGGTCTGCCCGGGCACGCGCCTGCTCATGATGGCCGGTTCGTTCTAGCGGCGCGCGCCGGCCGGCTCGTACAGTCGCGGCGTGGGATCTGACGCGCCGACGCTGCCGCAGGGGGATCTCGCCCTCCTCACCACCGAGACCGCGCGCCGGCTGCTGGCGTCCCGGATCCCGGCGCGCGTCGCGTACGTGGCCCTCGACGGGGCGCCGCGGATCGTCCCCACGTGGTTCCACTGGACCGGCGAGGAGCTGGCGATGCCGACGTTCCTGGCCGCACCCCATGTCCGCCATCCGCCCGGCCGGCTGCGCGCCCTGCGCGCCGACCCGCGCGTCGCGATCACGATCGACAGCGACGACTGGCCGCCGCAGGTGCTCACGATCCGCGGCCGGGCGACGATCGCCGAGGTCGACGGCGTGGCCCCCGAGTACGCGGCGGCGGCGCGCCGCTACCTCGGCGACGACGCGGCGGGCGCGTTCCTCGCCGACATCGAGCAGCCCGGCACCCGCATGGCGGTGGTCGCGGTGCGGCCGGAGTGGGTCGGCCTGCTCGACTTCGAGACCCGGCTGCCCAGCGCCCTCGGGGGTGTCCTGTGACGGCCGACCGGATGCCCGAGCGCCTCGGCGCGCCCCACCACACCGCCTATCTCGTCGACCGCATCGAGGCGACCGTCGAGCGCCTGGTGGCGCAGCTCGGCGCCGGGCCGTTCCTCCTCGTGGAGCACGTGCCGCTCGAGGACGTGCGATCGCGCGGGGAGCCGGCCGAGGCCGCCCACCACTCCGCGTTCGGGTGGTGCGACGGCGCGCCGATCGAGCTGCTCGAGCTCGTCCGCGCGACCCCGCCGCGCGTCGCGGAGCGGTGGGCAGGGCCGACGCCGCGCGTCCATCACGTCGCCTACGTCCGCCCGCGCGACGAGGCCCTCGCGCTGCGGGCGGCGCTCGACGCCCGCGGGCTCCCCGAGTACCTGAGCGCCCGCCTGGGCGCGGTCGACATGACGTACCACGACGCGTCGGCGACGCTCGGGCACGACCTCGAGATCCACGTCGACGTGCCCGACCTGCACGGCTTCTTCGAGCTCGTCCGGGCCGCCGCCGACGGCTGGGACGGCGCCGACCCGCTGCGCCCCGCCACCGGCACGGACGCGGGCTGAGGCGCCGCACTCGTGGGATCGGCGGCGCCGCGCGGCAGCGCAGGGGGTTCGCCGTCGTGCGCTATGCGGACCGGGCCGCGTGCGCCTCGGCCGCCAGGCACAGCAGGTCGAACATCGCCTGCGCCGCCGTCAGCGCGGTCATCCCGGCCGGGTCCCACGGCGGCGAGGTCTCGACGACGTCGGCGCCGACGACGTCGAGGCCGCGGAGGCCGCGCAGGATCGTCAGGACGTCGAGCGGGGCCAGGCCGCCCGGCACCGGCGTGCCGGTCCCGGGCGCCATCGTCGGGTCGATCACGTCCACGTCGAAGCTGACGTAGACGGGCCCGGAGCCGACGACCTCGCGGATGCGCTCGGCGACCGCGGCGGGCCCGAGCGCGGCGACCTCGTCGGTGCTCAGGCTCGTCAGCCCCTCGGGATGGAACAGCGACTCCACCTCGGCCCACGGGTCGCGCATCCCGAGCTGGATCGAGCGCGACGCGTCGACGACGCCCTCGCGCACCGCGTTGAGCACCGGGGCGCCGTGGTGCACGGCGCTCCCGCGCATCGGCGGCGCCGTGTCGTGGTGGGCGTCGAGGTGCACGAGCGCGAGCGGGCGCCCCTCGCCCAGCGCGCGCAGGATCGGGAACGTGATGCTGTGGTCGCCGCCGGCCGTGATCGGCACGACGCCCGCGGCGCGCAGCTCCCGGTAGCGCTCCTCGATCTGCGCGACGATCGCCTCGAGCCCGAAGAGCTCGAGGTCGGGGTCGCCGACGTCGGCGACCCGCGCGAGGTCGAACGGGATCACCCCGGTCGACACGTTCTGGTAGCGCAGCATCCGCGACGCGTCGCGGATGGCCCGCGGCCCGTAGCGGGCGCCGGGCCGCTGGTGCAGCCCGGCGTCGGTCGGCAGCCCGACCAGGCCGATGTCCACCGTGGCGAGGTCGTCGGTCAGGTCGGCGCCGAAGAACGTGGCGATGCCGCTGTGGTGCATGCGCGCGGCCGCCTGCCCGTAGCCGGCGATCCGGGCCTGCAGGTCGGAGATGCGCTCGGGGGTCGCGGACGACATCCGGCCAGCTTATGCGAACGCGATTCGCGTTCTGGTCAGTCGGCGACGGGCACCCGGTCGAGCGCCGGCGCCAGGTACGCCTCGGCCAGGCGCCCGAGCTCGGCGACGACGTCGGGGTCGCCGGCGGGGTCGTCGCGGAAGGCCAGCTTCAGCACCGGCTCGGCCGCCTCGACCAGCACCCGGTAGGCGAGCGGGGGCGCGCTCCCGGGCGCGAGCGGCTCCAGCGCCTGGCGCAGGCGGTCGGCCAGGACGGCCGCGATGGGCCGCTCGGCCTCGAGCAGCCGCTGGGTGAGCCGGTCGCCCAGCCACAGCGCGCGGAAGCCCGGCTCGGTCGCGCAGTAGGCGACGAAGGCGTCGACGATCGCGCTCAGCGCGGGGCGCCAGGCGCGCTCCCGGGGGTCGCCGGCCGCCGCGGTCAGCGTCTCGCCCACCCGGGCCACGTGACGCAGCGCGACGGCGCGCAGGATGTCGTCGACGTCGGCGAAGAACCGGTACAGCGAGCCGACCGACACGCCGGCCCGCTCGGCCACCGAGCGCGTGCTGACCGCCGCGACGCCCTGCTCCTCGAGCAGCGCCGCGGCCGCGTCGAGGATGCGCTCGACGCGCTCCTGGCTGCGCCGCTGCTGGGGCACGTGGCGGTGGGGCATCCGGGCGAAAACGTACGGCGCGGGCCGGAGGGCGGGAAACCGGAACGCAACTCGCGTTCTGGTACGGTCCACCGCTGGTCCCAACGCACGGAGGTCAAGGGGGTCCGCCCGCGTGAGAGTCACGCCCGTCGTCGCCGTCTGCCTGGCCAGCGCGCTGGCCGCCGTCGCCGCTCCGCCGGCCGTCGCCGCCGACCCGACCGTCGAGCAGGTCATGCGCGGCCCGGCGTTCCAGACCGCCGCGGCCCATCTCGACGCCGACCGCGAGCGGATCGTCGACGAGGCGATCGCCCTCCAGCAGATCCCGGCGCCGACCGGCCAGGAGGCGCGCAAGGCGCAGGCGTTCGCGGACCGGCTGCGCGCCCAGGGCCTGCGCGACGTCGCGATCGACGCCGAGGGCAACGTCACCGCCGTGCGCCCGGGCGCCGGCCGGGGGATGGTCGCCGTCGTCGCCCACCTCGACACCGTCTTCGCCGCCGACGCCGACCTCACCGTGCGCCGCGAGGGCGACCGCATCTACGCGCCGGGCCTGGCCGACGACAGCCACGGCCTGGCGGTCCTGCTGGGCCTGGCGCGCGCGCTCGACGCGGCCGGCGCCACGCACGAGGCCGACATCCTGTTCGTCGGCAGCGTCGGCGAGGAGGGCCTCGGCGACCTGCGCGGCGTCAAGCACCTGCTGGGCGCCGGGCCCTACCGCGACCGCATCACCCGCTTCATCGCACTCGACGGCACCGACCCGGCCGAGATCGTCAACCGCGGGCTGGGCAGCAAGCGCTACCGCGTGACGTTCACCGGTCCCGGAGGCCACAGCTACCTGGCGTTCGGCACCGTCAACCCGGTCTACGCGCTCGCCGACGCCACGACCCGGCTCGCGCGCCTGCGCGTCCCCGCCGGCTCGACGCTCAGCGTCGGCGTCGTCCAGGGCGGCACCGTCGTCAACGCGATCCCGACGCGGGCGGAGATGCAGGTCGACATGCGCTCGCTGAAGCGGGCGCACCTCGACGCGCTCGAGCGGCGCCTGCTGCGGGTCGTCCGCCGCGCCGCCCGCGACGAGAACCGCGCGCGCGAGACGAAGACCGGGCGCATCGAGGTGTCGCCGGTGAAGGTCGGCGACCGCCCCTCCGGGGTCACGCGCGCGGGCGACCCGCTCGTGCGGATCGCCCGCGACGCCGTCGCCGCGCACGGCTGGACGCCGCGCCTGTCGACGCAGAGCACCGACGCGAACGTCCCGATGAGCCGCGGGATCCCGGCCGTGACGCTGGCGTCCGGGCTCGGCGGCGGCGAGCACTCCGCCGAGGAGCACCTCGACGTCGAGCCCGGCGCGCACGCGCGCCAGCTGCGGATGAACCTCGCGGCCGTGATGGCCGCCGCGGGCGCCGCCTGACCGCGCCCGCTCAGCCCACGGCCGTCCGGCCCCACCGCGCCAGCGACAGCGGCACGCCCCACGGGGCGAGCACGGCCGTCTGGCGGGCGAGCGCGCACACGCGGCCGTCAGGACCGAGGAGCGCCGCGCCCGCCACGAGCGTGCGCCGGCAGCGCTCGATCGGCCAGGCCATGACGACGTGGGGCTCCCCCGCGACGACCGGCGCGCGCACGTCCGTGTGCAGCGTGCCGGTCACCGCGTGCGCGTCAGCGCTCGTCGGCTGACGCAGGATCAGCGCCCAAAGGCCCGGGCAGTCGAGCGCCGCCCACACGAGCTCGCGCGGCAGGCGGCCCGACGCGTCGCCCAGCGTGGGGTCGGGGGTCCACAGCCCGGCGACGAGCCGCCGGCCGGCGACCGGCCCGCAGAAGACGCGCAGGCCGTCGGAGCCCGACCGGCGCGGCCCGCAGGCGTAGCAGTCGGGGAAGCGATGGTCCTCGGCGTCGGGCGCGAGCGCCGAGGCGGCGTGGGCGGTCTCGGGGTCGACCGGCGCGGGCAGGTCGAGCGCGAGCGGCGCCGCGGCGGCGTCGGCGAGCAGCTCGGCGCCGTCGCGCAGGGTCGCCGCGTCGCCCGACGTCTCGAGCTCCAGCGGCCGGCTCGGCGGGACGGCCGCGAGGAACCGGACGCACGCCGCGTCGGCGTCGATCGTCCCGGCCACCAGCCCGGCGACGTAGCCGCCGTGGACGCACCCGGGAAGCCCGCCGTGGCGGGGGTCGATCGTGAGCGTGCGGCGCTCGCGGGGGCGCGACGGGGTCAGGTCGACGGTCGTCAGGGGCACGGATGTCTCCTTCGCGGCGGATTCGAACGCCGTTCTACGCCGGTGGCGTTGTTCGACCGTTGGCGAGGCGTAGACTCGCGCCGATTCCGATGGGCCGGGGAACCGCGGTCACCAGCGCGGGTCTGCGCCGGTCGCCGCCTCGGACGCGCGTCCGCCTCTGTGGCGCGCTCGCCCTGGAGATCGACGGCCGCGACGCGCTCGCGCCCCTGCCCGCCGCCGGGCAGGCGCGGCTGCTGCTCGCCCGCCTCCTCGTCGCCCCGGACCGCGCGGCCGACCGCGAGGAGCTCATCGACGTCCTGTGGCCGCGCGACGCGCCGAAGGATCCGGCGGCCGACCTGCGCGCGGTCCTGTCGCGCGTGCGCCGCGCGGTCGCGCCGGCGCGGCTGGAGGGGCGGGCCCGCCTGACGCTCGTGCTGCCCGACCCCGTGTGGATCGACGTCGATGCGGCGGCGGCGGCGCTCGAGGCGGCGCGGACGGCCGCCGCCGACGGCGCCTGGGACCGCGTGTCCGCCCACGCCGACCGCGCCCGCGAGCTGCTCGACGGCGACTTCCTCGCGGGCCAGGACGGCGAGTGGGCGCGCGAGCGCCGGCGCGAGCTGCACGACCTCGAGGTCGAGGCGCTGGAGTGGGTCGCGCGGGCCGGCCTGGCCGCCGGCGGCCCGGGCCTCACCGCCGCCCGGCGGGCCGCGCGCGAGCTCGTGGCCCGCGCGCCGCTGCGCGAGAGCGCCCACGGCCTGCTGATGGAGGCGCTCGCCGCCGGCGGCGACGCGGCCGAGGCGCTCGCCGCCTACGACGACCTGCGCCGCCGCCTGCGCGACGAGCTGGGGACCGTGCCCGGGCCCGAGCTGCAGGCGCTCCACGTGCGGCTGCTCGCCCAGGCGGCCGCGCAGCCGTCGCGCACGCTGCCGGCGAGCCTCTCGCCCGGACGCCGCGACGTGCTCGTCGCTCGCGACGCGCAGCTCGCCCGGCTGCGCGCGGCGTGGCGGGAGGCGCGCGCCGGGCGCCGGCGCATCGTCGCGCTGCGCGGCGAGGCCGGCATCGGCAAGACCAGCCTCGCCGCGCACCTGGCGCGCGAGGCCCACGCCGACGGCACCGTGCTCTACGCGGCCTGCCAGCCCGAGACGCTCGTGCCCTACCAGCCGTTCGTCGAGGCGCTGCGCCACTACGCGGAGGCGCTGCCCGCCGGCAGCCCGCCGTTCGCGCTCGGTCCCGGCGGCGCCGAGCTGGCCCGGCTCGTCGGCGGCCTGCCGGTCGCCGCTTCGGCCGAGCCGGCCGCGCCCATCGCGACGGCCGGCGACACCGGCCGCTGGCTGCTGTTCGAGGCGGTCCGCTCCCTCCTGGGCCAGGCGGCCGCGCGCGAGCCGCTGCTGCTCGTGCTCGACGACCTGCACTGGGCCGACCGGCCGACGCTGCACCTCCTGCGCCACCTCGTCGGCGACCAGGAGGACGCCGCGCTGCTCGTCGTCGCCACGCTCCGCGACGACGAGGTCGAGGCCGGCGGGCCGCTCGCCGAGCTCGTCGCCGGCCTGCGGCGCGACCCGCGGTACGAGCAGATCGCGCTCGGCGGCCTCGACGTCCCCGGGGTCGCCGCGCTGCTCGCCGGCCACGCGCGGGAGGTCCCCGCCGCGCTCGCGCGCCTCCTGCACGAGGAGACGGCCGGCAACCCGCTCTTCGTCGAGGAGGTCATGCGCCACCTGATCGAGACCGGCGTCGTGCGCGAGCAGGACGGCGCCTGGTCGTCGGAGCGCATGCCCGAGCGCATCGGGGTCCCCGACGGCGTGCGCGAGGTCATCGGGCGGCGCCTGGCGCGCCTGTCGCCGCCCTGCCGCGCCGCGCTGGACCGGGCCGCCGTGCTGGGGCGCGAGCCGCCGTTCGACGTGCTCGCGCGCATGGTCGCCGGCGGGGAGGAGGCGGCGGTCGCCGCCGTCGAGGAGGCCGTGGCGGCGCAGCTCCTCGTCGAGGTGCGCGGCGACGGCGAGCCCCGCTACGCGTTCGCCCACGCGCTCGTGCGCGAGACGCTGTACGTGGGGCTGAGCCTGCCGCGCCGCCAGCGCCTGCACGCGCAGGCGGCCGCGGCGATCGGCGCGTCGGGGGCCGGCGGCGACGCGAGCGTCGGCGCGCTCGCGCTGCACTGGCGGCTGGCCGGGCCCGCCGCCGACGCCGAGCAGGCGATCGACGCCTCGCTGCGGGCGGGCACGCGGGCGCGCGAGCTGTTCGCCTGGGAGGAGGCGATCGAGCACTGGGACGGGGCGCTGACGATCATGGAGCGCACGGGCGCGGACCCCGGCGCCCGCGCCCGGCTGCTCGTCGCCCTCGCGGCGCTGGCCGCCGTCACCGGCGACCTGGCCCGCCAGATCGCGTGGCTCGAGCGCGCGCTCGCGCTGCACGCCGGGCGCGGCGACGACCAGGCCGCCGCGCGCGTGCACTCGCGCCTGGGGATGGCGCACTCGCTGATCGACGCGACCGGCGCCGAGCACCTCGACATCCGCCGCGCCTTCGTGCACTACGAGGCGGCGCGGGAGGTGCTCGAGCGCGGGCCGGCGGGCCGGGCGCGCGGCCACCTCGAGACCGGGGTGGCGACCGCGATGACCTACGCGCTGCGCTGCGACGCCGGGCTGGAGGCGGCCGCCCGCGGCATGGAGATCGCCGAGCAGACCGGCGACGAGGCGCTGTGGGCGGCGGCCGCGCAGGCGCACGCCTGGCACACGATCATCGCCGGAGCGCCCGACGACGGGTTCGCCGAGGTCGAGCGCGCGTTCGCCGCCGCGGACCGCGGGCGGCGCCCGTTCCTGGCCTGGATGGGCGGGTCGATCCGCGGCCAGATGACCTGGGGGCTCGGCGACCCCGACGGCGCGCAGCCCATCTTCGAGCGCACGCTCGTGCTCCCGTACGCGGGCGAGACCGTGTACCGCCGCGAGCTGCTCGACGGTCTCGGGCGCTGCCACCTGGCGCGCGCCGAGCTGCCCGAGGCGCGGCGCCTGCGCCAGCCGGGGCGGCCGGCGTGGATCAGCTACTCGCTGCACCCGCTCATCGACCTGTGGGCGGGCGACTGGACGGCGGTCGAGGGGCTCGCGCGGCGCACGCACGCGACGAGCCGTCGCACCGGCAACCGCTGGGACGAGTGGGCGGCGCTGTCGTTCGCCGGGCGCGTCCGGCGGCTGCGCGGCCGTCCGGCGGAGGCCGTCGCGCTGCTGGCGCGCGCGCAGGAGATCGTGCGCGACGGCGGCGCCGTCTACTTCGAGATGTGGGTGGTGCCCGAGCTCGCGCGGGCGGCGGCCGAGGCCGGGGACGTGGCCGGCGCCCGCGAGCACGTCGCGCGCCTGGACGCGATCCTCGCGGCCGGTCAGGACTGGCGCGGGCGGCGCGGCGAGGCGCTGCTGGCCGACGCGGTCGTGCTCTCCCACGAGGGCCATGTGGACGCCGCGCACGCGCGCTTCGGCGAGGCGCTCGACGTCCTGCGCCGCTACCGCCTCGTCCGCACGCAGGCTGACGCCCTGCACGAGTGGGGGCGCGCGCTCGCCCGCGCCGGCGACGCGACCGGCGCCCGCGAGCGCCTCGCCCCGGCGGCCGCGGTGTACCGCCGCCACGGCGCCGGCGAGGCGTGGCTGGACCGCGTCCGCCGCGACGTCCCCGCCTAGCGCGATCCCCCGAAGCCGGGGGATGGCGGCCGCCGCCGCGCGGGGGCACGCTCACCGTCGGCGACCAAGGAGGCGGCGACGTGCCCCAGCAGACGATGACGACGACCGACCTGTCCACCCGGATCCTCCGCGGCTACTGGCTGTCGCGCGCGGTCTGGGTGGCCGCGCGCCTGCGGCTCGCCGACGCGGTCGGCGACGGTCCCGCCGACCCGGCCGACGTCGCCTGCGCCGCCGGCGTGGACCCCGACGCCCTGACCCGCGTGCTGCACGCGCTGGCGTCGGCGGGCGTGTTCGAGATCGACGACGCCGGCCACGTGTGGCCGACCGCGGACTCCAACGCCCTGCGCTCCGACGACCCGCGGTCGCAGCGCACCCTGCTCGACCACCTGCTCGGGGACGAGAACCACGCCTCCTGGGGCGAGCTGGCCGAGACGGTCCGGACCGGGCGCACCGGGTTCGACCTGCACTACGGCCACACGTGGATCGAGCACTACGCCGCCCACCCGGAGGCGGGACGCCGCTTCGCCGAGGCGATGAGCGCGACGACGGCCAACTTCGAGGAGGCGCTGATGGCGGCCGACCCGTTCCCGCGGTTCGCGGTCGCCGTCGACGTCGGCGGCAGCCACGGCAGCCTGCTGCGGCGGCTGCTGGCCCGCGACCCGGCCGCGCGCGGCGTGGTGTTCGACCTGCCGGAGGTGGTCGAGCAGGTCGAGGACGAGGACCTGGGCGCCGACCTCGACGGCCGGCTGGCAGCCGTCGCGGGCGACTTCTTCGACGCCGTCCCGCCCGGCGCCGACCTGTACCTGCTGAAGCTGATCCTCCACGACTGGGACGACGAGCACGCGGTCGCGATCCTGCGCACCGTGCGCGCCGCGGCGCCGGAGGGCGCGCGGGTGGCGATCGTCGAGGCCGTCCTCCCGGAGCGCCCGGACGACCACGCCGGCTGGTGGTGGGACCTGCAGATGCTGGTGATGACCGGCGGGCGGGAGCGGTCGCGCGACGCGTACGCGGCGCTGCTGCAGGCGGCCGGCTGGCGCCTGGAGCGCGTCGTCGACACCGCCTCGCCGCTCAGCGTCGTGCTCGCCGTCTGAGCCGTATGCTCGCGGCGATGGCCGCGATCGAGGTCACCGGGCTGATCAAGGCGTTCGGCCGCTTCCGGGCCCTCGACGGGCTCGACCTGACCGTCGAGGCGGGCGAGGTGCACGGCTTCCTGGGCCCCAACGGGTCGGGCAAGTCGACGACGATCCGGGTCCTGCTCGGGCTGCTGCGCAAGAGCGGCGGCGAGGCGCGGCTGCTGGGCGGCGACCCGTGGACCGACGCGGTGGCGCTGCACCGCCGCCTCGCCTACGTGCCGGGCGAGGTCAACCTGTGGCCGTCGCTGACCGGCGGCGAGGCGATCGACCTGCTCGGCCGCCTGCGCGGCGGGATCGACCCGGCGCGCCGCGCCGCGCTGCTGGACCGCTTCGAGCTCGACCCGACGAAGAGGGCGCGCACCTACTCGAAGGGCAACCGGCAGAAGGTGGCGCTCGTCGCGGCGCTCGCCGCCGACGTCGAGCTGCTGATCCTCGACGAGCCGACGTCGGGCCTGGACCCGCTGATGGAGACCGTCTTCCAGGCGTGCATCCGCGAGGCGCGCGGCGAGGGGCGCACGGTCCTGCTGTCGAGCCACATCCTCGCCGAGGTCGAGGCGCTGTGCGATCGCGTGACGATCATCCGCGCCGGCCGCACGGTGGAGAGCGGCTCGCTCGCCGAGCTGCGCCACCTGACGCGCACGACCGTGGAGGTCGAGACCGCCGCGCCGATCCACGGCCTCGACGCCGTCCACGGCGTCCACGACCTGAAGCTGGACGGCACGCACGCCACGTTCGACGTCGACGCCGACGCGCTCGACGGGGTGCTGCGCCACCTCACCGGCTTCGGCGTGCGGGCGCTGCGCAGCATGCCGCCGACGCTCGAGGAGATGTTCCTGCGCCACTACGGCGAGGAGCTGAGCGAGGCGGAGCGCGCCGCGTGAGCGGGCTGCTGGCGGGGACCGGGGCGCTCACGCGCTTCGCGCTGCGCCGCGACCGCGTCCTCATCCCCGTCTACCTCGTGGTGCTGGTCGCGCTTGTCGTCAGCACCGCGGTGCAGAGCGAGGGGCTCTACGCGACGCCGGGCGATCGCGCGGACTACGCCCGCTCGATCGAGGGCAACCCGGGCGCGATCGCGCTGGTCGGGCCCGCGTACGCGGTCGACACGGTCGGCGGCGACGTCGCCTGGCAGTGGGGCGGGTTCGGCGCCGTGACCACCGCGCTCATCAGCATGTGGATCGTCGGGCGCCACACGCGCTCCGGCGAGCAGGAGGGGCGCAGCGAGCTGCTGCGCGCCGCGCCGGTCGGGCGGCTGGCGCCGCTGACGGCCGCGGTCGTCGTCGCGGTCGCCGTCAACGTCGTGCTCGCGGTGGCGCTGGGCGTCGCGCTCGTCGCGCAGGGCCTGGAGACGGGCGGGTCGTTCGCGCTCGCGGTCTCACTGGCCGGCGTCGGCATCGTCTTCACCGGCGTCGCCGCGGTCGCCGCGCAGGTGAGCCAGACGACGTCGGGCCTGTACGGGCTGGTCGGCGCGACGGTCGGCGCCTCCTACCTGGTGCGCGGGGTCGGCGACGTCGGCGACGGGACGCTGTCGTGGCTGTCGCCGATCGGCTGGGGCCAGTCGATGCGGCCGTTCGCCGCGGAGCGGTGGTGGGTGGTGGCGCTGATGCTCGGCGCCGCGGCGGCGCTGGGCGCGGTCGCCTACCGGCTGGCGGCCGCGCGCGACGAGGGCGCGGGCGCGATCGCGCCCCGGCCGGGCCCGCCCGGGGCCGGGCCGCTCCTGGCGCGGCCGGTCGGCCTGTCGCTGCGCCTCACGCGCGGGGCGCTGACCGGCTGGGCCGCGGGCCTGCTGCTGTCCGGCGTGATGCTGGGGGCGATCGCGCAGGACGCGCGCGACATCCTGGGCGACAGCGAGGAGGTGCGGGAGCTGCTGGCCCGCGCCGGCGGCTCGATCGTCGACCAGTACCTGGCGATCTCGCTGCTGTCGCTGGCGCAGCTCGCGGCGGCCTACGCGATCCAGGTGCTGCTGCGGATGCGGTCCGAGGAGTCGAGCGGCCGTCTGGAGGTGCTGGCGAGCACCGCGCTGGACCGCCGGCGCTGGGCGGCCGGGTACCTGGCGGTCGCCGCGGCGGGGACGGTCGTGGTGGTCGGCGCGTGCGGCCTGGGCGCGGGGGTGGCCGACGCGATCGTGGCCGGCGACGCCTCGCGCGTGCCGCTGCTGGTGGGGTCCGCGGTCGCGCTCGTGCCCGCGGTGTGGGTGATGGGCGGGCTGACGATGGCGCTGGTCGGGCTCGTGCCGCGCGCCGCCCCGGCCGCGTGGGGCGCGCTGGCCGGCTTCTACCTGCTGGCGGCGCTCGGGCCGCTGCTGTCGCTGCCGGCGTGGGTGATGGACGTCTCGCCCTACGAGCACCTGCCGCTGCTGCCCGGCCACGACGTCGAGGTCGTGCCGCTGGTCGTCCTGACGGCGGTCGCGGCGGCGCTGGCGGCGGTCGGCGTGGCCGCGCTGCGCCGCCGGGACCTGCAGACGACGTAGCCGCGCGGCGGGGCCCTCAGTCGTCCGCGCGGCCCTTCGCCGCCGCGCGCCAGTGCTCCAGCTCCGCGTCGACGCTCACCCCCGCGAGCATCACGAGGTTGATCAGCCACAGCCAGATCATCGAGGCGATCGTCGCCCCGAGCGCGCCGTAGCTCGTCTCGTAGGAGCCGAACACGTTGACGTAGACGGTGAACACGCCGGACACGACCAGCCAGGCGAGCACCGTGAACGCGCCCCCGGGCGTGACCACCCACCAGCGCGCGAGCGTCCGCGGGGCGCTCGGCGACCCGCGGTACAGCAGGCCGACGAGCAGCACCAGCAGCACCAGCACCGCCGGCCACTTGACGATCTCGTACAGCGTCACGGTCGCCTCGGTGAGCGAGAGCGCGTCGCCGATCTGCTCGGCGAGCTGCCCGGTGACGACGATCGCCGTCAGCGCCAGCGCGGCGACGAGCAGCAGCGCGAGCGTCAGCCCCAGCCGCGCCGGCCACGCGCGCCACACCGGGCGCTGCGGCACGCCCCAGATCCGCGCCGACGCGCGGAAGAAGGAGCCCACGTAGGCGGAGGCGGTCCACGCCACGCCGATGAGGCCGATGCCCAGCAGGGCGCCCGACGAGGCGTCGTTGACCAGCACGTTCGTGAACTGCTCGCGCGCGCCCTCGTCGCGGTTGCCGGGCACCAGCGCGCCGAGGATGTCCAGCGAGCTCTCGACGTCGTCGCGGGTGCCGAGCAGCCCGAACAGCGAGAACAGCACGAGCATCGCCGGGACGAGGCCCAGCAGCCCGTAGTAGGTCAGCGCCGCCCCGCGGTCCAGGAGGTCGTTGTCCTTGGCCCGCTGCAGCAGCTCGGCGGAGTCGATGCTCACGGCGCCGAGACCGTACTGCGTTCCCGGCCGTGCCCCTCGGGGTGGCAGTGCTGCCCACCCCGAGGGCCGGTCCGGACGCGGGCGCCGGGGGAGAGGACGCCCGCGGTGTCGCCGGCGTCAGCCGGCGTGCTCCACGACCGCCTCCGCGGTGACGCCCGGCTCTCGCGGTGGCCGGAGGAGGACGAGCGCCAGGGCCACCGCGGCCACCACGAGCCCCGCCGCGATGGCGAAGGCGAGCTGGTAGCCGTCGGTGAGCGCCTGCGCGATCGGCTCGCCCTGGGCCAGCAGGGTCTCGCTGCGCGAGGACGAGAGCGTCGCGAGCACGGCGAGCCCGAGGGCGCCGCCCATCTGCTGCGACGTGTTCACCAGGCCGGAGGCCAGGCCGGAGTCCTGCTCGGTGGCGCCGGACATCGCCAGCGTCATCAGCGACGGGAAGCTGAGCCCGGCGCCGACGCCGATCAGCACCATCGAGGGCAGCAGGTCGGCCGCGTACTGGGCGTCGATCGGCGCCCGCACGAACAGCGCGAGCCCGACGGCGACCAGCGCGAGCCCGGGCACCAGCGTGCGGCGCGCGCCGTAGCGCATGATCAGCCGCGCCGAGACGCCGACCGACATCACCGCGATGCCCAGCGCGACCGGGAGGAACGCGAGGCCGACCTCGACGGCGTCGTACCCGAGGATCCGCTGGTAGTACAGCGCGCCCAGGAAGAACACGCCGAACATGCCCGAGATCATCAGCATCTGGACCACGTTCGCGCCGGTCACGACCCGCGAGCGGAAGATCCGCAGCGGGACGAGCGGGTGCGCGGCGCGCTGCTCACGCGCCACGAACGCGGCCAGCAGCGCGATCGCCAGCACGCCCAGGCCGATCGTGCGGGCCGAGCCCCAGCCGGCGTCCTCGGTGCCGACGATCGTGTAGACGGTCAGCATCAGCGCGCCCACGAGCAGCAGCGCGCCGGGCGCGTCGGCGCCCTGCTCCAGGCCGATCCCCTCGTCGCGCTCGATCAGGCGCACGGCCGCGACGAGCGTGGCGATGCCGATCGGCACGTTGACGAAGAAGATCCAGTGCCAGTTGATCGCCTCGGTGAGGACGCCGCCGGCCAGCAGGCCGACCGACGCGCCGCCCGCGGCGACGAAGCTGTAGATCCCGATCGCGCGGGCGCGCTCGCCCGGCTGCGGGAACAGGGTGACGATCATCCCGAGGATGACCGCGGAGGACAGCGCCCCGCCGGCGCCCTGCACGAAGCGGGCGACGACGAGCACCTCCTGGCTCTGGGCGGCGCCGCAGAGCACGGAAGCGAGGGTGAACAGGGCGACGCCGGCGAGGAACACGCGGCGGCGCCCGATGAGGTCGCCGAGCCGGCCGGCCAGCATCAGCAGGCCTCCGAAGGCGATCAGATAGGCGTTGACGACCCACGCGAGGCCGGACTGCGAGAACCCGAGGTCGTCCTGGATCGACGGCAGCGCGACGTTCACGATCGTCGAGTCGAGGATGACCATCAGGAAGCCGAGGCAGAGCACGACGAGCGTGATCCAGCGGTTGCGCTCGGCCGTCGCGGGGGGCGAGGCGATGGTCTGAGGTGGGGCGGTCTGCGTCATCGCATCTCCGGTAGGGAACAGCGAAGACGCGACCTTAGCAGATCGTCTACTACAAGACTATCTCTTCACAACTTATTTGCCACGCGGACGACGTAGCGGCTGCCGGCACTGGGTCGGCGCGTTCAGCCGCTCGTCGACGAGCTTGGCCAGCGCGTCGAGGAACACCTCGCGCTCCTCGTCGTCGAGCACGTCGAGGACCTCCTCGTGCACGCGCGTGACGATCGCCTCGCCCTGGGCGATGACCCGCTCGCCCGCCTCGGTCACCGAGATGACCCGCGCCCGCCGGTCGGTCGCCGACGGCCGGCGCTCGGCCAGGCCCGCGGCCTCCAGCTCGTCCATCGTCACGACCATGGTCGTCTTGTCGAGCCCGACGATCCGCGCCAGCTCCGACTGCGTGCGCTTGCCCTCGGCGGCGCTTGCCAGGACGTGGTGGGCGCGCGCCGAGATCCCGAGCTCCTCGAGCGCGGCCTGCGTCTGCGTGGCCAGCGCGTGGCTCGCGCGGCTGAGCAGGACGCACAGGTTCGCCGTCGAGGGGGCGATCGGGGCGATCCCGGCGGGGTCGGGTGCCGTCGTGGCGTGTCCCATGCGGTCAGTCTAGCGCGAATTGATACGAAAGCATACGATCTGGTACGGGATCATCTCAGACCGGCGACGTTGGCGCGCCCGCGGCCCCCCGCGCCGGTTTGGACCCCGGAGCGGCGGAAAACCGCGAGAGCGATGCCTCCTCTCTCCCGTCCCGAGCCGGCCGCCGGCCGCGCGCTGGCCGGCCCGCCGCGGCTGCGCCACGACGCGCTGCTGTACGCCGGCGACGACGAGTACGCGCGCCTCGTCGGGCGCTTCGTGCGGGGTGGGCTGGCCGCCGGGGAGCCCGTCCTCGTCGCCGTGCCGCCGCGCGCCGCGGCCGTGCTGCGCGAGGAGCTGGGCCCCGACGCCGACGCGGTCGAGCTCGTCGACATCACGCGGGTCGGGCGCAACCCGGCCCGCCTCATCCCGTTCGTCGCGGCCTGGTCGGACGCGCAGCCCGAGGGACCGCGCCGGTTCGTCGGCGAGCCCGTCTGGCCCGGGCGCGGACACGACGCCGCGGTCGAGGCCTGCCGCCACGAGGCGCTGATGAACGTCGCGTTCGCGAGCACCGACGTCCACGTCCTGTGCCCCTACGACGCCGCGCGCCTCGATCCGGAGGTCGTCGCCGGCGCGGGCCGCACCCACCCGACGCTGTGCTGCCACGGCGTGCCGACGATCAGCGACGCCTACGCCGACCCCTTCGAGGAGTACGCGTCCGCGCCGCTGCGCCCGGCGCCCGCCGACGCGCTCGCCGTGCCGGTCACGCGCGACCTGGCGGCGACGCGCGGCCTCGTGGCCGAGCAGGCCCGGGCCGCGGGCCTGCCCGACGGGCGCGTCGAGGACCTGCTCGTCGCCACCAACGAGGCGACCACGAACACGCTCGTCCACGGCGGCGAGCCGGGCGTGCTGCGCCTGTGGCGCCGCGACGGCGAGCTCGTCTGCGAGGTCGCCGACCACGGCTGGATCCAGGACCCGCTGGCCGGGCGCCGCCCGCCCGACTTCGAGCGCGACCACGGCCGCGGCCTGTGGCTCGTCAACCAGCTCTGCGACCTCGTCGAGCTGCGCTCGGGACCGGACGGCACCGCGCTGCGCGTCCACATGCAGGTCCCGTAGCTCGCCCCCGCGCGCCGTCGCGCACGGTAGGTTCGTCTGCGCAATGCGCCGCAAGTGGCTGATCGTCCTGGCGTCCGTGGGCGCCGTCCTCGTCGCCGCGCTGCTGCTGGCCCGCTCGTGGCTGCTCAGCGACGACACCGAGCCGATCGCGGTCGAGCGGATCGTCGAGCGCTACCGCGGCGAGACCACGGCGACCGCCCCGAGCCGGCTGCCCACGGGCGTCGACATCCCCGTGGCCGGGGTCTACGAGTACGCCACCGAGGGCGACGAGCGCGCCGACCTGCTCGGCGGCAGCGAGCACGAGTACCCCGGCCGCACGACGATCGCGATCCGCGCCGTCGACTGCGGGTTCGAGCAGACCTGGACCGCGCTCGACAAGCGCTCGGAGACGTGGACGTACTGCGCCAAGCCGGGCGCGCTGGAGCCCATCCGCTTCAACGACGTGCACTCGTTCTACGGGCGCACCGACGACCGCACCTACGAGTGCTCGGGCGGGGAGATCCCGCTGCGCCCCGGCGGGGAGCGGGCGACGATCGTGTGCAAGCGCGAGGGCGTCACCCGCACCGACACCGTGCGCGCCCTCGGCGCCGAGCGCATCGCGGTCGGCGGCGACGAGGTCGCCACCGTCCACGTGCGCATCCGCTTCCGCATGTCCGGCTCCACCGAGGGCGGCGGCACCTACGACCTGTGGCTGGACCGCGAGACCGGCCTGCCGATCCGCATCACGGCCGACAACGCCAGCCGCAGCGACACGCCGATCGGCGCGAAGGTCGGCTACACCGAGCGCTACGAGCTGCGGCTCGTGTCGCTCGAGCCGCAGCGCTGAGCGCGGGCGCCGCTCAGAAGGTGATCGTGCCCGTCGAGCGGAACGTGGCGCCCGACATGTTGAGCGCGCCGGTGCCGCGGTAGCTGCCGCTGCCGGTGGCGCCCTTGTAGCGGCCGGTGCCGCCGGTGGTGCGCGACGTGCCGGTGAAGGTCGCCTCGCGCAGGCCGAGCCGCGCCTTCGCGCGCACCGTGCCGCGCACGGTGCCGCCCTTGTAGCGGATCGTGAACGAGCCGGTGACGTTCAGGCCGTTCAGGCGCACGGTCTGGCGGACGGTGCCGCGTCCGAGGACCGACGAGCGCACGGTGCCGGTGTAGACGAGCGTGGTGCCCTTCTGGGAGGCCTTCTTGACGGTCGCGACGACCGTCTCGTTGTAGGTCTTGGCGGCCGTGGCCGGGGCGGCGGCGACGGCCAGCGCGGCGGCGGCCGTGGCCGCGGCGGCCGCGGCGCGACGGGGGAGATGGAAGCTCACCGTTCGCATTCTGGCATCTGCGTCACGCCGCTCCGGTGGCGGTGGACGCTCCGCCGACCCCCGCGCGCCGGCGCCACTCGTCCTCGATCTCCTCGAGCGTCAGGCCGCGCGTCTCGGGCACGAGCCGCTGGGTGAACAGCAGCGCGAGCACGCCGAACCCGGCCAGCACGTAGAAGACGGCCGCGCCGCCCCACGACGCCAGCAGGATCGGGAACAGCAGCGAGATCAGGAAGTTCGCGCCCCACTGGATCGCGTTGCCGATCGAGATCGCCTGGCCGCGGATGAACAGCGGATAGATCTCCGAGGCCATCACCCAGAAGCCCCAGCCCCAGCTCACCGCGAAGCAGGCGATGAACGAGAACAGCGAGCCGACCGCGATCCAGCGCAGGACGCCGTCGAAGTCGTCGATCGCGAACGTCGTCGCCAGGACCGCCATCGACAGCACCATGCCGGCCATGCCGGCCAGCAGGATCGTGCGCCGGTTGATGCGGTCGACGACCAGCAGCGCGACGATCGTCGCCGCGAAGTTCAGCGCGCCGACGCCGGCGGTGGTCAGCACCGCCGTCTCGGTGCCGAGCCCCGCCGTGCGCAGGATCGTCGGGGCGTAGTAGATGATCGTGTTGATCCCGGTGATCTGCTGGAAGACGCCCAGCCCGATCCCGACGACGAGGATCGTGCGCGCGAGCGGGCTCGTGAGCGCCCGGCCGATCGACTGCTGCGGGCGGGCGCGGTCGGCCTCCACCGTCGCGCGGATCTCCTCGAGCTCGTGCGTGGTCTGCGGGTCGTCGGGGTCGCGCAGCGTCTCGAGGACCGTGCGCGCCTCCTCCTCGCGCCCGGCCGCGAATAGCCAGCGCGGGCTCTCGGGCAGCACGAGCATCCCGAACAGCAGCAGCGTCGCCGGCGCGCACGCGAGCGCGAACACGGCGCGCCACTCGCCGTCGTCGGCGAACGCGGCGTTGACGAGGTAGGCGACGAGGATGCCGGCGGTGATCGCGAGCTGGAAGAGCGCGACCATCGACCCGCGGCTCTTCACCGGGACGAGCTCGGCGATGTAGAGCGGCACGATCGTCGACGCGAAGCCGATCCCGAGGCCGATCACGAAGCGGGCGGCGATGAGCACCCCGAGGCTCGGCGCGGCGGCGGCGCCGATCGCGCCGACGATGAAGATGACGGCGGCGAGGACGATCATCGCCCGCCGCGACAGGCGCGTGGTCAGGCCGCTGGAGATCAGCGCGCCGACGAGCGCGCCGGCCGTGACCGCGCTGACGACGAGGCCGATCCCGCTGGCGGACACGTCGAAGTCCTGCTCGATGAAGACCTGCGCGCCCGAGATCATGCCCGTGTCGTAGCCGAACAGCAGGCCGCCCATCCCGGCGATGGCGGCGGCCATCCACGTGCGGACCTGGTACGAGCGCGGGCCGGCGTGCACGGCCGCTGGGACAGACATCCTTGCGATGGACCTCCGTGTGCGCGAGCGGCGGGTGCCGCCGGATCCGCGCCACTCTATGGGACGATCGGGCGGATGCATCTGAGCAAGGCCGCCTGGACCACGCTCGCCGCGGCCGTCGCGTTCGTGGCGTGCTCCCTGGCGCCCTGGCAGGAGGGGGCGGCGGGCGAGGTGTCGCGCAGCGCCTGGAACGGGATCGGCGTCGTGGCCGGGGTCGTCGGCGTGCTGCTCGCCGTCTGGGAGACGGTGCGCGTCGTGCGGCGCGGGCGGCGGTTCCCGATGCCGCCGCAGCTCCCGAGCGTGGTGCTCGCCGCGCTGCTGCTGGGCGCGACGATCGCGACGTTCGCGATCAACGACGAGCTGCGCACCGCGTGGGCGACCGCCGGCCTCGTGCTCGCGCTGCTGGCGGCGCTCGCCGCGTGGCTGGACGCGCTGCCGATCGTGCGCATCGCGCTGGCGACCCGTGGCGGCGGCGCGCCGGCCGGGCCCGCGCCCGCCGACGCGCCGGCGCCGGGCCCGCCGCCCGCGGCCGGGTCGGTCGACGGCACGTGGGCGTGCCGCATGGACACGCCGCTGGGCGAGCAGACGGTCGGGCTGTGGCTGGCGGTCGACGGCGACGTCCTCACCGGGCGTGCCGACACCCCGTTCGGGCCCTACGAGCTGCTCGACGGCCGCGTCCGCGAGGGCGAGCTGACGTGGCACATCCCGGTCACGCAGCCGATGGAGGTCGACCTGCGCTTCCGCGCGACGGTGAGCGGCGACGCGATGACCGGGGTCGTCGACGCCGGCCCGTTCGGCGAGCAGCCGTTCACCGGCGAGCGCGTCTAGCGCGAGCGGTCCGGGCCACCGCCTCGTCGTCGCGCGCCGACGACCGCCCGGCCCGCACCCACGCGAAGCGGAAGCAGAGCGCCGAGCCCATGAACAGGCCGCTGGCGGCGTGTTCGGCGCGCGGCCCGAGCCGGCGCCCGAGCAGCCGCAGCGCCAGCCCGCCGCGGGCCAGCCACTGCGCGGCCGTGAACCAGCGCGCGCCGGCGCCGTCGTCGAGCGCGGCGGCCAGCGGGCCGAGCCGGTGGCGGTTGAGCTCGGACAGCAGCAGCTCGGCCGCCATCGCGCCGCTCTCGACCCGGCCCAGCGCGGCGCGCGTCGGATGACCGGCCGGCACCCCGGCGGCCGAGACCGTCAGGCGCGTCGCCGCCGCGCCGGTCAGGACGGCCGTCGAGACGAAGATGGGCCCGAGGAACAGGCGGCTGCGCGCCCACACGGGCACCGCGGTCGCGGCGAGCAGCACGCCCGCGTAGGAGCCGAGGTAGCCGCCGACGACCGCGTTGGTCGCGCCCAGCGCCCGCGCGGCGCGCGGGCGGCCGAGCAGGTCGGCGCCGACCGCGGCGGCTCCCAGCGCGCCGAACACGGTCAGGCACCAGGCGCCCGTCGACATCGGCGAGCGGGGCTTGACGATGCGCAGCATGTGGTGGAAGCGCTCCGGCCGCCCGAGGTCCATCGTCAGCAGCGCCGGCGACGGGGCCAGCGCGGCGAGCACCACCCGCCGGGCCAGCCGGGCCGAGCGCGCGTCGCCGGCCAGGTCGCAGGCCATCGCCACGAACGAGGCGCCGGCGGCCATGCCGCCCGTCCAGAAGTAGACCGGCACCTCCCACGTCCACACGGGCGCCTTCATGATCGGCCCGTCGACGACGTCCGGCGCCTGCGCGCGGCCGCGGCGGTTGGCCTCGGCCACCCGCGCCGGGTCGGGCGGCGCGTCGGACAGGTAGCCGCTGTCGCGCCGGAAGATGTCCGACCAGGCGGCGTCGCGCCAGCGCCGCTGCGAGAGCGCGACCGCGGCGCCCCGCACGGCCCGCCGCCACGAGGCCGGCCCGCCCGGCGTGCCGACCGCCGGCGTCATGTCGCGCCGCCCGCTCATCGACGCCACCGCTGGCGCAGGTCGCGGGCCAGCTCCGCCGCGCCGGCGACCGCGGCCACCACGGTGAGCGCGCCCACGCCGCGCGCCGGGCGGCCGAAGCGGAACGCGCCGGCGACCCCGGCCGCGGCGGCCAGCCCGGCGCCGACCGCCGCCAGCGTGGCGGGCACCACGCCGTCCTGGATCGGCGAGTCCGCCTGGGCGGGCAGGCCGTAGCGCTCGGGCGCCTCGGTCAGCAGGAAGAACGCGCCCAGCCCGCCCGCCAGCCGCTCGGCCTCCTCGTCGCCGGCGCCGTACAGGTAGGCGCCCGCGACGCCGCGGTCCTGCAGCGCCGCGACGCGCCGCTGGGCGATCTCCACGAGGTCGTCGTAGGGGCCGAAGCGGATCGAGTCGGTCGGGCACGCCTTCGCGCACGCCGGCTCCATGCCGTCCTGCAGGCGGTCGTAGCAGAGCGTGCACTTGGCGGCGCGGCCGTCGTCGGGGTCGCGGTCGACGACGCCGAACGGGCACGCGGGGATGCAGTAGCCGCAGCCGTTGCAGACGTCGGGCTGCAGCACGACCGTGTCGAACTCGGTGCGGATCAGCGCCCCGGTCGGGCACGCGTCCATGCAGCCGGCGTTCGTGCAGTGCTTGCACACGTCGGACATGAACACCCAGCGGTCCATGTCGGCGACCGCCGCCGCCACGTCGACCGGCGCGACGTCCGGGAGCGGGATCGGGTTGGGCTCCAGCAGCTCGACGAACCGCACGTGGCGCCAGGTGGCGGCGCCGAGCGCGCCGGTGTGGTCGTAGGACCCGGCGCGGCCGTCGCCCGGGACGTCGTCGGCGGGCAGGTCGTTCCACTGCTTGCAGGCCACCTCGCACGCCTTGCAGCCGATGCACACCGACGT
>DATMSA010000001.1:0-49788 GCA_035565675.1 Capillimicrobium sp. | reverse complement strand
CCAACGGCCGCGATACGACGATCCGCTCCCTGCCCGGCTCCATCTACATCGGCGACGGGGCGCTCCGCTGCGGTGAGACCTCGGCTCCCGGCGCCGGCGGCGACGGCGACGGGGACGGCGGCGCCGCCGGCGAGCCGCAGCTCATGCTCGTCAAGGAGGAGGGCGACTTCACCACGACGTTCATCGCCCTGAAGCGGGCGCTGACCGTCACCCGGACCAGCGGCCCGCGCGCGGACGGCGCAGCGACCGTGATGACGATGAGCAGCGTGAGCGCGACCGGGCGCAACCTGCTGTCGGTCGGTGGCGGGGGCGCCTCCGCCACCGTGAAGGCGGCGGGCCGGTTCACGGGGACGGGCACGTTCGCCGCGACGATGACGATGGGCGACATGGCGACCGGTCCACTCACCGGCACCCTGCAGGTCAGGCTCGTCGGGGCGCCGGTGATCGACATCGCGGGCGACCCGGCCACGCTGCTGAACGCGGACAAGGGGTAGCGCCGGGCGCAGGGCAGCGCACGCTCGCTATGGTCCCGGCCGATGGTGCTCGGCTCGGCAGGGGGCCAACGGGTCCGGCGTGCGCTGCACGCCTGCGGCGCGACCGCGTGTCTGCTCGCGGTCGCGGGCGTCGTGACGCCCGCCGCCGGCGCGCAGGCGGCGGTTCCCGTGGCGAACGGGGTCGTCGCGACGCCCGACGGCGGCGGCCTGGCCTGGCAGGTGCGGGTCAAGGCGACCACGATCGGCTCGGTGCCGGGCCTGTGCTTCGAGCTCGATCACGCGTGGGACGCGGAGGGCACGTCGTTCGGCAACGTCGCCGGGGCGTGCGCGGCCGGGAGCCGCAACGGCCGCTTCAGCCTGCGGGCCGGCTCGTGCCGCGGCGTGGCGATCATGTTCGGCACGGGCAGCGCGGGCGATCGCCGCATCCGCAAGGTCGGGCTCGCGGTCCCGCGCAAGGCGCGCACCGTCCGGCTCACGTTCGCCGACGGCCAGACCGTGACCGTGCGGACGCATCGCGCGCCGCGGGGGCTGCGCCGGCCGGTGCGGCTGGCCTGGCACGTCGACGGCGGCGAGGCGTCGCCGGCGCGCGCGGTCGCGCGCAACGGCAAGGGCCGGAGCGTCGGGCGCTGGAAGCCCGGCCTCGGCTGCTGACGGGCGGCCCGGAGGGCGATCGCGCGAGGCCTGGTCGCGTGCGATGACATTCGCGGCGGTTCGCGGTCTCACCAGCATGAACGCACCAGCGCCGGTCACCATCACGCCGGTCCTCGTCGCCGACCTCTTCGTCGAGAACGAGCCGATGCCGCTGTACGTGCACGTCATCGACCATCCCGATGCCCGCGTGCTGGTCGACACGGGCATGACGGTTCTGCACCCGTTCGCCGCCGAGCTGAACCCCACGCTGCACCCGCTGACGGAGCAGGACTTCGACCTCGACGCCGTGGACCTCGTCGTCAACACCCACCTACACGCCGACCACTGCGGCGGCAATCACCTGTTCGCCGATCGCCCGATCTACGTGCAGCGCACCGAGCTCGACGACGCCCGCACCGAGGACGAGTACCTGCTCGAGTGGGTCGACGCGCCGGGCGTCAGCTACGAGCCCGTCGACGGCGAGCACGAGCTGCTGCCGGGCATCCGCCTCGTCCCGGCGCCCGGCCACACCCGCGGCAGCCAGATCGTGGTCGTCGAGACCGGCGGACGGCCGCTGATCGTGGGCGGCGACGTCGCGGTGTGGCACGGCGAGTTCGACGAGCCGCCCACCGAGGGCCGGCTGCGCGTGCGCGCCCTCGAGCCCGAGCTCGTGTGGCTCTCGCACGAGCACGAGCCGTGGCGGCCCCCGGCCGCCTGACGCGGCGGCCGGGGAGGAGCGCCTACCAGCCGATGCCGATCGTCAGCCGCGTCGGCGGCTGCGCGTTGGGCAGGATCGTCACCGAGCTCTGTCGTTGACGGGGAAGCTCCCGTCCGCCTGGCCGAGCGCGGGCGCCGCCACCGTCACGGCCACGGCGGCCGCCACGGACAGCGCGAGCGCGACCCGGCGGGCGATGCCGCTCCTGGTCATGCGGTGGACGCTACGGGAACGCGAGCGGCCCGTCACGGCAGCATCGAGGTCGCGCGGCGGTCCGAGCACACGTACGACGCGCGGTGCTCCCACGAGCCCCGGCCGTCGGTGGTCATGTCGCCGTTGAAGTCGATGCTCAGGTAGCCGCGGAGCTCCGACGGGGCGCCGTAGGAAGGGTAGTACCGGCGGCCGATCAGGCTCTGGTACAGCGTCCACTTCTTCGCGGCGACGGTCTCGACGAACGCGGTGCTGCGCGTTCCGTCGTCGCGCCACAGCGGATCGAAGCCGAGGGCGACCTCGAACGGGAACCCGTAGCCCGACGGGCAGTACCAGAAGTCCGACCGCTGGCGCCGGTCGGGCTCGTTGTTGTCGTTGAGCCCGCTCAGGGTCGTGACCCACACGCAGCGCCCGTCGCCCTGGCCGTGCAGCGACGCCGGGCAGCCGAACGGCGCGGAGACCTTCATCGTGGAGAACTGCGGGTTCTGCCACTCCTCGGGGAAGTACTCCTTCTTGGGCGGGGTGGACGCCACCGGCGCGCCGGGCATCGGGCCGCCGGCCTGCGCGGTCGTGTCCCCCTGGGGCTCGGTCACCGCGAACGTCTCGCCGGCCACCGCGCAGTTGTCGGTCTCGTCGCGCTCGGCGACGTCGCGGCCCGCGTCGGCGCCGGCGATCACGTGGTAGATACCGGCCTGCACCGAGTCCGGCACCCTCCAGGCCTGGTCGACGGCGTCGCGGGCGCCGGGCGCGAGCGCGTCCGTGCGCTCGAGCGGCAGGAGCGTGTCGCCCCGGCCGAGCCGACGGTCCTTCGACAGCGCGAAGCGAAGCTGCGACGTGCCCGCCCGGCCCCTGCCGTCGTTGACCACGGTCGCCTTCAGCCTCACCCCGTAGCTGCCGGCCTGGCCGGTCGGGACGGGATCGGCGACGCGCACCTCGAGGTCCGGACGTGGCGCCGCGTGCGCGGCGGCAGGGACGGCGCACAGCCCGGCCAGCGCCAGGCCCACCAGCGAGGTTCGAATCGTCATGGCAGCGACGATATGGCGCACCGGTGTCTCACCGGCGGGAGCGAACACCCCAAGGCGGAGGGGACCTGGCCCCACCTGAGACCATGGGCGGGTGGCGCGACGTGCCGTGGTCGCTGCGCTGGTCGTGCTCGGGCTCTGGGCGGCCCCGGCGAGCGCCGCGCGCCTCGACGTGCTCGTCTTCACGAAGACGGCGGGGTTCCGCCACGACTCGATCCCGGCCGGGGTGGAGGCGATCCGCGCGCTCGGCGCCGAGCACGGCTTTCGCGTGCGGGCCACCGAGGACGCGGGCGCGCTCACGGCGCGGCGGCTGCGGCTGGTCGAGGCGGTGGTGTTCCTGAACACGACCGGCACCGTGCTGGACCGCGCGCAGCGACGCGCGCTGCGGCGCCACGTCCGCGGGGGCGGCGGGTTCGTCGGCGTCCACGCGGCGACCGACACCGAGCACGACTGGCCGTTCTACGGGCGGATGCTGGGCGCCCGCTTCCGCAGCCACCCGGTCCCGCAGACCGCGGCGTTCGTCAACGAGGCGCCCGGCCATCCGGCGACCGCGCACCTCGCGCCGCGGTTCGAGGTCTTCGACGAGCTCTACGCGTTCGACGCCAACCCGCGACCGCGGGCGCGCGTGCTGCTGGCCGTCGACGAGTCGACGTACGCCGCCACCGACCCGATGGGCGACCACCCGATGAGCTGGTGTCGCGACGTGCGCCGAGGCCGGGTCTTCTACACGGCGCTCGGCCACGAGCCGGCCCTCTACGCGCAGCCGTGGTTCCGCCGCCATCTGCTCGGCGGCATCCGCACGGCCGCGGGAGCGGCGAGGGCCGACTGCTCGCCGCGTCAGGCGCCGGCGACCGGCCGGTAGGCGTGCATGACGGCGCCGCTGCCGAAGACCTTGGTGTCGACGAGCTCGGTCCGGCCTGCGCTGTCCGGGCGGAACAGCGGCTCGCCGCCGCCCTTGATCACCGGCGACGTGCAGATCCGGTACTCGTCGAGGAGCCCGGCTGCCGCGAGGGCGTCGGTCAGCCGGCCGGTGCCCCAGATGGCGATGTCGCCGCCGTCGCCCTGCTTGAGCCGGGTGACCTCCTCGATCAGGCGCTCGCCGGCGATGACGACGGTCGGGTCCCAGGCCGAGGTGTCGACCGGCTGCGAGGCGACCACGTACTTGGTGATCGCGTTCACGTGGTCGGAGAACGGGTCGCCGCCGCGGTTGGGCCAGGCCTGCGCCATGCCCTCGTAGGTGAGCCGGCCGAGCAGCAGCGCGTCGGCGCCGAGCGTCATGTCGAGCGCGTACTGCTGGAACTCCCCGTCGGCGTAGTCGAACGACCACGTGTGCGGCGCGTCGATGTAGCCGTCGAGGGTGGCGTGCGTGAACGTCGTGACCCTGCGCATGGCGGTGTCTCCCCGGTCTCGGATGCGACCTGTCGCGGGTACGACGGGCCCGGCCGGGCGAACTCATCGTCCGCGGCGGAACATGCGGCGCGTCGAACCTCGGTCGTGCGCAACGGCCCGGCCTGAGCTTCAAGGATCCTGCTCAGGAACCGATAGATGCGTGCGTGATCCGCAAGCCGCAGCCCCGATCGCTCACGCTGGTCCTCGGTCTCGTCGCCGCGGCCGCGATCGCGCTGTCCGCGGCGGCCGACGCGAGCGCGCGGTGGATCGTGGGCGGCTCGCCGGCGCGGATCGCCGACTGGCCGTTCCTCGTCGCGCTCGCGAGCTCCGACGAGGAGGACGGCTACGCCGCCCAGTTCTGCGGGGGCTCGATCGTGGCGCCGACCGTCGTCGTGACGGCGGCGCACTGCCTGCAGCCGGACATGGACGTGATCGCCGGGCGCACGCTGCTGAGCACCGGCGAGGGGGAGCGCATCCCGGTCGTCGCCCAGCACACCCCGCCCGGCTACGACGCCGCCACCAACGTCCCCGATCTGGCGGTGCTGATCCTCGCGCGGCCGGTGCAGTCGCCGGCCGTCGCGCTCGCCTCGTCCCAGGACGCCGCGCTGCTCGCCCCGGGCACGGCGGTCGCGTCGGCCGGGTGGGGCGTGATCGCGCAGCAGCCGCGGGAGACCTTCAGCGAGGAGCTGCGCTCGGTGAACGTGGTCATCGCCGCCGGTCGCGACTGCGCGCGCGTCTACGACGGTTGGAGCGACGCGCAGATGCTGTGCACGCGCCCGGTCGCGCGCCTCAACGACACCTGTCAGGGCGACAGCGGCGGACCGCTCGTCCTCGGCGCGGGCGCTCAGGCGAAGCTCCTGGGCGTCGTGTCCTTCGGCGGCGACACCTGCGGCGATCCCAAGCAGCCGGGCGCGTACGCGCAGGTCATTCCCCACCACGACTGGATCATGCAGTTCGTCTCGTCGCCGGACGCCGCGGCGGCGCAGCCGGCGGTCGTCGACCTGCCCGTCGCCGAGGCCCGCACGATCCGCCTGAAGATCGCCAAGGCCCGGTGCGAGACCCCGACGCGGTGCTCGGTCGACGTCAAGGCGACCGGCCCGGCGGACCGGCTCGGCGGCGGCATCCTCGTGGTGGCCGACCGCCGTGGCCGCAGGCCGGTGGAGCGCAAGGCCTTCGCCCGCCAGGTGCGCCCGGGCCTGTGGCGCGCCTGGCTGAACATCCCCTACGGCGACGTGCGGGTGACCGCCGTCGGGCTCGACACCGCCGGCAACCGGGTCACCAGGCCCGGGCGGGCCTGGTACGAGGTCACGTGAACCCGCGCGGTGGCTCAGACGCCTGGCCGCCGCGGGCCGGCGACCGCCGCGACCGCCAGTTCGGCCGCGTTCGCGAGGCGCTCCGGCGGCACGCCGCCGTGGGCCAGTACCTCGACGCCGCGCGCGACGACGAGTAGCAGATCGGCGGCGGCCTGCGGGTCGACGTCCGCGGCGATCGTGCCCTCCGCCTGCCCGCGCTCGACGGCCGCCCGCAGACCCTTCGACAGGCCGTCGAACGCCGCGCCAAGCCGCTCCTCGACCGCGTCGTCCTCGTCGGCGAGCTCCGCCGCCGCGACCGTGAGCAGGCAGTTCGGCGAGCCGTCGCGGCCGGCGCGCACGACGCCGTCGAGGTAGGCGCTCAGCTCGTCGGCGGCCCCGGCGCCTGATCCGGCGAGCGCCGTCGTGACGGCGCCGACGTTGCGATCGGCGTACCGGTCGAGCGCCGCCAGATAGAGGCCGTGCTTGCTGCCGTAGGCGCCGTAGAGGCTGCCCTTGCCGAGCCCGGTCGCGGCCGTGAGCTCGTCGACCGACGCGCCGGCGTAGCCGCGCCGGCGGAAGACGTCCGCGGCCGCGCGCAGCACACGGTCCTCGTCGAACTGGCGGGGGCGGGGCATGGGCTCGAGTCTACCGCGTTCTGGACCGGGCGGTACAGAACGGTGTTATTCTGGACCGTATGGTCCAGAACTCCAGCAGCACCACCGACGGCGTCCCTCGCGATCTGGCCGGGCGACGCGTCCTCGTGACCGGCGCCTCCCGCGGAATCGGGGCGGCGATCGTCCGGCGTCTGTCCGCTGCGGGCGCGCAGGTCGTCGGCGTCGCGCGCCGCGTTCCCGCCGAGGCGCCCGCCGGCGTCGAGTTCGTGTCGGGCGACGTGCGCACCCAGGCCGGGGTGGAGGCGATCGCCGACGCGGCGGTCCAGCGCCTGGGCGGGGTGGACGTGATCGTCAACAACGCCGGGGCGAGCCGCACGTTTCCGCAAGGCTCGAGGTCGATCCCCGCCGACGAATGGCGCGACGTCCTCGACGTGACGCTCATGGCGCCGGTGTGGCTGAACGCCGCGCTGCTGCCGCAGATGCTGGAGCGCGAGTCCGGCGCCATCGTCCACATCGCCTCCAGCGCCGCCTTCAACGTGCCCGGGCCGCTGCTGCACTACGGGGCCGCCAAGGCCGCGCTGATCGCGTACTCCAAGGGCCTGGCGACCGAGCTGGCCGGCTCGGGCGTCCGGGTCAACACGATCACGCCGGGCAACGTCGAGACGCCGGGCGCCGACCGGGTCCGCGAGGACCTGGCCACGGGCTTCGGCGTGGACGTCGCGACCGTCAACTCGGTCGTGCCGCTCGGACGCATCGGGCGGCCGGATGAGATCGCCGAGGCGGTCGCCTACCTCGTGTCCGATCGCGCCGGGTACGTGGTGGGGGCGAACCTCGTGATCGACGGCGGCGAGCAGACCCGACCCTGAGAGGGCAGAAAGGCGCCGCTGCGCGGGCCCGTCCGGCCTGTACCGTTGCCCGCCATGGCAGGCGGGCGGGAGGTCACGGTGGGCCCCGGGACGGCGCGAATCGGCGGTGGCGGCGCGCTGCTCGAGCGCGACCGCGAGCTCGGCGAGCTGGACGGGCTGGTGCAGGCGGCGCTCGAGGGCCGCTCGGCGCTGGCCTTCGTGGAGGGGCCCGCCGGGATCGGGAAGAGCCGGCTGCTGGCCGCGGTGCGCGAGCGCGCCGACGCGGAGGGCTTTCGCGTGCTGGCGGCGCGCGGCTCGGACCTCGAGCGCGACTTCCCGTTCGGCGTCGTGCGCCAGCTCTTCGAGCCGGCGCTGGCCGACCCGGAGTCGCGCGCGCGCTGGCTGAGCGGGCCGGCGCAGCAGGCCGAGCACGTGTTCGCGCCGCCCGACGACGGCGACGCGACGAGCGGCGCCTCCTTCGGGCTGCTGTACGGCCTGTTCTGGCTGGCGGCGAACATGGCCGCGGAGACGCCGCTGCTGCTGGCCATCGACGACCTGCACTGGTGCGACCGCTCGTCCCTGCGGTTCGTCGCGTTCCTTCAGCGGCGACTGGAGGGGCTGCGGGTGCTCGTCGCGACCGCCGCGCGCCCGGGCGACGCCGGCGAGGACGCGCGCCTGCTCGCCGAGATCGCGCACGATCCGGCGGCGGTGTCGATCCGGCCGGCGCTCCTGAGCCCGGACGCGGCGGCCGAGCTGGTGCGCGGGCGCCTCGGCGAGGGCGCGGCGCCGGAGTTCTCCGCCGCCTGTCATCGGGCGACCGGTGGCAACCCGCTCCTGCTGGCCGAGCTGCTCAAGACGCTGCAGGCGGAGTCCGTGCGCCCGGCGCGCGAGAACGTCGCGGCGATCGGGGCGATCGGTCCGCGGGCGGTCTCGCGCGCCGTCCTCCTGCGCCTCGCCCGCCTGCCGGCGAGCGCCGTCGCGGTCGCTCGCGCCGTCGCCGTGCTGGGCGACGGCGCGACGCTGCCCACCCTCGCCGTCGTCGCCGGCCTCGACGAGGCCGAGGCGGCCGACGCGATCCCCGCCCTGGCGGCGGCGGAGATCCTGCGACACGACGCCGCCGTCGGCTTCGTCCACCCGCTGGTCCGCGACGTCGTCTACGAGGAGATGGCGACCTCGATGCGACAGCGCCAGCACGCGCTGGCCGCCGCCACGCTCGGCGGCCTCGGCGCCGCGCCGGAGGCCGTCGCCGTCCACCTCCTGCACACGCCGAGCCGTGCCGACGCCGAGGTCGCCGCGCTGCTGCACGACGCGGGGCTGGCGGCCGGGCGGCGCGGGGACGTCGACAGCGCCGTGTCGTACCTGCGCCGGGCGCTCGCCGAGCCTCCGTCGCCGGCGGTGCGCCCGCGCCTGCTCCTGGAGCTCGGCACGGCCGAGGCGCTCCTCAACCTGCCCGACGCGGCCGAGCACCTGCGCGAGGCCGCGGACCGGCTCGGCGATCCGCTCGAGCGGGCCCGGGCGGCGGAGCTGCTGGTCCGGACCCTGATCTTCACCCGCCCGCCCGAGGAGGCGGTCGCGGAGGCGCGCCGGGCGATCGCCGCGCTCCCGCCGGAGCTGGCCGACCAGCGCGAGGCGCTCGAGGCGATCGAGCTGAAGGCGCCGACGTTCGGCGCTCCGATGGGCGCCGACGGCGCCGAGCGCCTCACGCGCGCCCGCGCGGGCGTCGACGGCGACGGGCCCGGGGCGCGGATGCTCACCGCCGTCGCCGCCTCCGACTGGGCGCTGACCGGGGGTGGGGTGGAGGAGTGCACCGCGCTGGCGCACGCGGCGCTGGCCGACGGCGTGCTCGCCGACGCCGACCCGGTGCTGATCGCCGGCGTGGCGATCAGCGTCCTGTCGATCGGCGACGACGAGCGCACGCTCGACGCGCTGGAGGCCATCGCCGCGAGCGCCCAGCGGATCGGCTCGCCGTTCGCGCTCAGCGGCGTGCACTACATGCAGGCGTGGGCGTGGCTCGCGCGCGGCGAGCTGGAGGAGGCCGACGCGGCCCTGCAGCGCTCGGCGGACGCGGCGGTGCCGTGGTCGTCGACCGTGTCGGGATACTGGCTGTGCTGCCGCGCGCAGGTGGCGATCGAGCGCGGGGACCTCGCCACCGCCGAGGAGCTCCTCGCGGCGATCGGACCGCAGATGCCGGGCTCCGACGGCGAGAGCCTCGCCCACGAGGCGCGGGCCGAGCTGGCGCTCGCGCAGGGACGGTGGGGCGAGGCGCTGGGGGCGGCCGAGGCCTGCGGCGCGAGCGTGGAGCCCACCTACGTGAACCCGGCGTGGATCCCGTGGCGGTCGCTGCAGGCGATGGCCCGGCACGGGCTCGGCGATGCCGATGCCGCCGCCGCGCTGCTCGAGGAGGAGCTCGCGGCGGCGCGGACGTGGGGCGCGCCGCGGGCGCTGAGCCGCACGCTGCGCCACCTCGCCGCCGTCCGCGGCGGAGCCGAGGGGCTCGATCTGCTGCGGGAGGCCGTCGCGGTCGCCGACGGGACGCCCGCGCGGCTGGAGCTCGCCAAGGCGCTCACGGCGCTCGGCGCGGCGCTGCGGCGCCGGCGCGAGCGGGTGGCCGCCCGCGACCCGCTGCGCCGCGGCTTCGAGCTCGCGAGCCGCCTGGGTGCCGTGCCGGTCGCCGAGCAGGCTCGCGCAGAGCTGCTGGCCACCGGCGCCCGGCCACGGCGCGAGGCGCTGAGCGGCCCGGGGTCGCTGACGCCGAGCGAGCTGCGGGTCGCCCGGCTGGCCGCCGACGGGCAGACCAACCGCGACATCGCCCAGCGGCTGTTCGTGACGCCCAAGACCGTCGAGGTCCACCTCACGAGCGCCTACCGCAAGCTCGGGATCGCGGGACGGTCCGGCCTTCCGAGCGCGCTCGCCGACCCCGGCTAGCGACGACGACCCGAAGGTTTGGGGGGCGGAATTGGGGTCGGCCACGATGCGGCCCCGGACGGCGCCGCCGATGCTGCTCGGCGATGAGCACGGCCTCCATCCAGCTCGCGATCGACGTCACGGTCGACGGCCGCGAGATCAGCGGTCACGCCACCGACGGCGACGGGCGGACGGAGCGCTTCACCGGATGGCTGGGACTGATCGGCGTGCTGGACGCGCTGCTGGGCTCGCACCTCGACGACACGGACGGCCAGGGAGCTGGGAGATGACGCGGCGATCCGCGCGCTAAGCGGGACGGGGGCGCCCCATTTATAGTGCGGGCCCCGCGCCTCGGCAGGGCTCGTCCCCACGGATGGGGACCCGCCGGCGGGGCGCTGTCGTGACGACTGACGCGGATCCGAAGGAGGCGATCCGTCCCATGAGAAACCCCATCCGAACGACCCCCGCTGCCCGGGCGGTCGCTGCGGCGCTCATCGTCGCCGGCCTCGCCGCCGCGCCGGCCGACGCCGCCACCAAGAAGCCCCGCGAGGTCCGCTACAAGCTCGAGTACTCCGCGTGGGGGTCGTACGCCTTCCACGAGCACCGCAACCTCGGCGGGGAGACGGCCGACGAGCGCTACGACTTCGAGATCACGGCCGCCGGCGACTTCGCCGTGGTGACGTTCCGCAACGGCGCGCCGCTGGACGTCGCCGAGGCCGACCGCACCGAGGGCCTCGTCGGGGGCGAGTTCCTCGGCTGGTACCAGTTCGCGGACGGCAGCTCGCTGCAGGCCACCTGCACCGCCAGCCCCGGCCTGGACTCGGCGGCCGGCATGACGCGCCTGGAGGAGGTCGGCGAGCTGGCACGGCTCGACAACGAGGTCGAGATCGGCCTGCGGCCGTTCGACCGCCTCGACGTGTCGCTCACCTGCGGCGACCGCGGCACGGCCGCGACGACGCTGCTCAACGACGGCACGGTGGGGGAGGGGCCGTTCGACCTGCGCTTCACCATGCCGCGCGACGCGATCGGCAACGGCTACATCGAGCAGCTCGTCCCCGAGCGCACGATCACCGGGGCCGCCTGCCCGGGTGTGCGCCAGGGCGGTGAGGCGACCTGCACGCTGCACTGGCAGGGTCGCGTGAAGCTGCGTCGCATCAAGGGCCGGTCCACGCGGACCGGCACCACGTCGGTGCCGGCGACGCCCGGCGCCTCCGGGAGCGTCCTGAAGGGCGTGTCGGCCAGGAGCGTGCGGGTCGCGCCGTCCGGGCGCACCGTGTCGGTGAAGGTCGCCTGCCGCGCCGCCTGCACCGGCGCGATCGTCGTCGAGCCGGGCGCGCAGCAGCCGTTCACGGTGCGCAGCGGCGCGTCGCGCCGTGTCGTCGTGCGCCTCGACCGCACGACGCAGCAGGCGATCCGCCGCGACGGTCAGGCCACCGTCCACATCGCGGCCGTCGCGGGCGACAAGACCGAGACGAAGACGCTGAAGGTCCGGGCGTCGCGCCGCTGAGTCAGCGCGCGTTCGCCGTCCAGCGGCGCTTGGCCGAGCACTGTCCGAAGATCGTCGTGCCGTCCTCGAAGCTGGAGTGCGGCCGGCGCAGCACGACCGTCCCGGTCGCCGTGCCGCCCCGCACGCGGCCGGTGACGGTCATCTCGATGATGCCGTCCGTGTCGTCGGGAGCCGTCCAGGAGAAGCGCCCGGCGCGGTCGAGCCGCATGGGCGGCACGTTGGCGATCGCGTCGGTCTCGTAGCTCGAGTCGGAGCCCGCGAGGCAGAACGTCAGCACCCCCGCCTGGAACGCGCGGACCTGCCCGTTGGCGACCGTGAACGACACGGCTCGCTTCTGGTCGGTGCGGCCCTTGAAGGGAGTGGAGGCGGCCGAGGCGGGGGCGGAGGAGAGCAGCAGGCCGGCGAGGGCCGACAGAACCAGAAGCGAACGCATGAGCCCGAGTCTCGGCATGACGGCCGCGGTCCTTGAGCGGTCCGCGGGCCGTCCGGTGTCCGGGCGCTGACGCAGCCGAAAGAATTACGTAATTACGTACTAGCATGCGGTGCATGCCACCGACCTTGGACCAGCGCGTGGCGCGCCTGGAGGAGCGGGTGGACCGCCTCGAGCGGGCGCCTGCGCCCGCGGCGCCCGACGCGATCGACCGGAGCGCGACGTTCTGGGCGCTCGAGGGGCTGAAGGCCCAGATGCCCGAGCCCGGCGGCGTCCTCTTCACGGGCGCGGTCACGCTCGCCGACGGCCACCGCGCCGAATGGCAGCAGGCGTTCACGACGCCCCAGGTGCTCGACGGGTTCGGGCCGCAGGCCGCCTCGGACCTCTCGGCGCTCGCCCATCCGGTCCGCCTGCTCATCCTGCGCGAGCTGCTCGAGGGCGAGCGCACGACCGCGCAGCTCGCCGAGCACGAGCAGCTGGGCACGTCGGGGCAGATCTACCACCACCTGCGCCAGCTCGTTGCGGCCGGCTGGCTGCGCACGACCACGCGCGGCGTCTACCGCGTGCCGACCGAGCGCGTGGTGCCACTTCTCACGATCCTTGCGGCGGTGACCCGATGACCACACGACTCCCTGCCCGACTGCGCATCCCCCTGACCGGGACCGGATTGGTCGCCACGATCCTCGGCCTGGTCGTCGACAGCTCACCGCTCGCGTTCGCGGGCGCCGCGCTGCTCGTCGTCGGCCTCCTCCTGTACTTCCGCGTCGGCACCGTGCGCGCGCGGCCGGTGGCGATCCGCCCGCCCGTCCGCGGCTGCTGGTCGGCCCTGAACTCGCCGGCCGACAAGGTCCCCAGCCACGGGCTGCACGCCTACGGCCAGACCTATGCGATGGACCTCGTGCACGGCTCCGATCTCGCCGACCACGAGCCGCTCTCCTGGTGGCCGCCCACGCAGCCGGCCGACCGGTTCTCCGGGTTCGGCCAGCCGATCGTGGCACCGGTCGACGGGACCGTCGTCCACGTCGAGAACCGCCAGCGCGACCACCGCGCCCGGATGTCGTGGCCCGGCCTCGCGCTGTTCTTCGCCGAGGGGACGGTCCGCGAGATCGCCGGCCCGCGGCGGCTCCTGGGCAACCACGTCGTGATCGAGATGCCCGACAGCGACTTCGCGCTCGTCGCGCACCTGCGGCGGGGCTCCGTCGCGGTGGAGCCCGGCGACCGGGTGACCGCGGGCCAGCCGATCGGCGAGTGCGGCAACTCCGGCAGCTCGACGATGCCGCACGTGCACTTCCAGGTCATGGACCGCCCGCAGATCGCGCTCGCGGCCGGCCTGCCGTTCACCCTCACCGACGCCACCGACGCGGAGGGGAGGCCGCTGGCGCTGCCGGCGGGCCGGCAGGCGATCCACGCCTGACCCCGCCGCGCCCGTCAGTGCACCTGCGCGAAGAAGCGCCGCTGCATCTCCTGGACCTCGGCGGCGAGCTCCGGCACCGGGCCCTCGACGGCGATGCCGGGGACGACGTCCTGGATCGGCAGCGTCCGCACGGGGGACGGGGGGATGCCGAGGTCCGCGAACAGCTCGGCGAGCTGCGCGCCCGACGTGATGTAGACGATGCGGCCCAGGCCGACCCAGCCGTGGGCGGCCGAGCACATCGCGCAGTGCTCGCCGGAGGTGTAGACGGTCGCGCCGGCGCGCTCCTCGGGCGGGACGTTGGTCGCCGCCCAGCGGGCGAGCGCGAACTCGGGATGCTGGGTGGGGTCGCCGGTGGTCACGTCGCGGTTGCGGTCCTCGGCGAGCGGGCGGCCGTCGGCGGCGGCCAGCACCGAGCCGAAGGGCGCGTCGCCGTCCGCGAGCGCCTCGCGGGCGAGCTCGACGCAGCGGCGCAGGTGCCGGCGATCGATGTCGGTGAGATCGGGTCCGGACATGCCGCGGGACGCTATCGCGCGGTGCCGCGCGCGTACCACGCCCGGGCGGTGAGGGTGAACGGCCCCTCGGGAAGCTCGGCGCGACACGCCTCGCGCACGCGCTCCTGCTCCGCGGCCGGCAGCGAGGCGAGGAACTGACCGGTGGGCCCGACCGCGAAGGTGAACGGCTCCCACAGGTCCTCGAAGTCCGCGTAGTCCGCGCTCGCGTCCAGCGCGCCGTCCTCGACGTCCCGCAGGCCGGCGCGCCGGAAGCGGTCGGCGATGTCGCCCTGCGCGACCCCGGGCCTGCCGTGCTCGCCCGGCGCGTCGGGGCGGACCTGCCGGATGGCCCTCCAGAACATGGCGAGCATCGTCATCCCGCCGCCGGGGAGGTCCCACATGCAGGCGGCGACCGTCCCGCCGGGGCGCGTGACGCGCGCCATCTCGCGCACGCCCCGGTCGGGATCGGCCATGAACGCGATCACGAGGCACGACAGCGCCGCATCGAACGCGCCGTCGGCCCACGGCAGCTCCTCGGCCGCGCCCCGGCGCACGTCGGCGGCCGGATGGCGGTCGCGGCAGGCGGCCACGAACTGCGGGGCGGGATCGATCGCCGCGACGTTCGGCTCGCCGACCACACCGGCCAGCACGCGCGTCAGGCCGCCCGGCCCGCAGCCGACGTCGACCACGCGCATCCCCTCGCGGACCTCGGCCGCGCTCGCGAGCGCGGGCGCGAGCGTCCGGGTGTAGCGACCCATGAAGCGGTCGTACTGCTCGGCGGCGGCGGAGAACTTCACGGCATCAGGTACGTGCGCGCCGGGTGGACCGGGCAAACATCCGAAGTCTGCGAGCCTGTCGGCGATGGTGACCACGCGCCGCTGGGTGCTGCTCGTCGTGGCGCTCGCCTGCGCGGTGCTCGGCTGCGTGGCCGCGTACGTGCGCGCCGAGCTGGCCGAGCCCGAGGCGTTCGCGGACCGCGCGGTCGAGGCCCTGCAATCGCGCGAGGTGGGGGCGATCATCGCCGAGCGGATCGCGGTGGACGTGCTGGAGCGTCAGGACCCGGATCTCGTCGCGACCCGGCCGCTGGTGGTCACCGCCGTCGAGGCGGTGCTGGGAACCGAGGCGTTCGAGCGCGTCGCGCGGCGGTCCGTCGCGACCGCCCACCGCGTGATCATCGAGGGCCAGGACGACGCCACCGTCGAGCTGGGGCAGCTGCGCGAGGTGCTCCTGCCGGCGCTGCGCAGCGTGTCGCCGAGGCTGGCGGACCGCGTGCCCCAGGACCTCCACACGGAGATCGCCGAGGTGCGCGCCAGCGCGGCGGCGACCACCACCGTGCGGCTCTTCAACCGCACCCGCGATCTCGCGTGGCCCGCGCTCGCGCTCTCCCTCCTGACGATCGCCGGCCTCGTGGTCACCGCCGCAGATCGACGCCGCGCGCTGGGGGCGGTCGGCCTGGGCATGGTCGCGGCCGGCGCCATCGCGGTGCTCGGCCTCGGGCTCCTGGAGGACCGCTTCGTCGCCGAGGCGCAGCAGGTGGGCGCGCTGCCCGACGACGACGCCCGCGCGGCCGCGCGCGCGGTGTGGCAGGCGATGGCGGGCGACCTCGAGCGACTGCTCGTCGCCTTCTCCGGCGTCGGTCTCGCGATCTGGGTGAGCGTGCTGCTCGCCCGGCTGCGGCTCGACCGGCGGGCGACCGTCGCCTGGGTCGTCGAGGCGCTCGCGGGCGGCGCGCTTCCGCCGGCGGCCCGCGCGCTGCGGGCCGTGGGCCTGGCGGTGCTGGGCGCCGTGTTCGTGCTGCGCCTCGACCCGCTGTTCGGCGTCGTGGCCGCGGTGCTCGGCGGGGCGCTGGTGCTGCTGGGCCTCAACGAGCTCGTCTCGACGCTGCGCACGGCGCGGCATCCGCAGCCGCGAGCCGGGTCGTGGTGGCCACCCTCGGCCCGGGTCGTCGTGGTCGCGGGCGCGGTGCTGGCCGTCGCGGTCGCCGGAGCCGTCGCGCTCACCACGCGCGGCGGGGCCCCGGCGCCGCTGAAGGACGCCGAGCTCGTGCGCTGCAACGGGCTCGCCGAGCTCTGCGACCGCCGCCTGGACGAGGTGGTGTTCGCCGGCACCCACAACTCGATGTCGGCCGCCGACCGGCCGGGGTGGCTGTTCGCCAACCAGACGCGCCCGATCCCGCGCCAGCTCGACGACGGCATCCGCCTGCTGATGATCGACGCGCACTACGGAGTCGTCAGCCCGCAGGGCCGCATCCGCACCGACCTCAGCGCCGAGGGCACGACCCGCAACCGCGTCGCGGCGCAGATCGGGTCCGAGGCGCTCGCGGCCACCGAGCGGTTCGCGGGCCGCATCGGGCTGGTGCCCGAGAGCGGCGAGCGCAGCATCTACGTCTGCCACACGCTCTGCGAGCTGGGCGCCGAGAGCCTCGAATCCACCCTCGACGACCTGCGCGGCTGGCTGGAGGCCAACCCCGCCGAGGTCGTCATCGTGATGGTCGAGTCCAGCGTCGACCCGGAGGAGATCCAGGAGGCCTTCGTCGACGCGGGCCTCGAGGAGTACCTCGCCGTGCTCGACCGCGCGGAGCCGCTGCCCACGCTGCGCGAGCTGATCACGTCCGGCCGTCGCCTGATCGTCCTCGACGACGGCGACGGCGGGACCGCCCCCTGGTACCAGCCCGCCTTCGCCTTCGCCCAGGACACCTCCATCGCGGCGTTCACCGAGGACCCGTCCTCGTGCGTGCCGCGCAAGGGCACGCCGGACAATCCGCTGCTGATCCTCAACAACTGGATCGATCGCTTCCCGCCGCCGGCCGGCGCGGCGCGGCGGGTCAACGGCGCCGACGCGCTGCGGGCGCGGATCGAGCGCTGTCGCGCGCGGCTCGGGCGGACGCCGAACGTGATCGCCGTCGACTTCTACGAGCGCGGCGACCTCCTCGGCACGGTGCGCGAGCTCAACCGCTCGGATCGGTGACCGTGTGGCCTGGCGGGTCAGCGCGCGGCGCTCGCCTCCTCGTGGCGCGGATGGACGACCCGCAGCGGCTGGCGATGGCTGCCGGCGTAGAACGCCCCGACGATCGCGGTCACCTCGACGCACGGCGCCGGCGTGGCCGCCGGCGCGCAGAGGCCGTTGGCGTTCGTCGAAAGGGTGAACGTCCCCGTGGTCTGGCCCTTGGGGATGCGCACGCGGTCGGGGTGCGCGACGACGTTCTCCTTCGTGCTGCTGAGGTCGACGGTGACGTCGAAGGCCGCCGGCCGGGCCAGCCGGACGGTGCCGGTCACCTGCTCGCCGGCCGCGACCGGCGTCGTGCCGTCGACGACGCGTCCGCCGGCGCGCAGCTCCACGGACGCGATCGGCACGGGGACCACCGCGCCCAGGTCGATGGAGATCTGGTGGTTGCCGCGCAGCCAGTGGGTGTCCATCCTGCGCCCGGAGCCGCCCTCGGGCCAGCAGGCGGCGGCGATCGTGCCGCCGTGGAAGGGCGCCGCCGCGCAGTAGGAGGAGACGAACATCGCGCGGTCGGAGACGTCGAACGTCGCGGTGCGGCTCTCGACGCTCGAGGTGCGCCATGCGGCGCTGGCGTCGAACGTCATCTGAGACTTCGACAGGGGGTTGGGCTCGCGCGGGTTGCCCATGTCCCATGCGGGTCCGGCGATGAAGCACCCGTTGTTGCCGAGCGGTGCGTCGACGTCGCACGGGTCGGTGGCGCGCCAGCTCCAGCCGACGTCGCGGCCGGAGCCGATGGCCGAGACGCTCCACTGCGGGATCGCGTACTTGCGCCCGGTGGTGAAGCCGAAGCTGGAGCTCACGCCGGCCGACGCGTCACCGGACCCGCCGCTCCCGCTCGCGCCCGCCTTGGCCGACGCGGTGAAGCCGATGTTGACCGAGGTGCCGCTGGAGTACTCGGCGGTCGCGTTGGCGGCGGCGGGCGCGTGCGTCACCCACGCCAGCCACGGGTCCCGCGGCGCGGCCGTCGTCTCGACCTTGCCGGTCCACCACGCCTTCACCTGCCCGTAGTCGGGACGCAGCAGCGCATACGCGTTGCCGACGGCGGGGTTGACCGTGCCGTTGACGTTGTAGGTGACGTACTGGAGGTCGCCCTGCGGGCGGTTCGCGTTGCTCAGGAACGCGGTGAAGGTGCGATTGACGGTGATGACCGCCGTCTGCGTGGGCACCGTTCCGCGGACGAGCACCGACCACGGCTTGGGCAACCTGCCGTTGAAGACGCGCTGGAACTGCCACTGCGCCGCGATCATGCCGTCGGGCACGGGCGCCGCGGACGCCTGCGCGGCCTCGGCCGTGGCCTTCGGCGGGAGGATCGCCTCGGTGAGCTCGTCCACGAACGTGCGCACCAGCGCCAGGTCGCCGGCGCTGAGCTTGCGCGGCGACTTCAGCGTCGGCCACTCGGTGACCCGGATCACGGGGATCCCGCCGTCGCCGTCGACCCGACGGACGAGCACGATGTCCGCGCGGCCACCCGTCGTCATGCCGGCCGGTCCGCCGAGCCATGCGGCGCGCTGGGCGGGGGAGGAGTCGAAGACCAGCACCGCGCCGCCCGAGCCGAGCGTCGCCTCGACCGCGGGCGCGAGGCGGGCGCCGGCGCGCACGTCGTCGCCGTCGAGGATGAGCATCCGAGCCGCCCGCGCCTGCTTGACCATCGCGGCGCGACGCGCGGTGACCGGAAGCTCGCGCATCCGCAGGCGGAACGGGAGGTCCGTACGGGCCTGCAGGGCGCGGTTCGCGTAGCCGCAGATGGTCAGCACGGTCACCGCCGGCTTCGCCGGCCGGCGGTTCGCCGCCGCGCCTAGCGGCTGGGCCTTGCGCGCCCCCGGCGTGGCGGTCTGAGACTGGGGGGAGGCGTGTGCATCGGCCCCGGCGACACCGGGCACGAGGGCCAGGAGACCGGCACACGCGGCCGGCGCGAGCGCCCGGCCGAACGGAAGGTGATGCGGCCAACGCCGGGCGAGCCCACCACGCGCGCCCGAAGCCATCCGACTGACGATCGGTTCTTTCCTCTCTTCGTCACGACACGGCGATGCGAACCCGCGTCATCGGCTCGAGCGGCGGTTTCCTGAGCCGGCCTCCGCACGCCGGACAGGATGCCAATGGGGCGCCCGCGGAGCGAAAAACTGAGACACGGGAGCATCACTGACACCGTACACGGGTCGACTTCTGGCCTCGAGCGCCCGCGCGAGGGCCGCTGACACGAAGCCGACGGCCGGCGGAGCAGACCGCATGACCTCGACGCCCACCGGTCGCCTCGTCGGCCGCGACCTCGCCCTCACCCGCGCCTTCCGAGCCGCCGCACCGGCTCGCCGTCTCGATGATCGATGCGCTCGGTCACGGGCGCACCCCCGGGTGGGCCGCCCGAGAACCTTGGGGGTCCGCATTGGGGCTGGCCACGATGCGCTGCCGCCCGGCGGTGCGGATGCTGTGCGGCAGATGAGCTCCGACTCCGCAGGGATGACCCCATGAAGAACCGCCACGCCCTCGCCGCCGCCTCCGTGGCGATGGCCGCCCTGGTCGCCGCCGCGCCCGCCGCCGGGGCCCAGGACAGCCACGCCGATCTGGGCGCCGAGCTCCGGGAGCTCGTGCGCATGCCCGGGGGCCCGGCCGGCGCGGTCGTCGTCGTGCAGCGGCCCGACGGCCGCACGGTCTACACCGCCGGCGTACGCGACACGAAGACGAAGGCGCCCGTGCGCGCCCGAGACCACATGCGCATCGCCAGCGCCGCCAAGGCCTTCAGCGCCGCGGTCGCGCTCTCGCTGGTGCAGGAGGGCAGGCTGTCGCTGGACGACACCATCGCCCAGCGGCTGCCATGGCTCCCGGCCGCATGGGGGAGGGTGACCCTGCGCCAGGCGCTCAACCACACGAGCGGCCTGCCCGACTTCTCGCACAGCCCGGCCTTCCGCGACGCGCTCGTCAAGGACCTGCACGGCACGCCGGCGCCGCGCACGCTGCTGCGCTACGCCGCGAACGAGCGACTGGCGTTCCCGCCGGGGTCGAGGTACCGCTACTCCAACACCGACAACTTCATCGCCGCGCTGATGGCCGAGGCCGTGACGGGCCGCGACTACACCCGCCTGCTGGCCACCCAGGTCACGCGCCCGCTGCGGCTGCGCGACACCTCCCTGCCGCGGGGAGCGCGCATGCCGTCGCCGTACCTCCACGGCTATCAGCCCGATCCGCCCAGGGCGCCCGAGGACGTCTCGACCCTCATCAGCGGCGCCTGGTCGTGGGCCTCGGGCGGCATCGTCTCCACGCCGGCCGACCTGACCGCGTTCATTCGCGGCTACGCCGGGGCACGCCTGTTCGACCGCGCGACCCAGCGCAAGCAGATGACCTTCCGGCCCGGCCGCTCCGAGCCGAAGGGCCCCGGGCGCAACAGCGCCGGCCTGGGCATCTTCCGGTATCGGACGCAGTGCGGAACGGTCTACGGCCACACCGGCAACACGCCCGGCTACACGCAGTTCATGGCGGCCACGAAGGACGGACGCCGCTCGGTCACCGTCTCGATCAACGCGCAGATCACGGACAAGTCGACCGGCGAGCAGGGCAAGGCGTTCCGCCGGCTGCGCAGGATCGAAGGCCAGGCCGTCTGCGAGGCGCTCGCGTCCAAGCGCGACGCGGCGCTGTCGGCGTCCATCCAGAAGGCGCTTGACGCCGCGAAGGCTCCGGGGGCGATCGTCGGCGTCTGGCAGCCCGGGAAGCCGGCGTACGTCGGCACCTTCGGGGTGCGCGACACCGCCACGGACCGGCCGATGCGCCGCGACCTGCACATGCGGATCGGCAGCGTCACCAAGACGTTCACGGTGACGGCGCTGCTCCAGCTCGTCGACCAGGGGAAGGTCTCGCTGGACGATCCGATCTCCACGTACGTCGACGGCGTGATCGAGGGCGACCGGATCACGCTGCGCCAGCTCGCGACGATGCGCAGCGGCCTCGTCAACTACACGATGACCGAGCCGTTCGACCAGGCGCTGACCGAGAACCCGTATCGATCGTGGACGCCGCAGGAGCTGCTGTCGTTCTCGATCGGCGGCCCGCTCGAGTTCCCGCCGGGCGAGGGCTTCACCTACTCCAACACGAACACGATCCTGCTCGGGCTGGTGATCGAGAAGGTCTCCGGCCAGTCGATCGCCGACTTCATCGCGCAGCACATCTCCGCGCCGCTGGGGATGAAGCGGACGAGCTTCCCGGCCGGCACGGAGTTCCCGCGGCCGCACGCCAGCGGGTACACGCGGCCGGCCCCGTCGTCGCCGGTGACGGACGCGACGGCGTGGAACCCGACGTGGACGTGGTCGGCCGGGCAGATGGTCTCCACGCTCGCCGACATGCGGGCGTGGGCGCCCAGGCTGGTGACGGGGCGGGGGCTGCTCTCGCCGGCCACCGCGCAGGCCCGGGCCGCATCCGTGGCCGGTCCGGCCGATCCGATCGTCTACGGCCTCGGGCTCTTCAAGGCCGGCGGGTGGATCGGGCACAACGGCTCGCTGCCCGGCTTCCAGACGCTGGTCCTCCACCGACCCGAGACGAAGGCGACGATCGTCGTGTTCATCAACACCGACGTCGAGCACGACGGCAGCGCCCCGAGCACGCTCGTCGGCCAGGCGATCACGGAGACGATCAGTCCCGGGCACGTGTACACGCTGCCCGCGGCCCCGACGACCGACCAGGACGACTGACCCGATGGACTACGTCACCGGGCGCCAGGCGCATTCGGCTGCGGTGACGCCCGGCGTGGCGAGCTACGGGACGCGGACCGAGCGACGCTTCGCACCGGCGCGCCAGCTCACGCGGTCGGCGCCGACGCGAAGTCCGCGCAGGCGCTTGCCGCGCGCCAGGAGGCGGGCGGGGCCGCCGGTCGTGCGGCAGCGGCGGTCGCAGACGAAGAGTCGCCGCGTCCGGTTGAAGCCCCTGGTGACGTGCGGGGCGATCCACGCGAGCGTGCCGCTGGCGTGCAGCTTGATCTCGCGCGGGGTCTCGACGCTGAGGTGGCCCGTCGGACGTGGGGTCGCGCCCGTGGAGACGTCCGTCAGGGTGAGCACGCCGGTGATCCCGTTCGTCACGTCGAGGGTGAGCCACCGTCCGGCCCGCAGCGTCCGCCGGACGCGCGGAGCGACGTCGTCGCACGCGCCGGAGGGGGAGACGCAGTCGTTGTCGAAGTCGAGCACGGTGAAGGTCTGGCCGGTCGCCGTCCGGCAGCCCACGTAGCGCACGCGAGCCTGCGGCGCGTCCTCCGTCCAGACGACGAGGTCCGCTCCGCGGTGGACGACCGGACCAGCCGGCTGGCACTCCGGCGTCTGCGCCGGCGCCGGGGCGGCGCAGACCGCGGTGGCGGCAGCACCGACCGCTCCCACGAACCCTGCCCGTCGCGGGATGCGCATGGCGCGCGAGCCTACGCCGATCAGGCCGGCGGTTCGAGCCGTCAGGAACGCGGACGCGCCCAATCGTTGCGTTGCCGTGCAGGGTGGGGGAGGCTCGGGTCTCCCGACGAGGAGGTGGGGCCATGGCGAGCGCGGAGACGGCGACGCTGCAGGGGTTCCTGGACGCGTTCAACGCGCACGACGTCGACGCGATCATGTCCTTCTTCACCGAGGACTGCGTGTTCGACATGCCGCGCGGGCCGGCGCCCGGGGGACGGCGGCTGGTGGGCAAGCAGCAGGTCAGCGAGGGGGATCCGGTCGCGGTTCGACGGGATCCCGGACGTCCGCTACGAGGACGACCGTCACTGGGTCTGCGGGGATCGCGGCGTGTCAGAGTGGACGATCCGCGGGACGCGGCGCACCGGTGAGCGCATCGAGGTGCGCGGGTGCGACCTGTTCGAGCTCGCCGACGGGAGGATCCGCCGCAAGGACTCGTTCTGGAAGATCCTCGACTGACGGGTCTCCCGGCGCTACTCGGTGGTGATCGTGAAGGGTCCGCGATGACCGCCTGCGGGTTCGTGGCGTCGATCGTGCCCTCGCACCTGAGCGGCGGGTCGGACAGCCCGCGGAGGGAGCAGACGGCCGTTCGGCCGGGGTGTCGGACGTCGGCGCCTCGCCTGACCGGTCGGGGTCGCCGAGTTGTCAAGCCCGTTGGTATCGGGCCGATACTCGGTGAGACGGGAGTCGCGTGGCCCCAGGCACGGTAGCCCGGGGCCAGGGACGAGGAGACGGAGGTGCGCCATGGAACGAGAGGTGTGTGGAAGCCGGTTCGCGCGCGGCGTTGCGCCACGTGTCCAGCCGTTCTCTGTGGATGAGGATGCGGGCGGGTGGTGCGAGCGCCACCGTGGCGCCGTGAGGTACGCCGAGGCGCTCGAGATGGCCGTGGCGCAGATGCGCCGCTAGGAGCCCGTCAAAGAAGCGGTCCGGCGCTGCGTGGTTGCCGTATCACGAGTGGGGTTGCCGCCATCCGTCGTCCCGTCACCCGAAGCGGGCAGCGCTGCTTCGAGGTATCGGCCGAAACGTGGCGGATCTCGGGGATGGGCGCGTCATCGACTGCTGGTTTGAAGCCTCGGGGTGCTGGCGCGACGTTCGACGCGGGCGAGTCGACCGCCAAGTGCGCGTTGTCGTCGCCGGGGACGGTCACCTGCGACGTCGGCAAGGTGGTCAGCGGGTCGCCGGAGGAGGTCCACGTGCTGTTCGCGGTGGGGGAGCGCGGCACCCAGCAGGTGGTCGCGAGCGTGTCCGGCAACGAGGCCGACCCCGACCCCGCCAACAACGTCGCGATCGCCGACGCGCAGTTCGGCCCGCCGCTGTTGCGGCTGACGCCGGCGACGGCCTCGTTCGGCATCGTCCCCAAGGGCCAGCAGTCGCCGCGCGTGAAGTTCACCGTCACCAACCGCGCCGACAGCGGCGTGAACGTGGTCGTCGGCACGCCGTCGGTGACCGGCGCGCAGGCGAGCCAGTTCAAGATCGGGGCGGGCGAGGACTTCTGCACCGGACAGACACTGGCACCCGGCGGGACGTGCATCATCCGTCCCCGGTTCGCCCCGACCATCTCGACGCCGGGCCCGGTGAGCGCGACGCTCTCCGTGCCCACCGACCAGCCCGGGTCGCCGCTGACGGCGGCGCTCAACGGCGTGGTCGACGTCAGCCCGATCGCCCACCTCTGGCCGGACACGGCGAACTTCGGCAGCGTCCAGGTCGGCAGGCGGTCGGCGGTGCAGAACTTCAAGGTCACCAACAAGGGCGGCTCGGACCTGGAGATCGGCACGCTGGCGGTGAGCGCGCAGTGGCAGGTCGTCAACGACGCGTGCTCGGACACGTCGCTGGCGCCGGCCGCGAAGTGCGTGGTGAAGCTGCGCTTCGCCCCGACGCAGGCGGGGGAGACGCTCGGGAACCTGTTCGTGCCCAGCAACGCGGCCGGGTCGCCGGCCTCCGCCGCGCTCAGCGGCGTCGGGACCTGATCACCGCTAGAAGGCCAGCGAGAGCGGGTTCTCCAGCAGGGCTTTGACGTGGCCGAGGAACTGGGCGGCGTCGGCGCCGTAGAGGATGCGGTGGTCGCTGGCCATGGTGACGGTCATGATGTGGCGGGCGACGATCTCGCCGTCGCGCACGACGGCGCGGGGCTCGATGGCGCCGACCGACAGGATGGCGGCTTGGGGGATGTTGACGACGGACGTGAAGTGCGTGACGCCGTACATGCCGAGGTTGGAGACGGTGAAGGTGCCGCCTGAGAGCTCGGGCGGGCGGACGCTGCCGTCGCGTACGGCGGCGGCGAGTTGGCGGGTGGTGCGGGCGATCTCGCCGAGCGATTTGGTGTCGGCGTCGAAGACGGTGGGGACGACGAGGGAGTCGTCGCCGGCGACGGCGATGCCGACGTTGACGCGGGTGTGCAGTTCGAACTGGCCGTCCTTGTAGGAGCCGTTGGCGCGTGGGAACTCGCGTAGGGCCAGGGCGCAGGCCTTGACGACCATGTCGTTGAACGACGGGACGGGCTGGCCGTCGGCGGCGGCGTCCTTGAGTTGGGTGCGCAGGGTGCGGGCGGCGTCCATCTCGATGTCCATCGAGACTTCGTAGGAGGGGACGGTCGCGCGGGACTCGGCCATGCGGCGGGCGACGACCTGCTGCAGGCGGGTGAGCTCCTGGATCTCCCCGTCGCCGCGGTTGCCGCCGGAAGCGGCGGCGGCCGGCGCAGCATCCGCCGCCGGGCTGGGCGCAGCGGCGCCGCCCTCCAGTGCGCTGAGCACGTCGGCCTTGACGATCCGCCCGGCCGGGCCGGTGCCGGTCAGCGAGGCCAGGTCGATGGACGACTCGCGCGCCAGGCGACGGGCGACCGGTGAGGCCTTGACGCGCCCACCGTCTGCGGTGTCGTCCGTCGCGATGTCGGCGGCCGGAGGCGCGGGCGCCTCATCCGGCGCCGGCGCGGCGGCCTCGGCCGCCGGGGCCGAAGCGCCCTCGCCGATGGTCGCGATCGTCGCGCCGATCGCCAGCGTCGAGCCCTCCGCCGCCACGATGTGCAGCGCGCCGTCCTCGTCGGCCTCGTAGGGCATCGTCGCCTTGTCGGTCTCGATCTCGACGATCTCCTGGCCGCGAGAGACGACGTCGCCGTCGGCGACCAGCCAGCGCAGGATCGTGCCCTCCTCCATCGAGTCGGACAGACGCGGCATGACGACTTCTGACACCAAGACCTCCCGGTCGCGACGACGAAGCCCCCGGCATGGGGAGCGAGTGGACGGGCCGCCAGAGTACACGGTATGTTGCCGGGCAGTGATCGAAGCTGCCACAGAATGGCAGCGCGACCCGACATCTCGAGGAGTGGCGGCTTGACCCCGGTGACCATGCCCGACAGCGCAACGAACCCCTACTTCCGCCTCGCCGTCGACATCGGCGGCACGTTCACCGACATCTGCGTGCAGGACCTGCGCAGCGGAACGGTCGAGGTCCAGAAGGTGCCGTCGACGCGCAACCCGATCGAGGGGATCATGCGCGGCGTCGGCCAGCTCGGCCTGGACTTCACCCAGGTCGCGCTCTTCGCGCACGGCACGACCGTCGCCACCAACGCGCTGATCACGCGTCGCCTACCGAAGATCGCCATGGTGACGACGGAGGGCTTCCGCGACGTCATCGAGGTGCGCCGCAGCGACAAGGACGAGCCCTGGGACGTCTACGCGGACGTCGCGCCGCCCTACATCCGCCGGCGCGACCGCCTCGTCGTGCCCGAGCGCACCGACTACAGCGGCACGGTCCTTCAACCGCTGGACGAGAGCGCCGCCCGCGCGGTGGCTGTCGAGCTGCGCCGGCGTGGCGTCGACGGCGTCGCTGTCTGCTTCATCAACTCGTTCATGAACGGCGCCAACGAGTCGCGCATGCGCGAGATCCTCCAGGAGGAGCTCGGCGAGGACGTGCCGGTCTCGATCTCCAGCGAGATCCTCCCCGAGATCTTCGAGTACGAGCGGTTCTCGACGACGGTCGTCAACGCGGCGCTCGCGCCGATCGTCGCCCGCTATGTCAACGAGCTGCAGGCCGGGCTCGACGAGGCCGACTACGACGGCGACCTCGTGATCCTGCACTCCGGCGGCGGCGTGATGACGCCGAAGCTGGCCCAGCAGTTCGCCGCACGTCTCGCCGGCTCGGGCCTGGCCGCCGGAGCGGTCGCCAGCCAGTACATCGCCGGCCTGGCCGGCACGGGCAACGCCATCGGGCTGGACATGGGCGGGACGAGCGCGGACATCTCGCTCTGCGCCGACGGCGTGGTCGCGACCCGCCAGGAGTGGTCGGTCGAGTTCGGCCACCCGATCTGCTTCCCCGCCGTCGAGGTGCTGACGATCGGCGCGGGCGGTGGCTCGATCGCATGGATCGACGAGGCCGGTGGCTTGCGCAACGGGCCGCAGTCCGCGGGCGCCGATCCCGGCCCCGCGTGCTACGACGCGGGGTCCGACCTGCCGACCAACACGGACGCCAACCTCGTCCTGGGGCGCTTGGGCGGCGTGCTCGGCGGCGGCGAGATCACCCTGCGACGCGACCTGGCTGAGACGGCGATCCGCACGAAGGTCGCCGAGCCGCTGGGTCTGTCGGTGGAGGAGGCGGCCAGCGCCATCGTGCAGGTCGCCAACGCGAACATGGCCAACGGCGTCCGCCTGATGTCGATCCGTCGCGGGCACGACCCGCGCGAGTTCGCGCTCGTCGCCTTCGGCGGCGCGGGCCCGCTGCACGCCCCCGCGATCGCCGCGGACCTGCTGATCCCGCGCGTGATCGTCCCGCCCAGCCCGGGCGTGCTCTCGGCGTTCGGGTGCCTGCTCGTCGACATCCGCCACGACCTCTCGCGCATGGTGCTCAAGCGCGCCGACGACTGGACGGCGGCGGAGGCCGAGGCGGCGTTCGGCGAGCTCGAGGACGAGGCGCGCGAGCGCCTGCGCGCGGAGGGCATCGCCGAGGAGGACATCGTCCTGTCGCGCTTCATGGACATGCGCTACTGGGGGCAGTGGCGGTCGCTCTCCGTCCCGGTCACCGGCGAGCTGACGTCGCTCGACGAACTGCTCGGCGACTTCCATGAGCAGCACGAGCAGCACTACAACTACCGGCGCGACGAGACCCCGGTCGAGCTGTACCGGATGAGCCTCGTGGCCGTCGGGCGCACCGACAAGGCGCAGCTCGGCATGGTCGGCGCCGACCCCGCCGCCGGGGCGCCGCGCACCAGCCGCGAGGTCTGGTGGGACGAGACGCTCGGCTGGGAGACGACGCCGGTGTGGGACCGCGCCGCGATCGCGCCCGGGATGACGATCACCGGCCCCGTCGTCGTCGAGCAGCTCGACACGACGGCGCTGATCCCGCCGGGCGCCGTCGCGACGGCGGATGCCGCCGGGAACCTGATCATCGATCTGCGGCCGACGGCCGAGGAGGAGTGACTGTGTCCGCCACGTCCGACAAGACACTCGACCCGGTCACGTTCGAGGTCCTGCGCAACGCGTTCACGACGATCGTCGACGAGATGGCCGAGCACATCCTGCGCACGTGCCACTCGTTCGTGATCTTCAACCGCGACATCTCCAACGCGCTCTGCGACCGCGACGGCAACACCGTCGCCCAGGGCACGTTCGACCTGGCGGCCCAGGGCGGCACGCTGCACTTCAAGTGCAAGGCGGTCATCCAGGAGTTCGGCGACGACATGCACGAGGGCGACGTGTTCATCGTCAACGACCCGTACGCCGGCGGCAGCCACTTCTCCGACGTCTCGCTCGTGCGCCCGATCTTCGTCGACGACGAGCTGATCGGGTTCGCGCAGTCCAGCGGCCACTGGGCCGATGTCGGCGGCAAGGTCCCCGGCTCGTTCGACTGCACCGCCCGCGAGCACTTCGGCGAGGGCGTGCGCATGACGCCGACGCGCGTCATCGACCGCGGCGTCCCGCGCCGGGACGTCATCCGGATGCTGACGGCGAACATGCGCGCCCCGTCGGAGGCCGAGGGCGATCTGTTCGCCCAGGCCAACGGCACCGGCGTCGCGGAGCGTGAGGTCAAGCGCCTGGCGGCGCGGTACGGCAAGGACACGCTCCTGCTCGCCTTCGACGAGGTGCAGGACCACGTCGAGCGCTTCTTCCGCCGCCGCCTGACGGAGCTGCCCGACGGCTCGTGGGAGACGACCGACTACCTCGACCGCGATCCCGGCGGCGAGGAGGGGCTGATCCCGATCCGCGTGAAGATGACGATCGAGGGCGACCGTGTGCACTACGACCTGCACGGCTCCCATCCGACCGTCCAGTCGCTGGTCAACTCGGCCTTCGGCGGCACCGAGTCGGCGATCTTCACGGCGACGAAGATCTTCTTCCCCGACGTCCCGCTGAACTCGGGGTTCCACCGTCCGATCTCGATCGACCTGCCGCCCGACAGCGTGGTGGACGCGCGCTGGCCGGTGGCCGTCACCGGGTTCGTGATGACCTACGACAAGGTCATCAGCTCGGTCCTCGAGCTGTGGGCGGAGGTGCTGCCCGAGCGGGCGATCGCCGCCTGCTTCAACGTCGAGTACCTGGAGATCGGCGGCTACGACGCCCGGGGCGACGAGCGCACCTTCTTCATGTGGTACGACTGGCTCTGCGGTGGCTGGGGCGCCCGCACGACGAAGGACGGCGTCGGCGGCCTGTCGCCGATCTTCGCCACCGGCCTGACCTCGCAGTCGGTCGAGGGCCAGGAGCGCCTGAGCCCGGTCCTCACCACCGATTGCCAGTTCGTCACCGACTCCGGCGGCCCCGGCCGCTTCCGGGGCGGGCTGGGCGTCGGCAAGGGCGGGCTGATGCAGGGCACCGACCACGCGGTCGCGTCCTATGTCTGCGACCGGGAGCGCTCGGTCACCTGGGGCATGCGGGGCGGCCTGCCGTCGACCCCCAACACGATGCGCTTCGGCGAGGGCACCGGCCGCGAGGGCCTGGTCGGCGTGTTCGTCTCCGACGTGCACATCGCGTCCGGCGACCGCTTCTGGCGGGCGTCGTCGGGCGGCGGCGGCTACGGCGACCCGCTGCAGCGGCCGCCTGGCGAGGTGCTCGAGGACGTGCTCGACGACTACGTCTCCGAGGCGGGCGCGCGCCGGGACTACGGCGTCGTGATCCGCGACGGCGAGGTCGACGAGGCCGCGACCGAGCGCGAGCGGGCCATGATCCGCGCCAGCCGCGCGGGCTGGCTGGCGGAGGACGCTGAGGCGATCGCGGCGCGCTACCGCGCCGGCGAGCTCGACGTGCTCGACCTCGTGCGGCGCTACGGCGTGATCGTCGACTGGGGGACGGGCGAGCTGCTGGCCCGGACGACGCAGGACTTCCGGGACATGCTCAAGCGCCGCGCGCAGGCGTGGTGGACACAAGACGAGGTGGAGTGATGACGAGTTCCCAGGTGCAGACGCCGGAGGAGGAGTACGCCGCCAAGCGGCCCAGGTCGGCCGCGATGTGGGAGCGGGCGCAGGGCCTGCTGGCCGCCGGCGTCAGCCACACGAACCGGCGGACGTACCCGTTCCCCAGCTACTACGAGCGCGCCGCCGGCGCGCGCAAGTGGGACGTCGACGGCAACGAGTACGTCGACTACAACCTGGCCTCCGGCTCCCTCGTGCTCGGCCACGCCAACCCGGTCGTCACCGAGCGCCTGCACGCGCGCCTGGACCTGGGCACGCCGATGATGTGCCACGAGACCGAGCTCGACTGGGCCGCGCTCGTCCAGGAGCTCATCCCCGCCGCGGAGCGCGTGCGCTTCGTCGTGTCGGGCACCGAGGCCACGAAGCTGGCGATGCGGACCGCGCGGGCCTTCACCGGCCGGCCGAAGGTGGCCCGCTTCGAGGGCCACTTCCACGGCTGGCACGATTACGTCCTCCACGGCTACCGTCAGCCGTTCGAGCAGCCCGTCAGCGATGGCGTGCTGGCGGACGTGACCGGCACGGTCCTGCCGATCCCCTTGGCGCAGGGCCTCGAGGGCGCGGCGCGCATGCTGGAGCGCGGGGACGTCGCACTGCTGATCCTCGAGCCGACCGGCCCGACATGGGGGACGGTGCCGTTCGACGCGGCCTTCCTGCAGGGGCTGCGTGACCTGTGCGACCAGCACGGCACGCTGCTCATGTTCGACGAGGTCATCACCGGCTTCCGGGTGTCGCCGGGCGGCGCCCAGGCCGAGCGCGGCGTGGTGCCCGACCTGACGAGCCTGGGCAAGGCGCTGACGGGCGGACTGCCCGGCGGTGCCCTCGTCGGCCGCGCCGACGTGATGGACCTGTTCCGCCCCGGCCGAGAAGGGCCGTACGTCTTCCACTTCAGCACCTTCAGCGGCCACCCGCTGACCGCCACGGCCGGCGTCGCCACGCTGGAGCAGCTGCGCGACGGGGCGGCCCATGCAGTGGCCGGCGGCTATGCCGAGCAGCTGCGCGGCGGGATCAACGACCTGATCGCCCAGCTGGGGCTGCGCGGGTTCGCCTACGGCGAGGCCTCGATGTTCCACGTGTACCTGGAGTCGCCCGACGTCGCGCGCGACGGGCAGATCACGATCGATGACGTGTCGCCCTACGACCTGTTGGCGATGTCGCCCCTCATCTGCGAACGCCTGGCGTTCCAGCTGCGGCTGCGCGGCGTGGACCTGGTCGCCTTCAACGGCGGCTTCACCTCGTCGGCGCACCGTGAGGGCGAGCTCGACCAGACGCTCTCGGCGTTCGAGGGGGCGCTGACGGCGCTGCGTGACGGCGGGGTCGTGGCGACGGCCGGTTAGGCGAGCGCGACCGGGCGGACCGGGGAACCGGTTCCGCCCGCGATGCGCAGGGGCAGCAGCAGGAGCAGGAACGTCCAGCGCTCGTCGGCCGCCAGCTCGTCCAGGTGGAGCATCTCGACGATCGGGATGCCCGCCTCGACGAGCAGGTGGCTGTGGACCGGCAGGGAGCTGTGGCCGATCTCGCGGTGGATGACCTCGAAGGCGATCGTGTCGGACCCGGCGAGACGGGCGCCCTTGGCGGAGAGCAGCCGGGCGCCATCCACGCCGACGCCGGGGACGCCGGTGGCCAGCCCCAGGAAGGCGTCGCGGTCGTGCAGGTGCGCGGCCGACCAGCCCGTGCGCACGAGCACGGCGTCGCCTGCGCTGATCGTCACGCCCTGGCGCTCGGCGGCGGCCTGCAGCTCCTCGGCCTCGATCGCGTGGCCGGCGGGCAGGACGTCCTCGCCGCGGAGCGCCGCGATGTCGAGCAGGAGGCCGCGGGCGATCACGGGCTCGAGCGTGTCGACGCCGTGGGTCTGGAAGCGCCCGCCGCGCGACGCCTCGTGGGCGTCCACGCCGCCGTGCAGGCGGCCGTCGAGTGACGCGTGCGCGAGCGCGTCGATGTGGGTGCCGGTATGACCGCCCAGTGACAGCATCTCCTGGGCGGCGGAACCGCCGTCCCCGCGGATCATGTCCCCGTGGCGCATCGTCAGCGCCATCCGGAACGGCACGTGCAGGGCGCCGGTGGGAATCGTCGGATCGAGGCGGTGTCCGAGTTCGTACCGCCGCAGCAGCGGCAGCTGCGCAAGGGTGATGTCGAGCGGATCAGGCATGGGCTTTGTGCTTGACACGGTACTGCCCGCAGCTATCATCTGCCGAGAGTTACAACCAACTGGTGCCAGCAACTGGTTTTGGCTCCGAAGGAGCATGACGAGGAGGGATGACGTGAGCGCATCGCAGGCGGTAGGAGGTGACCCGGACACGGAGACGACGCAGGCCCCGGTCGGGGCTCGCCTGCGCGGACGACCCCTCAGCTATTGGCTGTCGGCGTACGCGTTGGTGATCGCCTTCGTGCTGATGATCGTCGTCTACTCGGTGCTGGCACCGTCGACGTTCCCCACCTGGGGCAACGTGCGCACGATCATCGGGACGCAGGCCGTGCTCCTGCTGCTGACCCTCGGCCTCACGATCCCGCTCGTGACCGGGGACTTCGACCTCTCGATCGGCTCGCTGCTGGGCCTGAGCGCGGTCATGTGCACCTGGCTGACCGGCACCCACGGGTGGCCGGCCGCGCCCGCGGTCGTCGTCTGCCTGCTCCTCGGCCTGGCCGTGGGGGCGCTGAACGCCTTCTTCATCGTGCGCATCGGCGTGGGCGCGTTCATCGCGACATTGGCCAGCGGCACGATCCTCACCGGCATAGCCGTGGCGATCTCCGCCGGCCAGGTCCTCAGCGGCGTGGCGCCGTCGATCACTGACGTGGCCAGCAAGACCTTCCTGGGCCTGCCGATCCCGGTGTACATCGCGCTCGGCTTCGCGATCTTCCTCTGGTACGTCTACGAGCACACGCCCGTCGGCCGCTACCTGTTCTTCCTGGGCGCCGGTCGCGACACCGCCCGCCTGGCCGGCCTGCGCGTCGACGTGCTGCGCTGGGGCGCCTTCATGTCCTCCGCGTTCGTCGCCAGCGCCGCCGGGATCCTGGCCGCCGGCTCGTTCGGCGGCACCGTCCCCGGCTTCGGCGACGCCTACCTGCTGCCGGCGTTCGCGGGCGCGTTCCTCGGTGCGACGGCGATCCGGCCGGGCCGCTTCAACGTGTGGGGCACGGTCATCGCCGTGTACTTCGTGATCACCGGTGTGACCGGCCTGCAGCTGCTCGGCGCCAGCGACTGGGTCGAACAGGTGTTCAACGGCGCCGCGCTCCTCGTGGCCGTCAGCTTCGGCGTCCTGACGTCCCGGGCCCGCCGGTCGTGAACCCCCCGACGGGACCAGGGGTGCTCGTCGTCGACAGCTCGACGAGCACCGCGGGGATGGCCGGGCAGGTCGTGGTCAGCGGATCGCACGGGGGCCGCTACCCCGCGATGCTGACCGCCGCCGCCGGCGCCCGCGCGGCGATCTTCAACGACGCGTCGCGCGGCCTGGACGACAGCGGCGTCGCCGGGGTGTCCTGGCTGCAGACGGTCGGGATCCCCGCGGCCGCGGTCGGGCACCTGACCGCGCGCATCGGGGACGGCCGGTCCACGCTGGACGACGGCCGGCTGACCGAGGTCAACGACGAGGCTGCGGGGCTTGGCTGCCGGCCGGGGATGCCCGCTGCCGAGGCCGCAGCGCTGCTCCTGGCCGCCCCCGACCCGGGTGAGCCCGCACAGCTGACGGTGCCCGAGGAGGCCCGTCACGCGCTCGAGGCCGACGGCTGCCTGGACGCGGTCGCGCTGGACTCCGCGTCGCTGGTGGCGCCCGAGGATGCGGACGCCCTCGTGTTCTGTGGGTCGCACGGGGCGCTCGTCGGCGGCCGTCCCGAGACGGCGCTCCGTCACCCGGTGCGCCTCGCCGTCTTCAACGATGCCGGCGGCGGTCCGGACGGACGCGGTCGCACCCGCCTGGGTGCGCTCGCCGACCGGGACATCGCCGCCGCCACCGTGTCTTCGACCAGCGCCCGACTGGGAGACGGGCGCTCGACGTACGCCACCGGCGTGCTGTCGGAGGTCAACGAGGTCGCCCGCCGCCAAGGCCTGGTCCCAGGCATGCCGGCGCGGGCCGCGACCGAAGCCATCTGCCGGTAACAACAGGAGAAAGCTGGAACGTGAACCAGACGATCGAAGAGAGCGTCGAGGCAGTCGGCGTGGGTGGACACGTGTCGATGTCCGGTGGCCGCATCCTCGCCGAGATGCTGAAGCTCCACGGCGTGGGGCCGATGTTCGGCATGGGCGGCTTTCAGCTGCTGCCGTTCTACGGCGCCGTGCGCGAGCTCGGCCTCGAGCATCACCTGATCAACGACGAGCGCTCCGGCGCGTTCGCCGCCGACGCCTACGCCCGCGTCTCCGGGCGGGTCGGCGTCTGCGACGCGACGCTCGGCCCTGGCGCCACCAACCTGGTGACCGGCCTGGTCGAGTCGCTCAACGCCGGGATCCCGATCGTGGCGATCGTCGGCGACGCCGAGCGCACCCACACGGGCAAGCACATGACGCAGGAGGGCGACCAGGTCGCGATCCTCAAGCCCTGCGCGAAGCTGCTGATCCGCGTCGAGCGCCCGGAGCGGATCCCCGAGCTGGTGCGGCGCGCGTTCACCGTCGCCACCGCCGGCCGGCCCGGCCCCGTCGTGCTCGACATCCCCGAGGACGTCGTCCACGCGGTGATCGACCTGCCCCGTTCCGAGCTGTGGGCCGACGAGCGCACGACGCGCCCCTCCGCCCGCCGCGCCCGCCCGGATGCCGGCGACGTCGGGCAGGCCGCCGACCTGCTGGCCGCGGCGCAGCGCCCGCTGCTGCTGGCCGGTGGCGGCGTGCACCTGTCCAACGCCTACGGGCCGCTGCTGCAGCTCGCCGAGGCGCAGGACATCCCGGTCGCCCACACGATCAGCGGCAAGGGCGCGATCGCCTGCACCCACCCGCTGTCGGTCGGGGTGTTCGGGCGCTACTCGCGCATCGCCAACGACCTGATCGCGCGCAGCGACCTGCTCATCGCCGTCGGCGCCAAGCTGGGTGAGATCGCCACGCAGCGCTACGAGCTGATCAAGGGCGACGTGCCGCTCGTGCACATGGAGGTCGACGCCGAGGAGATCGGGCGCACCACCCGGTCAACGGTGGCGCTGATCGGTGACGCCGGCCTCGGCCTCGAGGACCTGCTGGCCGCCGCGAGCGCCCGCCCGCGCGTGGACCGTTCGGCCTGGACGCAGGAGGCCACCGACGCGATGGCGGAGTGGCGCTCGGGCGCCGACGCCCAGCTGACCAGCTCCGAGCGGCCGATCGGCGTCGGGCGCCTGGTCCACGAGCTCAACCGGATCCTGCCGGCCGACGCGGTGGTCGTCGCCGATGGCGGCTTCGCCAGCCACTGGACCGCGCTTCTGTACGACACGAAGGCGGCCGGACGGGGCTACGTGTCCGACCGTGGCTTCGCCTCGATCGGGTACGGGCTGCCCGGCGCCATGGGCGCCGCGCTGGCCGAGCCCGGCGGACCGGTCGTCGGCATCACCGGCGACGGCGGCTTCAACATGGGGCTCGGTGAGCTCGAGACGGCCGTGCGCATCGGCCGCCCGTTCGTCCTGATCGTCGTCAACAACGCGGCGTCGGGGTATGTCAAGGCCCTGCAGCACGTGATGCTCGACGGCCAGTACCAGTCGTCGGACCTGTCGGACCTCGACTACGCCCCGGTCGCCCGCGGCCTGGGCGCCGAGGGCATCCGGGTCGACGACCCCGACGAGCTCGGCCCTGCGCTCGAGCGGGCGATCGCCTGCGGCCGCCCCTGCGTCGTCGACGTGGCGGTGACCCGCGACCCCGCGCAGATGCTGCCCGGCGTGGACAACCGGCTCAAGGCGGCGATGGCCAAGAGCGGGGGGCGGGTGATCTGATGGCGGAGCTCAGCGACGAGCAGCTGGTCGACCTGTACCGGCAGATGTGCCGGATGCGCGCGTTCGACGAGCGCATCGCGGTGCTCTACCGCCAGGGCAAGGTGCGCGGCACCGCGCACGCGTACACGGGCATGGAGGCGATCGCGGCGGGCGTCTGCGGCGAGCTGCGGCCCGACGACATGATCGCCAGCACGCATCGCGGCCACGGCCACTGCATCGGCAAGGGGCTGGACCCCAAGCGGATGATGGCCGAGCTGCTGGGCCGTGCCGACGGCTACTGCGGCGGCAAGGGGGGCAGCCTGCACCTCACGGCGGTCGAGCACGGGATGCTCGGCGCCGACGGGGTCGTGGGGGGCTCGTTCGCCCTCGCGGTGGGCGCGGCCTACGCCAAGCGGCAGGCCGGCGAGGACACGGTCGTCGTCGTCTTCTTCGGCGACGGCGCCGCCAACGAAGGGCTCTTCCACGAGTCCGCCAACCTCGCCGCGATCACCGCGGCGCCGGTCATCTTCGTCTGCGAGAACAACGCCTGGGCGCTGTCCACCCGCACGACGGCGGTGACGGCCGGCGAGATCGCCGACCGTGCCGCGGGCTACGGCTTCCCCGGCGTGTCGGTCGACGGCAACGACGTGCTCGCCGTCCGCGAGGCGGTCCTGCCGCTGATCGAGCGCGCCCGGGCCGGCGAGGGCCCGTCCCTGCTGGAGGCCCACACCTACCGGATGATGCTCCACTCGCTGTACAGCAGCACCGGGGAGACCCGCCCGGCCGACGAGCTCGAGCACTGGGCGGCGCGCGACCCGATCGTGCGCCTGCGCCCGGACGTCGTCGAGCGCGTGGGGGAGGCCCGGGTCGACGCGATCGACGAGGAGGTCGTCGCCGAGACGGAGGCCGCCGTGGAGTTCGCGCTCGCGTCGCCGGTCCCCGACGACGCCACCGCGTTCGCCGATGTGTACTCGCCCACCACGATCACCCAGCTGGCATGACCCGCAGCATCACCATGATCGAGGCGCTCAACGAGGCGCTCAACGAGGAGATGGAGCGCGACGAGCACGTGCTCATGATCGGGGAGGACATCGCCGACAGCGGTGGTCTGTTCCAGGTCAGCGAGGGCCTGCTCGACAAGTTCGGCCAGGCCCGCGTGATCGACTCGCCGATCTCCGAGGCGGCGATCGCCGGCTTCGGCGTCGGCGCGGCGATCGTCGGATCGCGGCCCGTGATCGAGTTCCAGATCTTCGACTTCGTCACGCTGGCGATGGACCAGATCGTCAACCACGCCGCCAAGTGGCGCTACATGTCGGGCGGCCAGGTGAAGATCCCGCTCGTGCTCCGCGGCCCGACGCTCACCGGCGTGGGGACGGCGGCCCAGCACTCGCAGGCCCAGCCCGCGTGGTTCGTCAACACGCCGGGCCTGATCGTCGTGGCGCCCTCGACGCCGGCCGACGCCAAGGGCCTGCTGAAGGCGGCGATCCGCGAGGACAACCCGGTCATCTTCGTCGAGAAGCGCACGCTCTACGAGGTCAAGGGCGACGTGCCCGACGGCGAGCACATCGTCGAGCTCGGCAAGGCCCGGATCTGCCGCGAGGGGACCGACGTGACGCTCGTCGGCGTGCTGGGCGGCGTGCAGATCGCCGAGCGCGCGGCGGCCCGCCTGGAGCGCGACGGCATCAGCGCCGAGGTGATCGATCCGCGCACGCTGAAGCCGCTGGACGTCGACACGATCGCCGCCTCCCTGGAGCGCACGAACCGGCTGGTCGTGGTGTCCGAGGACCCGCGGGCCAACGGCGTGGCGAGCGAGATCGTCTCGCAGATGATCGACGCCGCCTTCTGGTCGCTCGACGCCCCGCCGGTCCGCGTGACCGGCGCCGACACCCCGATCCCGTACGCGGCCTCGCTCGAGCGGGCGGTCCTGCCCAGCGTCGACGAGACCGTTCTCAAGGTCAAGGAACTGTTCGCATGACCGACACCACAGCCCCTCTCCGTATCGGCGTCGACATCGGCGGCACGTTCACGGACGTCGTGATGATGCGCGGCAACGCGCTGGTCCGTCACAAGCTGCCCTCGACGCCGCACGATCCGTCCGTCGCCTTCCTGGACGGCATCGACGGCCTCGGCGTCTCGCTCGCCGATGTCGACCTGGTGGCCCACAGCACGACGGTCGCCACGAACGCGGCCATCACCGGTGGCGGCGCGCGGACGCTGCTTGTCACGACCGAGGGCTTCCGCGACACGCTGCTGATGCGGCGCACGAACCGCGCCGACCAGTTCAACCTGTGGTGGAAGCCGCCGGCGCCGCTCATCGAGCGCCGCCACATCTTCGAGGCGCCCGAGCGCCTGGACGCGCACGGCAACGTGCGCCGGGCGCTGGAGCCTGCGCAGGCCGAGGCGCTCGCCGCCCAGCTGGCGGAGCTGCAGCCCGAGGCGGTGGCGATCGTGTTCCTGCACGCCTTCGTCAACCCCGAGCACGAGCTGACCATGCTGCAGGCCGTGCGTGCGGCCTGCCCCGACGCCTACGTCTGCGCCTCCCACGAGGTGCTGTCGGAGATCCTCGAGTACGAGCGCACCTCGACGACCGTGCTCAACGCGATGGTCGGGCCGGTGGTGCGCGGGTACGTCGCCCGCGCCGGCGCCGCCCTCAGCGATCGCGGCTACGCCGGTGACCTGCTGATCAGCAGCTCGTCGGGCGGCATGATGACCCCCGAGGTCACCGCGGCGCTCCCGGCCAAGACGATGATGTCCGGCCCCGCCGCCGGCGTCGTGGCCGCCAGCAGCGTCGCTCGCGCGGCGGGCTTCGACCACGCGATCTCCTTCGAGATGGGGGGCACGAGCCTGGACGTCGGCCTGATCGAGGACGGCGAGGTGCGCCGCGGCCAGGCCTGGAACGTCGCGTTCGAGACCCCCGTGCGCCTGCCGGTGGTGGACGTGAGCTCCATCGGCACCGGCGGCGGCACCATCGCCTGGATCGACCGCGGCGGCGGACTGCGCTCCGGCCCGCTCAGCGCCGGGGCGGACCCCGGGCCGGTCTGTTACGGCCGGGGCGGCACGCAGCCCACCAACACCGATGCGCAGGTCGTGCTCGGCCGGCTGGACCCCGAGCGCTTCCTGGGCGGCGGCATGCGCCTGGACCTCGACCTCGCGGTCGAGGCGATGCGCACGTCCCTGGCCGAGCCGCTGGGGCTCAGCCCCGTCGAGGCGGCGGCCGGCGTGCTGACCGTGGCCGAGAACAGCATGGTCGAGGCGCTGCGCCTGTCGACCGTGCACCGCGGCCGTGACCCGCGCGACTTCGTGCTCGTCGCCGGCGGCGGCGCGGGCCCGCTCTTCGCCCCGGGCGTCGCGCGCCTCATGAACATCCCGACGGTCATCGTGCCGCCGTGGCCGGGCCTGGCCTCCGCGGTCGGCCTGCTGATGATGGAGATCCGCCACGAGACGAGCCGGTCGCTGCTGGCCCCGTTGCGCGAGCTGAAGGACTCGCAGATCGTCGGCGCGCTGCGCGCGCTCGGCGACCAGGTCGTCGAGGAGCTCGAGCAGGACGGCGTGGACGTGGCGACCGCCACGCTCACCTACGAGGCGGAGGTGCGCTACTTCGGCACCTCGCACGCGCTGACGATCCCGCTCGAGGAGTCGGGCGCCAGCGCCGAGGCGCTGCGCACGCGGTTCCTCGAGCAGCACGAGCGGGAGTACGGCTACACCGTGCCGCCGGAGGTCGCCGAGGTGGAGCTGGCCACGTTGCGGGCCGCCGCGGTGGTCGCCACCGACTCGCTGGAGCTCGAGGCCCAGCCGCTGACGCACGAGGGCGAGGCCGCCCCGGTCAGCGCCAGGCGCGAGGTGTACTACGCCGACTCCGGTTGGGTCGAGGTGCCGGTCCACGACCGTGACGCGCTGCGGGGCGGCATGGTCGTCACCGGCCCGGCGATCGTCGAGCAGACCGACACCACCACTGTGCTGCTGGCCGGCATGCGCGCGACCGTCGACGCATACGGCAACCTCATCATCGACGTCTCCGTGGAGGACTGACATGGGCGCCACGTCCACCCGCGCCATCGACCCGATCACCTTCGAGGTGGTCCGCAACGCGCTGGTCAACATCGTCGACGAGATGGGGGTGCGCCTGTCGCGGGCCGCCTTCTCGCCCGTGGTCAGCGAAGGCCGCGACTTCTCGCTGTGCCTGGCCGCGCCCGACGGGGACATCGTCTGCGCCGGGCCCGAGGACCTCCCCGCCGCCCTGGGCACGCTGGGCTTCACCGTCGGCACCGTGCTCGACCGCTTCGCCGACGAGGTCGCACCGGGCGACGTCTTCCTGGTCAACGACCCGCACCGCGCCGGCTCGCACATGAACGACATGCGCGTCGTCTATCCGGTGTTCGTCGACGGCGAGCTGTTCGCGTGGCTGATCGGCTTCGGGCACTGGACCGACGTCGGCGGCCCCGAGCCGGGCAGCTTCAACGCGTACGCGACCAGCTGCTTCGCCGAGGGCCTGCGCGTGCCGCCGATCCGCATCCACCAGGACGGGCGCCCGATCGACTCGGCGCTCGACCTGATCTTCGGCAACATGCGCCTGCCGCACGAGGCGCGCGGCGACCTGCAGGCGGTGCTCGAGGCCTGCCGCGCGGGCGACGGGCGGCTCAACGAGCTCGCCGGCCGCTACGGCGCCGCGGTGGTGCAGGACGTCGCCCGCGAGATGATGGACCACTCCGAGCGGCTCCTGCTGGCCAACGTGCAGGCGCTGCCGGAGGGGGTCTACGAGTTCACCGACTGGGTCGACGTCGACCTGCCCCACCCCGACCAGCCCTCCTACAGCGTCACGCTGCGCCTGAAGGTCGCCGACGGTCAGCTGACGTTCGACTACACCGCGTCGGACCCGGCGCCGGTGGGCCCGAGCGGCAGCCCGCTGCCCATGACCTGGTCGGCCACGATCTGCGGCCTGCTGAACGTGTTCCCCGACGTGCCGTTCAACCAGGGCGTCCTGCGGGCCATCGAGGTCCTCACGGTGCCGGGCTCCTGCGTGCACGTCGAGTACCCGGGCGCGATCTGCGGCACGGGCGCCGGCACCTACGAGAAGATGCTCACCTGCGTGCTGCGGTGCTTCGGCCTGGCCGACTCAGCGCTGGCCAGCGGCGGGATCTACAACCTCACGAACGTGACGGTCGGCGGCGTCAAGCCGAGCGGTGCGGCGTGGGTCATGTACGTCTGGCAGCCCGGCGGCTTCGGCGCGACGCAGCGGGGCGACGGCGGCCCGCCGATGATGTCGCTGTTCTCCGCCGGCACCCGCAACCAGCCGATCGAGGTCATCGAGCGCGCCTACCCGGTGCTGTTCGACTCGGTCGCGATGGTTCCCGACAGCATGGGCGCCGGGCGCTACCGCGGCGGCCCGGCCGAGGAGCGTGTCTTCACGCTGCTCGGTGAGTCCGAGGGCACCGTCGGCGCGATCGGCGACCGCCACGTGTTCCCGATCCTCGGCGTCGACGGCGGCGCCGCCGGCGGCAAGCAGGACGTGTTCATGGACTGGGCCACGGACGCGAGCCGCTCCCTGGGCGTGAACTTCTCCGGAGAGCAGCTGCGCCCCGGCCATCGCGTGCGGATCGTCAGCGGCGGTGGCGGCGGCCTCGGGGATCCGACGGATCGCCCGATCGACGAGGTGATGGCCGACGTCGCCGACGGCCTCGTCACCGTCGCGGCCGCGGCCGAGCAGTACGGCGTCGTGATCGACGCCTCCGGAGCCGCCGACGCCGCGGCGACCGAGCGCCGGCGCGAGCAGATGCGCGCCGCCCGCCCGGACGCCGGCCAGTCCTAGTCCGTCAGGCGCGTCGTCGGCCGGATCCGCTCGGAGATGGCCGACGCCGCGCCGACGACGTCCTCCCGGGACGCCTCCATCGCGGCGGCGTTCCAGCGGTCCGCCGGGCCCGACACGCTGATCACGGCGACGACCGCGCCCTGATGGGTGATCGCGGCGGAGATGCCCGAGAGGCCCTCCGTCCAGCGCTGCTCGGCGATCGCGTAGCCCTGACGCCGCGCGACCTCGATGCGCTCACGCAGCGTCTTCTCCTCGGTGCTGGAGAGGTACAGGCCGGCCAGGTAGGTGGTCAGCTCCTCCTCGGTCAGCCCGGACATCAGGACGTCCCCGGTCGCGCCGAGGTGGAGGGGGAGCACGAACCCGACCGGGACGACCCGGCGGATGGGGTGCGCGCTCTCGCACACGGCCGTGCAGACGCGCTGATCGAAGCGGCGGACATGCAGGGAGACGGTCTCGCCGGTCTGGTCGCGCAGGCGCATCATGACGGGCGTCGCCAGCCCCGACAGGCCCTCTGACGGCCCGGCGGTCTGGACGATGGACAGCAGGCGCGTGCCGATGCTGTACCCGTGGCCGTTGCGCTCGAGCATGGCCTGGTCGGCCATCTCGCGCATCAGGCGGGCGGTCGTCGAGAGCGACAGGCCCATGCGGTCCGCAACGACGCTCGCCGTGGCGGTGTCTCCCGACTCCGCCACGGCCTCAAGGATCCCGATGACCCGTTCCAACGCTCGCATGACTCTCTTTCTACCGGCTTGGACACATCAGTCGACACCCGCTCTCAACAGGTGCCATCCGTAGCGGCGGCGCCTTCGCACCATCAGGTGCCGGAGTCAACGCTCATGAGGCACTGCTCGGTGATGGAGTCCTTCGTGAGCGAGGCTCCGGTGAGCTCCGCGACGGCGCGGCCGTCGCGGAACACGAGGACGCGGGTGCAGATGTTCGCGAGGTCCTCGTACTCCGAGGAGGCGATGACGACGCCCGCGCCCGAGCGCGCCAGCTCCTCGATGAACTGGAACATCTGACGCCGCGAGCCGATGTCGACGCCCTGGGTGGGCTCGTACATCAGCTGCACGAGCGGCTCGAGCTGCAGCCACTTGGCCATGAGGGCCTTCTGCTGGTTGCCGCCGCTGAGCGCGGCGAGCGGGAGCTCGGGGTGCGGCGGCTGCACGTTGAAGCGCCGCACGATCTCGCCGACGTAGTCGCGCTCCTTGCGGTGCTTCAGGCGCCCGCCCGAGAAGAACTGCCCGAGCACCGGCATGGTCACGTTCTCGGTGACCGTCGCGGTCGGGACCCCGCTCTCGCGCTCGCGATCGCCGGGCAGGAAGCCGATGCGCAACTCACGAGAGCTGCGCGGCGTGAGGTCGCGCGCGGCGATGGAATTGCCGTCGACGGCGACCGTGCCGTCCTCGGCCTTCGTCGCGCCGGCGATGAGGTAGGGGACCTCCTCGTGGCCCATGCCGACGAGGCCGGTGAGACCGAGGATCTCCCCGCGCGCAAGGCCGAAGGAGACGCCCCGCACGACCTTGCCCGAGAGCCCGTCGACGGACAGGACCTCGTCGCCGACGGTGCGGGCCTTGGTCGGGTACATCCCGCCGAGCTCGCGGCCGAGGATCAGGCGCACGAGCTCCTCGACGCTCGTCTCGTCGCGGTTGAGTGTGGCGACCATGCGCCCACCGCGGATCACGCTGATGCGGTCGGCGAAGCGCATCACCTCGTCGAGGCGATGGCTGACGAAGATGGCGGCGGCGCCCTGGTCGACGAGGCGCCGCGTGGCGGCGTACAGCCGGTCGACGGAGGCGCGGGGCAGGTACGCGGTCGGCTCGTCGAGCACGAGCACCCCGTTGCCGAGCTCGTGGTCCTCGCGCACGGACTGGACCGCGCGGACGAAGCCGACGAGCGCACGCTGGGCCTGGGGGAGGGCGGCCACGAGCATGTCGGGGTCGACGTGCAGGTCGACGTCGGCCAGGCGCTCGCGCACGTCCTCGCGCTCGCGCGACCAGTGGATGCGGCCGAAGGAGCCCGCGTTGAAGCGGTTGACGCGGACGTTCTCGAGGATGCTCAGCTCCGGGGCGAGCACGATGTTCTGATGGAAGAAGCCCAGGCCGTGGCGGCGCGCGTCCTGCTGGTGGAGGGGGAGGGCCATGCGCTCGCCGTTGAGCCACAGCTCGCCGTCGTCGGCGTCGTGGAAGCCGGCGAGGATCTTCACCATCGTCGACTTGCCGGCGCCGTTCTGGCCGATGAGGGCGTGGACCGTGCCCGGCTCGACGGTCATGGTGACGTCGGACAGCGCCTGGGTGCCGCCGAACGCCTTGGAGATGCCACGGAACTCGACGGCCGGCGCGGCACCGCCCGGAGGCGGTGCCGTGCCGAGACCCGAGGTCCCCTGCTGCTCGGGTGTCGTCATGTCGCTACTGGATCCCCCAGAGCTTGAGGTAGGCGTCGCGGTACGCGGTGCCGAAGAGGTCGTCCTCGTTCTCGACGTCCTTGCCCTGCAGGCTCTCCTTGGTGAACGCGGCGGTGGGGATGTTCTGGTCCGGCTGCTCCATCCCGAGGATGGCGCGCGCCAGCGCGTCCACGCCGCCCCAGCCGCCCCAGCCGGCGGGATCGCCGACGTCGAACGTCTGGACGTCGCCGTCCTGAACCCACTTCAGGTTCTGCGGCACGGCGTCATGGCCGACGACCTGAACCTCGTTGGCCTTGCCCGCCTGCTTGACGGCCGGGACGATGTAGATGGCCTCGGCGTCGTAGTCAGCAACGATCCACTTGATCTCGGGATCCTTGCGCAGCTCCGTCTGGACGGTCGCGGCGAGGTTCGTCGCGAGCTTGGACACCGGGACGTTCTTCTCGATGATCTTCGCGTCCGGCGCCAGCTTCTTGATCTGGTCGACCGCGCCCTTCTGGATGGCGGCGACCGACGGGAAGGACGCGTCACCGAGCACCAGGACGTGCGGCGCGTCGGTGTCGGAGTTGGCGACGATGAAGTCGCCCAGGAGCGAGCCGTCCTTGGCGTAGTCCACCGTGACGCTCGCCGACAGGCCCTCGGGCTCCAGGGGAGCGTCGGGCGAGGACAGGTCGAACACGTTGATGACCGGCACGTTGTTCTTCTTGGCGTCGGCCAGGGCGGTCTTGACGACCTCCGGCGGCACGCCGACGGTGAAGATGCCGGCCATGCCCTGCGTGACGGCCTGCTGGATGCCCTTCGACCAGCCGCTGGGCTGACCCTTGCCGTCGTAGGAGACGACGTCGAAGCCGGCGGCCTTGGCGGCCTCCTCGCCGGCCTTGGCGGTCGCGGCGACGAACGGGACGCCGTTGTTGCCCGAGAGGATCATGACCCGCTTGCCCTTCAGGCTGGCCATGTCGACCGGCTCGGTCGGGCCGTTGAAGGCCGGGACCTTCGTGGCCTCGGCAACGCGAGCGCTCGCTTCCTGCTTGACACTGCTCGCGGCGCCAGCACCGCTCGTCGACGCGTTGGTCGAGTCCGAGTCGGAGTTTGACCCGCATCCTGCCAGCACGGCAACCGATGCCGCAACACCCACGGCAAGTGAAAACCGACGGCCCATGGCCACGAACATGCTCCTTGGTCGCTGCAACTCTCACGGGCAACTGCTATCCCGTGACAGTGACGATTAGCTAGTAGCAGCAGCCTAAGCGACCCGCTTCGCGGTGTCAACGCGTAGCAGCCGCAGCCAACCGCTAGCAGGAGTCTAGGATCGGTTCCGTCGCCGGAGTGCCCGGATCCGGACACCGCGCGTCGAGCCCAACGGGTCGCATCCGCTCTGTCGTGGATGCCGCGTGCCCGATCGCCGCTCTCAGCGTCGTGGGCTACGGCGCCGGCGGTGGGATCGGCCCCGCGCCGGCCCGGCACGACGGCCCCGTGCAGCGCGAGAGGCGCGCGAGCACGCGGTCCAACGCAGCCCGCGTGCGCGCGTACCGGGGATCGGCGTGGACCGAGCGCAGCTGGTGGGGGTCGTGGCGCAGGTCGTACAGCTCGCGCTCGCCGCCGTCGTACTCGAGGTAGACGTAGCGGTCGGTGCGCACGCCGTTGTAGATCGGGACGTCGATGCCGGCGCCGATGCCGCCGACGGCGGTGCCGTCCTGGTCGATGTCCCCGCGGCTGGACTCGCCGGTCTCCAGCAGGATGGGCCGGTCGCTGCGCATCCGCGGGTTCGCGGCCAGGGGCATCAGCGACCGGCCGTCCAGGCGCCGGCGGCCGGGAGCGGCGCCGGCGGCGTCGAGGATCGTCGGCGCGAGGTCGGCGTTGACCGTGAGCGCCCGTGCGACACGGCCGCGGGCCACGCCCGGGCCGCGCATCAGCACCGGCACGCGCACGGACGGCTCATACGGGAAGTACTTGCTCTGCGGGATGCGGTGCTCGCCCGCGAAGTGCCCGTTGTCGGAGGCGAACACGATCAGCGTGCGGTCCAGTTCGCCGTGGCGGCGCAGCGCCGCGACGATGTCGCGGACGGCCTCGTCGACGGCCAGCAGCGACTCCATGCGGCTGCGCGTGCGCGCGTCGACCGCGGCGATCGCGTCGGCGTCGAGCAGGGGCGAGCCCTGCTGCAGCCACGACGGCTTGTCGCGCACGTCGACCTCGTTGAACGCCGGCGAGCGCGGCACGGGCGCGTCGGCCATGCGGCCGCGATGGCGCGGCGCCGAGCGCACGAGGCCGACCTCGCCCTCGGCGTGCGGCGCGAGGAACATCACGCTGAGGAAGAACGGCCGCCGGCGGGGCGCCCACCGGTCGATGAGCGCGATCGCGCGGTCGCGATACACGTCGGCCTGGTAGAGCGCGGGGTCCTCGTCGCGGAAGCTGCCGTAGGTGCGCAGCGTCCCGTTCTCGTTGAGCGTGTAGCCCCACATCATGTAGGACGTCGGGTCGACCGACCCGTGCCATTCGTCCCATCCGGGCGGGACCGTGGCGGGGACGTCGCGGCCGTAGCCGTTGAGGTACTTGCCGACGTGCGCGGTGGCGTAGCCCGCGCGCTGCAGCCAGACCGGCAGCGTGTCGTCCGTGCCGCGGAATGCGCCGTAGCCGCCGAGCGGCGGGCGGTTGCCGAGCACGTCGTGGTTGTGGGCGTACTGGCCGGTGAGCAGCGTGACGCGCGCAGGGCAGCACAGCGGATAGGAGCTGAACGACCGCGCGAACGTCACGCCGGCGCCGCCGATCAGGCGTTGCGTGAGCGGCATCGCGCGCATGTCCTCGACGGTCTGGTCGTCGGTCATGACCAGCACCACGTTGGGGCGCTGGCGCGGCGTCTCGGCCGGCGCGGTCGCCGGGGCGGACGCCACGAGGAGCGCGGCGGCGACGAGCAGGCGGGCAAGCAGCCGCGTCATCGCATGCGCCGGATCGGGGGCGGCGTCCAGCGGCCGTCGAGCGCCGCGGCGTGCGGCTCGTAGAGGCGCAGGTAGAGCCGGAACGGTCCGGACGGGGCGGGCAGCCAGTTCGCCTGGTCGCCGTCGGCCGGGGGCGCGTGCGAGATGCGGATCGTCAGCGACCCGTCGGGCGCCGGCCGCAGCCCCGGCGTGCGGTCGCCCAGCGCGTAGCGCCCGAGCGGGTTGGCGACGAGCGCCAGATCCTCGTCGTACATCGTCAGCGACCAGAAGGACCGCACGGGCGGCAGCGTGCCCGGCGCGAAGCGCACCTCGTAGCGATGGCGGCCGTCGAGCGGACGCCCACGGCTGTCGCCGTCGGCCACCGGGTACAGCGCCTCGGCCGGCAGGTTCGCGCCCAGCCCGATCCGCGCGACGAGCGCGCGACGCGCGTAGTCGCGACCGAACGCGGCCGTGTCGCCGGTGGTCAGCCACCAGCCGTTGTTGCGTTCGCCGGCATGGGCGCCCTCGACGGCCACGATGCGGTCGACGAGCCGGTCGCCCGCCCGGATCCCGGCGTCGACCGCGGCGGCCAGGTCGCCGGGCGGAGGCGCCGTGCCGACGCCGGCCCGGGCGAACGCGCGCACGGCGCAGGCGTCGTGGGCGGGTGGCGGGCTCTGCTCGAGCAGCTGCGTGAGCGCGTCGACGAACGCGCGCCCGCGCGGCACCTGCGGCGGGCCGTCCGGCGTCCCGGTGACGACCTGCAGCGCCTGGCGGGCGCCGGATGCCCACGCGTCCAGCGGCGTGAGCGCGTACCCCCGCATGAGCGTGGCGGCGGCGTCGACGTCCGCCTCCCCGTCGACCAGGGTGCGGCCCAGCAGCCACGCGAGCGTGCTGGGGCTCGCGATCACGCGGGCGCCCTCAGGCGCCGGGCCGGACCACCCGGGCGGGGCGATCACCACCGTCTCGGCGCGGTCGCGGTCCGTCCCGCTGCCGACGTAGGCGAAGGCGTTCGTGTCGATGTCGAGCAGCTGCACCACCGAGTAACGGCCGCCGGTGGCCGGCGCGTCGAGCACGACCGGCCCGTCGCGCAGGTCGAGCCGGGTCACGAAGTAGAGCGTGTCGTGGTTGGGCGCGACGACCGTGCGCAGCTCCGGCGTGGCCAGCACGCCGCGGCCGACGAGCGCGTTGCGCGGATAGCGCTCGATGGTCCTCGCCAGCAGCACCCTCGGCATGCCGTACACGTAGGCCGCGGCGGCCGCGGAGAACACGGTGCCCGCTTGGCGGCGCTCGGCCGGCGAGGCGCCCGTGAGCGTGGCGACGTAGCGCCGCTGCGCACCGGCGAGCGCGCGGGGGACGACGTCGGCGAGGTGCGACGGCAGCCGGCCCAGGGCGCACGCCGGCACGCTCGGGACGGCCGCCGGGCCGGCGGGTGCGCCGGCGGTGGTGAGCTGGAGAGCCGCCAGCGCGAGGACTGCGCCCGCGGCCGCACGGCGTGCCATCTCTCTCCTCTGCGACGAGACCTACGACCGGCGCCTATTGAATAAGCAACCGTATCTGAAAGTCAAGCGGAGGATGCGACGCGGTGGGCGATCTCGTCGCTGACCAGCAGGCGCAGCATCAGGTAGCGCAGGTCGGGCAGGAGCTCGTCGAGCTGCTCCGCGCGCCCGGCTCGGACGCGCGCGGCCACGAGCTCGTTGGCCATGACCGCGGCGGCATGGACGTCGAGGTCGCGCACCGGTGGGAGGTCGGGGAGCACGGTGCGGGCCCGCTCGGCGGTCTGGCGCAGCAGGCCCGCGAAGCGCTCGAGCTGGCGGTCGCGCTCGGCCAGGGCCCGGGGGCCGGCCGCGCTCCGTCGCGAGCATCCGTTGAGCTTCGGCGGGGAGGGGGCAAGTACTACGCGCCGGGGACGTTCGGGTGTCCGCAAGCCGGGGTTGGGCGCAGCTACGCGTGACACGCCAGCCCGGGGGCTCGGACGTTCGATCACTCCTTCCAAGCCGGGAGCACCTAACAGAGGCGCTCGATGCTGCGCACGGCGTTGACGTCCTCGCGCATCGCGCCGATCGCGGCGATCGCACGACCGAGGTCGTCGATGGAGGGACGTGCGCGCCTAGCGAGCACGAGGCTTCGCGCCTGCCGAGCACGAAGCTTCGGGGAGGTGTGCACGAGGCTTCGCCGCGCGGGGCATCCTCGATTCGTTTGTCATCGGCGGTGGCGGCGGCCCATGCAACGCTCGCTAATCGATCTTATGTGAACCAGTACGTGGACTCGAGTCCATTCCACACGGTCGCGTTCCGGCGGCTTCGCGTCACAGGCGCGGCGCGCAGCGACCGAGGCTCAGCGCTTCAGCGGACCGTCCAGCAACCGAGGGACGTACTCCAGCAGCTGGGAGCGGTCGTCGAAGGTACGGCTCTCGACGAACTCCAAGGCGAAGTCCTCGTACCCGTCGTAGATCCGGTCCGCGCCGGTCCTCCCGGTGATCACCGGGAAGATCACGACCCGGAACCTGTCCACCAGGCCCGCTTCCATCAACGAGCGGCAGAGGCTCACGCTGCCGAGCGTGTGGATCGGCTTGGTGGCATCTCGCTTCAGCTCCGTCACGAGTTCCACGAGATCGCCGGACAGGACCGTGGTGTTCGGCCACGCGTAGGGCGGTTCGAGTGTGGACGAGATGACCACCTTGTCCATCGCCGCGAGCCCGGACATGGTTTCGCTCTCGTCGTCACTGAAGTCCTCGCCGGCCGCAGCGCCCTGCGCCATCCCCGCCATCAGCTCATAGGTCTTCGCTCCCATGAGCACCGTGAAGTCAGTTCCCCCGCTCTCCAGCCAACCGAGGTACTCCGGGCCTTCCAAGCCCCACCACCCCGGCCAGCCTTCGGCGGATCCGTAGCCGTCCAGCGAGGTGATGAAGTCCACCTGAATCGTCCTGGGGTGGTTGGAGACTTCTGGCCTTGGAAATGCAAGGACGGAGTTCATGCCGCGAGAGCGCACAGCTGGCAAGCCGACGACGCGTCGGTATTCGATGGAGGAGAAGCAGGCGGCGGTGCGGATGGTTCGC